>CAYSQG010000001.1:0-89831 GCA_964433255.1 uncultured Leucobacter sp.
TGGTATCCCAGCCACTTTTGCGCGAGTCAACCTCGTTCACACTGGCTCAGTGCAAGTATCGCCTGTGCAGGGCATGCACTCCGATTATCGGCGCTGAAACAAGACGACCGTATCCGTGAGCTGGGCGTTTTCGCCACCTGGTCCAGTGGCCGTTCGCTCACGCGTCTCAGCTATCACCACATTCCACTGTTCTTCATCAAGCGCCAGTGACGCCACCTCTTGTTCGGGGGTTGGAAACGTGTGAAACGAGTGTCCATGTTGGTGCTCATTGCCCTGATCGTGCTGGTGCGGGTGGCGTGAAGATGGAGTCTGTTGATCAGGGTTGTCGTTCAATTCACCGTGATCCATGCCCCTGGCCCAGGGAGGTGGCTCAGCGTGCGACGTGAGGAGCAAATGACCGCCATGGGCAACGTGTGCTGCGGCTCGTCGTAACATGTCGACTCGCTCCTGTTCGTCACTCATGTGCAAGAAGCTGGCCGATATCAGGTCGAAGTGTTGGCCAACATTTAACTGCGTCACATCTGCGTGGCGAAAGCTGGCCTGTTGTTCACTGATGCCGCAAGCCTGTGCGGCTTCTGTGGCTCGCCGCACGGCAGTGGCCGAAATGTCGAGACCGAGAGCGTGCCAACCGTGTTGCGCAAGCCAAATGACATCGCCACCCTCACCGCATCCAAGGTCGAGAGCACTGCCAGGTGTCAAAGTGAGCCCCACATCGTGCAGCACCTGGTTCACTTTGCCAGACCACACTCGATCAGCTGCCGCATAGCGTTGCTCCCAGAATTCGGAGGGAGTCATGTCGTTTTCGTTGTTCATCAGAGGCGGTTGCAGCCATCGGTGCCGCTGTAGGTGTTGTCGTTTTCAATGGCGAGTGAGGGTTGACCTTGCGCCACTGTGCCCCACGTGCCAATGAAGTTCGCAGGCGCGGGGCTTACCGCACAGCCCGACAGACACAGCAGCGTTGCTGCAGTTGCGATTCCAAGGACACTGACTGATCGACGCATCGTTCCTCCTGAGATTGGTCTCAATCTACCCTGGCGAACCGAAAGTTTCACTGAGCGTCGGCTCACTACACTGAAAGCAACGACAGGGGGAGGAACGGCTCATGACGCACCCGTATCTTGTCGAAACAGATCATCCAAGAATTTTTGCGCATCGTGGGTTTGTGTCTGCTGCAGAATCCGCTCGCGGAATTGCCGAAAACACGTTGGCGTCAGTGTCTGCCGCGGTGGAAGCAGGTGCCCAATATGTTGAAAGCGACGGGCACGTCACTCGTGATGGCCACGTGGTGCTCTTTCACGACAAAAATTTGCAGCGAGTCACCGGGGACGCACGACCCGTGTCTGAGGTGAGGCTGAACGAGCTGCGAGAGATCATGGCCGATCGTGGTGGTGTGCTGACGTTGCAAGAGGCGCTGCACCATTTTGAGGGCGTGCGTTTCAATCTGGACGTCAAAGCCGCGGCCGCAGCTGAACCAATGGGGCAACTCGTGGCACCCCACGGGCACAGAGTGTTGCTCACCAGCTTCTCTGAATCACACCGACGCCGGGCGCTCGCAGCGGCCGCTTCGGCGCGCCGCAGCTCAAGTGTGCAGATGCCAGCCACTTCGGCCAGTAAAACGGCACTGGTACGTGTGCTGTTCGCCCTGCAGTCTCGATCGGTCACAGCACTTCGAAGGGCGTTCGATGGCCTTGATGCGCTGCAAATCCCTGAGCGGCAAGGATTGCTAAAAGTAGTGACCCCACGACTTCTTGATGCGGCTCACCAAGCGGGTGTCGAAGTGCACGTGTGGACCGTGAACGACCCTGCAACCATGCAGCGGCTCGTGGCTCTCGGGGTCGACGGCATCATTACCGATCGAACCGACTTGGCGTTAGAGACCCTCTCACCGTGAGAAGATAAAGCGGTGAATATCGTTCTCGGAGTCACCGGTGGCATCGCAGCTTACAAAGCGGTCGCGCTTGCTCGTTTGTTCGTTGAATCGGGTCATGCGCTGCATGTTGTGCCGACGGTCGATGCGTTGCGATTTGTCGGTCAACCCACTTGGGAGGCGATCAGCCGACACCCCGTCACCACCTCAGTGCACGACAATGTGCCTGAGGTGCGTCATGTGTCTCTCGGTCAGCGCGCAGACCTGATTGTGATTGCTCCAGCGACCGCCAACACGCTCGCCAAGATGAGCGTTGGCATTGCCGACGATCTGCTCGGTACCACACTGCTGGCCTCTGAAGCACCGGTGCTCGTTGCGCCAGCAATGCACACCGAGATGTGGCAACACCCAGCCACTCAGCACAACGTCAAGGTGCTGGAGTCGAGGGGCATCCAATTTATTGGCCCAGAACACGGTCGCCTCACCGGCAACGACACCGGCCCAGGTCGCATGAGTGAACCACAGCACATCTTCGAACGCGCCCTTGAATTGCTGCACTCAGCACCCTCATCCTCGGGTGCATCTGAACACTCAACTGAACGTCAAGACCCAGTTCTTGATCTTGCGGGGGTCCGGGTGCTCGTGACCGCAGGGGGCACAAGAGAGCCGATAGACCCGGTGAGATACCTTGGCAACCGTTCTAGCGGGCGACAGGGGGTCGCACTGGCAGCTGCCGCCGAGGCTCGGGGCGCCACAGTGACACTCATCGCGGCAAACATCGATGAGCATGTGCTTGCGGGTGTGGGGGAACGCACCACACTCGTGCACGTTGGCTCTGCTGCAGAACTTGAGGCCGCCACTCTGAGCGAAGCTCTCGATGCTCAGGTCATCATCATGGCAGCAGCTGTTGCTGATTTTCGGGTAAGTGATGTGGCGCAACATAAAATACGTAAAGAAGATTTGGGGCATGATGCGCCGGTGCTCACCCTGGTGGAAAATCCAGACATCTTGCGTGGGTTGGTCACGTCACGCCTACCAGGCCAACTCATAGTCGGGTTTGCCGCTGAAACTCTCTCAACTGATGGCTCGACTGGTGACTTGGAGCTGCTCGATCGGGCAAGGCGCAAACTTGCTCGAAAAGGTTGTGATTTGCTCGCAGTCAACGCTGTCGGCTGGCAGCAGGGTTTTGAGGCACCTGAAAACGAGATCGCGCTTCTACAGGCTGGCGGTGACGTGATTGCCACAGCCAGGGGTTCAAAACGAGAAGTTGCAGAATCGCTGCTCGACGCAATCGTGTCAGTGCACCATCAGGATCACCACACTTCACGCTGAGTACAATTGACTCACTAACCCGAAAGATACACGTGACAACAGTTCTGCCGCTCTGGTTCGAAATCGGCTCCATGGTTGTGCTTCTGACCATCCTGGTGATTGATTTGCTGCTCATTTTGAAGCGACCCCACGTTCCGAGCATGCGTGAGGCCAGCCTCTGGGTGGGGTTCTACGTGCTGCTTGCCCTCATCTTTGCGGGTGCCATGTTCTTGCTCGGCGATCAACAGCACGGAGTCGAATTTCTCGCCGGCTGGCTCACCGAATACAGCCTGTCGATTGATAATCTCTTTGTTTTTGTCATGATTTTGGCAAGTTTTAAAGTCCCGTATGCCTATCAGCAGCGAGCGCTCATGATAGGCATCGTGCTTGCTCTCATTTTCAGAGGGTTATTCATCCTCGCGGGCGCCGCCCTGATCGAACAATTTGTGTGGATCTTCTACATTTTTGGTGCGTGGCTCATATGGACCGCGTGGGGTCAGGTCAAACACGGTGACGATGCACAGAGCGAAGAGACACTCTTTGTTCGCCTCGTGAAAAAGGTAGTGCCAATCAGTGACCATTATGACGGCGGTAAATTGCGCACCACCGTAGACGGTACACGCATGTTCACCCCATTTTTGTTGGTACTGGTGTCTCTCGGCACCACCGACCTGTTGTTTGCACTGGATTCAATTCCCGCCATCTTTGGCATCACACAGAGCCCGTTCATCGTATTTACCGCCAACGTGTTTGCCTTGATGGGTTTGCGTCAGCTCTACTTCTTGTTGGGTGGCTTGCTGGAGCGCCTGGTGTACCTCAAATACGGAATCTCTGCGATCCTCGCATTTATTGGAGTGAAGCTGGTGCTGCACGCGCTGCACGAAAACGAGCTGCCCTTTATTAACGGAGGCCAACCGGTGCCCGTACCCGAAATAAACACCTGGCTGTCACTTGGGTTTATTGTGGCCGCGATGACCATCGCAACTGTGGCCAGCGTGGTGAAAGTGCGTCGCGATGCCAGGCTCGCTGGTGAACGACTGCACCTTGGTGCTCGGGAGCATCAGGCCAACGATCAGAAATAGACCCATACCGCTGGTAGCCTAGAGGGATGAATTCTCGGCCACGCACACTCGCTGAAAAGCTTTGGGACGCACACACGGTGGTGAAGGGTCAAAACGGCGACCCCGATCTCATTTACATCGACCTGCATCTCGTTCACGAGGTCACCAGCCCTCAAGCATTTGACGGGTTACGGTTGGCCCATCGCCCGCTTCGCCGTGTCGATTTGACGATTGCGACCGAAGATCACAACACCCCAACGTTGAACATCACACGCGAAATTGAAGACCCCATCAGCCGGTTGCAAATCGAAACGTTGCGCAACAATGTCAAAGAGTTTGGTGTGAGATCTCACCCCCTCGGAGATGCAGAGCAGGGCATCGTGCATGTCGTTGGCCCGCAGCTTGGACTTACCATGCCAGGCATCACCGTGGTCTGTGGCGACAGCCACACATCGACCCACGGAGCCTTTGGTGCACTGGCGTTCGGCATTGGCACCAGCGAAGTTGAGCATGTCATGGCCACTCAGACGCTGCCTCTCAAACCCTTCAAAACTATGGCAATTAACGTGGAGGGCGAGCTGCGACCAGGGGTCTCTGCGAAGGACATCATTCTTGCGGTGATCGCAAAAATTGGCACCGGTGGCGGCCAGGGATACGTGCTTGAATACCGCGGCTCAGCCATTCGAAATCTCTCAATGGATGGGCGCATGACCATCTGCAACATGTCCATTGAGGCCGGTGCCCGGGCAGGTTTGGTAGCCCCAGACCAAACCACGTTCGACTATGTGCAGGGTCGCCCTCACGCCCCACAGGGTGCAGACTGGGACGCCGCAGTTGAATATTGGAAGACGTTGCCAACCGACGAGGGGGCAGTGTTTGACGCTGAGGTGTTCATCGATGCAAACGCACTTGAGCCGTTCGTTACCTGGGGCACCAACCCCGGCCAGGGAGTGCTGCTCAGTGACGTGGTGCCCAACCCAGCTGAGATCTCTGACCCCAACCAGAGAGCCGCAGCTGAACGAGCCCTCGAATACATGGATCTCACTCCAGGCACTCCCATGAAAGACATTCGCGTTGACACCGTGTTCATGGGGTCCTGCACCAACAGTCGGCTCGACGACCTTCGAGAGTTCGCCAGCATCATCAAGGGCAAGAAAAAAGCCGATGGTGTGCGAGTCATGGTCGTGCCGGGCTCGGCCAGGGTGCGCATCGAGGCAGAGGCTGAGGGCATCGACAAGATTGTTGAGGAATTTGGTGGCGAGTGGAGGTTCGCCGGCTGTTCTATGTGTTTGGGCATGAACCCGGATCAGCTCGCGCCCGGCGAACGCTCTGCCTCAACCTCAAACCGAAACTTTGAGGGTCGACAGGGGGCAGGCGGGCGCACGCACCTCGTTTCACCGCTCGTTGCGGCAGCAACAGCTATTCGGGGCACGCTCTCAAGCCCCTGGGATCTGCAAGCGGACGCGGAACGTGGAATCACTCACGATGCCGATGCTCACGGTCACACGCAACAGGTGGAGGCAGCTTAGTCATGCAAAAATTTTCTACACTTACTTCCACGGCCGTGCCGTTACGTCGTTCAAATGTCGACACAGACCAAATCATTCCTGCCGAGTTTTTGAAACGCATTACCAAGACCGGGTTCGAAGATGCCCTCTTCTATCACTGGCGTCAACAGCCAGATTTTGTGCTGAATCAGCCGCAATATGCGGGAGCTGAAATTTTGGTGGCGGGCCCTGACTTTGGTACCGGATCCTCGCGCGAGCACGCGGTGTGGGCGCTGCGTGACTACGGATTCAAAGTGGTAATATCTGCTCGATTTGCAGATATTTTTCGCGGCAACTCGGGCAAGCAGGGGTTGCTGGCCGCCCAGGTTGCAGAAGCCGATGTGCAACGCATCTGGGCCGCGCTCGACGAAAATCCGGGTGCACCAGTGACGGTCAGTCTCGAAGATCGAACCGTCAGCGTCGCGGGCTTCACTGTGCCATTCCAGGTCGACGATTACACTCGCTGGCGGCTCATGGAGGGCCTTGACGACATTTCATTGACTCTGCAAAACGAGGCAACTATTACCGAATTTGAAGCTCAGCGCCCGTCTTGGATGCCTCAGACGCTGCCCGAGAGGACTGCATGAATGTCGACGCCGAGGGCCTGAAGCAGGACTCCCAAAAAGCTGGCGCTCGTGTTGGTTTAACCAGCAACGAAATTCTCATCAATGGTGGTCGCCCGTTGCGCGGTCGAATTGAAATTCGCGGTGCAAAAAACCTTGCCACGAAGGCGATGGTGGCCGCGTTGCTTGGCAAATCACCGAGTGTGTTGCGCAATGTTCCCAACATTTCTGATGTGCGCGTGGTCGCGAGCCTGCTCGCACTGCATGGTGTGCTCATTACCCGAGGTGAAGAACCAGACGAGTGGCGACTCGACCCGTCGAACGTTGAGGTCGCGCACCACGCCGACATCGACGCCCACGCCGGATCCTCGCGCATTCCAATTCTGTTCTGCGGGCCCCTGTTGCACCGACTGGGAGAAGCGTTCATTCCAGACCTTGGTGGCTGCCGCATTGGCGACAGACCCATCGACTTTCACCTCGATGCACTGCGCAAGTTCGGCGCCGTGATCGAAAAACTGCCGAGTGGCATCAGCCTGACCGCACCGAATGGTTTGCACGGTGCAAACATTGAGCTGCCTTACCCTTCAGTCGGCGCAACCGAACAGGTGTTGCTCACCGCAGTGCTGGCAGAGGGGCAAACCGAGTTGCGCAACGCGGCAATCGAACCCGAAATTGTCGATTTGATTTGCATTTTGCAAAAAATGGGCGCCATCATCACGATGGAACCCAACCGGGTGATCTTCATTGAGGGCGTCCCCGAGCTGATGGGGTACACCCACCGGGCGATCTTTGACCGCAACGAGGCCGCCAGTTGGGCAGCCGCGGCGTTGGCGACAAAGGGTGACGTGTTTCTCGGCGGCGTGCAGCAAGAAGAAATGATGACCTTTCTGAACGTCTTTCGCAAAGTTGGCGGCGCGTTTGAAGTGCACGACGACGGCATGCGGTTCTGGCACCCGGGTGGCGCGCTGAAACCCGTGACCATTGAAACTGATGTGCACCCTGGGTTCATGACAGATTGGCAACAACCACTCGTCATTGCACTCACCCAGGCCGAAGGCACGTCGACCATTCACGAAACCGTCTATGAGAACCGTTTTGGCTTCACCGATGCGCTCAACAAAATGGGCGCAGACATCGTGGTCTATAAAGACGGCTTGGCCGACGATCAGCGGCGCGTCATGCGTCGCGAGTTTGAGCAAGCTGCAGTGGTGTCTGGCCCGACCTCTCTGCACGGGGCCGAAATAGAGGTGCCTGACTTGCGCGGCGGGTTCAGCCATTTCATTGCGGCGCTCACCGCAGACGGTCAAACACGCATCACGAACATTGGAATCATTGCTCGAGGATACGAAAATCTCATAGAAAAGCTTCGGTTACTGGGCGCCGACTTCGTGTTCGAAGGGTAGCCTCGTTTTATGGCAGACATTCATCCCGCTGCAACGGTGAAAATGCGTGGCAGATCCTCGGCAGAAAAACGGCGGCCGAGCGTGTTTTGGTTTCTTGCGCTGCTTGTTCTGCCGGCATGGTCAGCCATGGTTCGCTACCGGTTCACACCTCAATCGAAGCTGCCGATGGCTGGGCCGTTCATCCTCTCGCCAAATCACAACAGCGAAATCGACCCGATCGTCATGGGTGCAGCGGTGTGGCACCTTGGGCGTCTGCCCCGATTCATGGCCAAAGCCAGTCTGTTCAACATTCCTTTCGTTGGCTGGCTGCTGCGAGCATCAGGTCAAATTCCCGTCGAACGCGAAGCCTCTCCGCGCTCTTCTGACGGCAGCCCCATTGGGTCGGCGAGCGAGCTGCTCAAGCGACAAGCCGGGGTCATTGTCTACCCTGAGGGTAGCCTCACACGAGACCCTGATCTGTGGCCGATGCGAGGCAAATCAGGTGCGGTGCGATTGGCCCTCGAAACCGGCATTCCTCTCATACCTGCCGCACACTGGGGCACTCAGGCCCTGATGCCTCGGTATGCAAAGTCAGTGCATCCTTTTCCACGCAAACACATCACAGTTGCGATTGGGGAGCCTATTGACCTCTCGCAATTCAAAGACCGCACAATTGATCAGAAGTTGATCAACGAAGCAACCGCTCTGCTCATGCAAGAGATCACCAAATTGCTCGCAGAACTGCGCGGGCAAGAACCACCAGCGGAACGCTGGAACCCGTCGAAGCACCAGCAGAATGAAACGGGTCGATTTTGAACCCCACCTCACCCACCAGCACTAGGCCAATCAAGTTGCCACATGCGAGCCAGCGTGCCAATCGAGGTCGCAAAGCAACCGTAGTTGGCGCAGGGAGCTGGGGCACCACGTTTGCCAAAATTTTGGTCGATGCTGGGTGCGACGTGACCCTGCTCGCTCGGCGACCCGAACACGCCCAAGAAATTCAGGTCGCCAAACGCAACAGCGACTATTTACCCGGCATAAACTTGCCAAAAGCTCTGCGGGCAACCAGTGACCCTGCACAGGCGCTCACAGGTGCAAAGCTCGTGTTTCTCGCAGTGCCCAGTCAAACGTTACGAGACAACCTGGTCGAACTTGAACCGTTCATAGAGCCCGGGGCCGTGCTGGTGAGTCTGGTAAAAGGTGTCGAGCAGGGCACCACGATGCGCATGAGTGAGGTCATTGCCGACACGCTCGATCTCGAACCCAATCGCATCGGGGTGGTTTCTGGCCCAAACATTGCACTTGAGATCGCCAAGGAGCAACCCACGGGCGCCGTTGCTTCGTGCACCGACATTGACGTGGCAAAGCTCATCGCCACTGCCTGCTCAGCTCCCTACTTTCGCACCTACGTCAACACCGACGTGATCGGCACAGAACTCGGCGGAGTGCTCAAAAACTTGATCGCGCTCGCGATTGGCATTGTTGACGGTGTTGGCTATGGAGAAAACACCAAAGCTGCCATTATTACCCGCGGGTTGGCTGAAATGACCGAGTTTTCGGTCTCATCAGGCGCCGACGCCACCACCCTGTCTGGCCTCGCTGGGCTTGGCGACTTGATCACCACCTGCCAGTCACCACTGTCACGCAACAACACCGCTGGAAGGCTCATCGGCCAGGGGTACTCGCTCGAAGAAACCAAGCAGCAAATGCAGCAAACCGCCGAGGGCATCAGCTCGGTCGGCTCGGTGTTGGCACTTGCGAGAGAGCGTGGCATCGTGATGCCCATCGTGGAACAGGTGCAAATGGTGCTCGACGGTGACATGCCGCCAAGTGAACTAGGGCCTCATCTCGCGACTGAAGACGATGTGCCAAAGCGTGAACTGAGCTTGCACAAACATCGCACTTCTGGGGTTCGGGGTTTTTGGCGCCGCTTCTTGAAAGGGTAATTACCGTGGGTGCAGAAAACTATTGGCCTGAAAAGCGCACTGTGGTGCTGCTGTTTGGTGGCAGGTCGAGCGAACACGGCATTAGCTGTGTCACCGCATCTGGGGTGTTGAAATCGATAGATCGCGACCTGTTCGATGTCGTTCTTGTTGGCATTGCAAAAAATGGTGCAATGGTGCACATGCACGAGAGCGATCTCGTTGACTACCGACTGCAAGCCGGTGAGATGCCCGAGGTCCTTGAAAACGGCACTCGTGTGCTGTGGCCGGCCTCGATCGAGACACGCACGCTGAGCGTGATGCAGTCAACCGGGCAGGTGAGATCCTTGGGTCGCATCGATGTTGTCATGCCAATGTTGCACGGCCCATTTGGTGAGGACGGGTCAGTGCAGGGCCTGTTCGAACTTGTTGATCTGCCCTACGTTGGCAGCGGTGTGCTGGGTTCCGCGCTCTGCATGGACAAGCACGCACTCAAAACCGTGCTTGCACAGGCAGGCATCTCAGTGGCGCCCTGGAACACCGTCACACAGTCAGAAATCGAGCGAGACCCAACCTGCGTTGCTCGACTCGATGAAGGGCTCACCTACCCTCTGTTTGTGAAACCGAATCGTGCCGGCTCGAGCGTCGGAGTGAGCCGAGTCACCTCACCCGAGGGTCTTGCTGCGGCTGTGCAACAGGCACTCATGGAAGACAGCATTGTGCTTGTTGAGTCCGGCATCAGCGGCCGTGAGGTCGAAATTGCGGTGCTCGGTGGCCGAGGCAACGAGAGCCCGCGCACCAGCTCAGTGATCGGTGAAATAGTCTTCACCGGTCGAGATTTTTATGATTTTGAGGCGAAATATCTCGGGGCCCCAGGTATTGAGCTCGCTCTGCCAGCAGAGGTGACAAACCAGGAGTTTGCTGCGATCCGTGATGCAGCCGTGCGCTCATTTGAGGTGGCACAGTGCGCGGGTCTGGCGAGGGTTGACTTCTTTCTGACACCAACTGGCCCGGTGTTGAACGAAATCAACACGTTGCCTGGATTCACCCCAATATCGATGTACCCGCAGCTTTGGCAGCACTCTGGCATGAGCTACACCAAACTCATTACCGAGCTGATTGAGCTGGCCCTCGAACGCCACAGCTCAGCCGCAAATCGCTGAGCTTCTGGCAGCGAAAAGCGCTGATTAGCGCTACTGTTGCGGAACGCTGTCGCTGAGGGTGAGGCACTCGCGAGTTTGTGGCAACACGCTGACAGCGCCGCTAAGGTCTGTGAGCACCGTCACCCCGGCAGCGAGCTCGTTGTCCACGTAGACTTCGAGCCCCGGTTCACGCCCGTACGCTTCAAAACGATAGAGGGGGGCTGCGGAATCGTCGATGATCCAGTCCACACCGCTCACATTGACACAGGTGTCGGTGGTTGGGCCCGCTGGCTCGATGCCGCATCTCAACTCCACTGCGACCGGGTCGCCCCAAGCACCCGTGGACTGTGCGTTGGTGGTTCGGCGATCGAGTTCAGCCACCGTGTTGGGCAACCGAACGATGACCTCGGCGCACGTGGGATCATTGGCGTCTTCAGCGGGCTGCATGGGCACATCGCGACCGGTGCAACCGGCAAGCAACACTGAGGTGAGCGAAGCGAGCACTGCGACACCAGCGACATGCCGGATGGCGGCAATCGAAGGGGTGTTGAGGTGCCGCCTGTTGATCGCCTGATTCACCTTTCTAGCCTAGCGCCCGTGGTCACGGTAGCGTGGGGTGGTGAGCAAACGCACAGACACGGTGGGTGTGGTCGGAGAACGAGCAGTCTTGCGCCGAGTGCTCGCACAGTTCACCCCCTCTCAATCTGCGGTCGTGGGGCCTGGCGATGATGCCGCCGTGCTCTCGCTTGGTTCAGACATGGTGGTCACGAGCGACACCATGATTGAGGGCTCTGATTTTCGTCTGGCGTGGCACGCGGCAGAACATTCGGGTGCCGCAGATGAGACGCCGGGCTTTGAACTTGGCTACAAGCTTGCTGCGACAAACCTGTCTGACGTGGCCGCCATGGGGGCTCGCCCCATCGGGCTGACGGTCTCGCTCGCCTGCCCGCAAGACACCCCGGTGAGATTGCTCGAGGGAATCGCTCGGGGCCTGAACGCCGCATGTCAGCAGCTTGCTCCAGGGTGTGGGGTCGTGGGAGGCGATCTTGCGACCTCCCCGGTGCTCACTGCTGCGATCACAGCGTTTGGCGAGCTCGACGGCCACACGCCGGTGCTGCGATCGGGTGCGCACCCAGGTGACACCATCGCCTACGCGGGCCAGTTGGGACTCGCGGGCCTCGGTCTTGATTTGCTGTTTCGACATGCCGCAGCGCCAGATGGTTCGGCACTGTCTGGCGGTCTTGCCCAGCTGCGCGCAAGGCACCCAGAGGCCATTGGGGCTCAATTGGCCCCACTGCCGCCGATCCGGGCAGGAATTGAGGCTCAGCGTGCCGGCGCCTCAGCCATGCTTGACGTCAGTGATGGCTTGTCGCTCGATGCGGCTCGAATCGCCGAAGCCAGCGGTGTCACCATGTCACTTGATGCCAGCAAGCTGCTGCGAGCATTTGGCCAACAGGGCGGGCAACGCGTCACGGTTGTTGACATGCTCACCGGGGGCGAGGATCATGGCCTCTTGGCCACGTTTTCAGCCGACGCTGAACTGCCACCTGGGTTCCACCCCATTGGCGAGGTCGTTGAGGCACGTGATGACGGTAGTCAGGTGTTGCTTGACGGCGCCCCGTTTGAGCCGCGCGGATGGGACCCGTTTGGCACCTTGCCACCGGGGGCGGGTCAACCGCAGCAGAACGCTTAAGCGCTCGGTGACAATTTGAGTGCTGACCATAGTTCGGCACGGGTGTCAGGGGAGTCGAGATCGCGTTGCAGCAGGCTTTCGGCGGTGCGCACGCGAGATCGCAAGGTGTGACGGTGCACCCCGAGTTTGGCAGCTGCCTGGCTGATGTGTCCGTGGTGTGAGAGCCAGACCGTCAGACTGTGCTCGAGTTCGTCTGCGTGTCGCTCATCATGCCTTCGAAGGGGTGCGAGCAAACCCTGGGCGCGTCGCAACGCTTCTGGGCTGGCTTGCAGCACTTGCAGCACCCCAGCGTGCATTGCTGGTCGGTAGTCAAGGGGTTCGTTGAGGTCTTGTCTGAGCGCCACATCTTCAGCCCGTCTCGCTTGTTCGATCAGCTCTGAAATGTCATTCACCGATGCGCGTTCGGAGACTCCTGCAGTGATGCCAAGTTGTGTGAGCATGCGGCGCAGGTTGGTCGCTTCTCGGGGCTCTGAAATGATCGTCATTCGTTCGTTGTGCGGCGCGCTAAAGACGCCGTCGGTGGTGTGGAGAATGGTTGCAAGTTGGGCCATTGCCCCTGTGTCAATTTGAGAGTTGAAACTGAATGCGACAATGTTTTGTTGGGGCAGCTGCGGCAGCAGCGGGGAAGCGATGCGTTCGGCAAGCGGTCGATGACCGGCAAGCAGCAGGTGTAGCACGGCTTCGCGAACTGCGCGTTCAGTTGCTGCGAGGCGTTGTCGCCCAGAAAACAGACTGCCGGTGTTTGCTTTTTCGATTTCGCGTTGCTGGGTGGCATGCGTTTGCGCTTCGAGCAGACGCACCGCGGTGCGCACCACTGCGATGAAGGGAGTGTCATAGGGCACCCGAAAGAGCGGCAGTGCGTGTCGATCACACGCTGCAATGAGCTCGGGTGGAATGCGATCCCATTGCAGGCCAACCGCAACGCCGAGCGCGGTGGTGCCCGCACCGATTAACCGAAGCACGTAGGCATCTGCGGTTTCATTTTCGAGGGTGTGGCCAAACTGTGATCCGGTGGTGAGCAGCACGGTGCGAGGGGTCAGAAAGGGTGACGGATCAACCAGATCGCTCGAGTGCACCCATTGCACCTGGCGGCCTCCCACGTCTGGGCCTACGCCCGCGATCAGCACAAGACCAAGCAGATAGTCCCGCAGCAGGGCGTCGAGGTCTATGGTTGAGCGAATCGTTGGCGCAACTTCAACACTGACCTGATCTGCCATGCTGGCGAAACTTATCGACATAATTCGCCATTATGGCACAACGCTCAGGGGCTCTCAAAGAATAGTCTTGATCCAGGATCGCGCCGCGCACTGCGTCGCACAACATCGCCGAAGGAGGCAACATGTCGGAGGTTCTGAAAGGTGGCCCATCGCTGCCGCAAGAGCGCAAACTGGTGACCGCAATCCCAGGCCCGAAGTCGCAGGAGTTTTTTGCTCGCAAGAATGCTGCCGTCGCCTCAGGTGTCGCTGTCGCTTTGCCCATTTCCGTGGTTGCCGCAGGTGGTGGTGTCGTCGTTGACGCTGACGGCAACTCGATCATCGACCTTGGCTCTGGTATTGCGGTGACGGGTGTGGGCAACTCGGCACCACGCGTCGTCGAAGCGGTCAAGGCTCAGGTCGACCAGTTCACCCATACTGCTTTCACAGTGACCGCCTACGAGGGCTATGTTGCCGTCGCCGAAAAACTGAACGAGTTGACCCCGGGAGATTACGAAAAGCGCACCGCCCTGTTCAACTCGGGCGCAGAAGCGGTCGAAAATGCAGTGAAGATCGCTCGCTACTACACAAAGAAAAATGCAATCGTGGTGTTTGACCACGCCTACCATGGCCGCACCAACCTCACCATGGGCATGACCGCAAAAAACATGCCTTACAAAGACGGTTTTGGCCCTTTTGCCCCTGAGGTCTACCGGGTTCCCATGTCCTACCCCTATCGCGATGGGTTGAGCGGGGCTGAGGCCGCCGCGAAAGCTATCAGCCAGATTGACAAGCAGGTCGGCCTGAACAACCTCGCCGCGATCATCATCGAACCCATTCAGGGTGAGGGCGGTTTTGTTGTTCCAGCTGAAGGGTTCATGCCAGCGCTGCAGCAGTGGGCAAACGACAACGACGTGATCTTCATCCTTGACGAGGTGCAGACCGGCTTCGCCCGCACCGGCGACATGTTTGCCGCCAACCACGAACACCTCGTTCCCGATCTCATCACCACAGCCAAGGGCATCGCTGGCGGGCTCCCGCTCTCAGCAGTGACCGGTCGCGCTGACATCATGAATGCTGCCCACGCGGGCGGGCTTGGTGGCACCTACGCTGGCAACCCAATCGCGTGTGCCGCCGCACTGGCTACGATCGAAACCTACGAGGCTGACAACCTGTTCCAGCGTGCCAACGAAATTGGCACCATTATTCGGGAGTTCTTCACACAGCTTCAGCAGCACGACGATCGCATCGGCGATATTCGCGGCCGCGGAGGCATGCAGGCTGTTGAGCTGGTGGAACACGGATCAACGACTCCAAACCCGGCCCTCACCTCGGCAATAGCAAAGTTTGCAGCCGAGCACGGGGTGATTGTGCTCACCTGTGGCACCTACGGCAACGTCATTCGCTTCTTGCCACCTCTCTCAATCAGTGACGAACTGTTGCGCGAAGGTCTGCAGGTGGTCGCTGACGCACTCGCCGCACACTAGCACTTCACACTTTTCACACATATATCTAAGGAAGAAACATGGCCCTCAAGCCCAACGAACAAGAACTCCTCGACCGCGTGCAAAGCGGCCTCAGCATCGGCGGCACGTGGCAGCCCTCGACCACCGGTGAGACCATCGACGTGCACGACCCCGCAACCGGTGAAACACTGAAAACCATTTCCAGCGCAACCGTCGAAGACGCAGTGCGTGCCCTCGATGCTGCAGTGGCCGCTCAAGACGCCTGGGCTGCAACCCCAAGCCGCGACCGTTCAAACATTCTGCGACGCGCGTTTGACATGCTGATTGAGCGCAAGGAAGAGTTTGCGCTGCTCATGGCCATGGAAATGGGGAAGCCCATTTCAGAAGCACGCGGTGAAGTGGCCTACGGTGCTGAATTCTTGCGCTGGTTTAGCGAAGAAGCCGTTCGGGTGCAGGGCGACTACCGACAGAACCCAGAGGGCACCGGCAACATTGTGGTGTCGCATCTTCCGGTCGGCCCCTGCTATTTCATCACCCCCTGGAACTTCCCAATTGCGATGGCAACCCGAAAAATCGCGCCAGCTCTGGCTGCAGGCTGCACCGTGGTCATCAAACCACCGCAACTCACCCCGCTCACCACGATCTTTTTTGCACAGCTGCTCGAAGAGGCTGGGGTGCCGGCTGGTGTGGTGAACGTGGTGCCAACCCTCAAGTCTGGGGCACAGTCCAGTGCACTGCTGAGCGACACTCGGTTGCGCAAGTTGAGCTTCACCGGTTCCACCGAAGTGGGCGTGCGGTTGCTCGAGGCCGCTGCCCAGAACGTGCTGCGCACCTCGATGGAACTTGGCGGCAACGCACCGTTCATTGTGTTCGAAGACGCAGATCTTGATCGTGCGGTCGATGGCGTCATGCTCGCCAAATTCCGAAACATTGGGCAGGCTTGCACCGCGGCGAACCGCATCATCGTGCACAATGACATCGCAGACGAGTTTGTGGCCCGCGTCAGCAAGCGAGTTGCTGAGCTCAAGGTCGGTCGTGGCGCAGAAGAGGGTGTTGAGATTGGAGCGCTCGTCGAAGAAGCTGCGGTGGCAAACACGGCTCGACTCGTCGCTGACGCCGTCGCAACCGGGGCGACCGTGGTCACCGGTGGTGCCGCGATCGATGGGCCGGGCAATTTCTTCCAGCCCACCGTGGTCGATCACCTGAGCCCGCAGTCGGCAATCATGCGTGAAGAGATTTTTGGCCCACTGCTTGGCATCATCCGATTCAACACTGAAGATGAAGCAGTCGAAATTGCCAACAACACCGAGTATGGCCTGATCAGCTACGTCTTCACCGAGAACATTCATCGCGGACACCGCATGATCGAGCGGCTCGAGACCGGCATGATGGGGCTCAACACTGGTCTTGCGTCGAACGCCGCCGCACCCTTCGGCGGCATGAAGCAGTCGGGCATCGGTCGCGAGGGCGGGTTCGAGGGAATCCACGAATTCCTCTCAACCAAGTACACACTGGTTCCCCGCACCTAGGGCACATCGGCGAACGCTGATACCCAGAAACCCGTTTCACCGAAACCGGTGGGGCGGGTTTTTGCGTGTGAGGTTATTCCAAGGCTGCAGTCTGTGCGTGTTCCGCCCACCACAGCACGGTCTCGCCATAGCGTTTTTCGCGCAGGCGTTCGAGGCCTGGAGGCCAGCTTGGTTCGGGTGAACGCGACGAGCGCTCGACCAGCACGGTCCCTGCTGGTGCCAGCAAATGCAGGACAAGTTGCAGGTCTGCGCTGAGCGAAGCTTCGTCGAGGTCGTAGGGTGGGTCGAGCATAATCACGTCAAATGTGTTTGCAGGATCAGCACTCGATAGATAGCTCTGTGACGAGCTTCGCACCACTGCAATTGCTGGTTTTATTTCGCGAAACGCCTGTTGCACGATCTTCGCATTTTGGGCTGCGACCTGGGCGGCTTGAGGGTGTTTTTCGACCAGCACCACTTCGTGAGCACCTCGACTTGCCGCCTCGAGGCCGAGCGCACCTGAACCGCAATAGAGGTCTAGCACGCGAGTACCTTCGAGCAACCCCCACGATTGCAGGCTTGAAAAGATTGCCTCGCGCACCCGGTCGCTGGTTGGCCTGGTGCCGGCTTTCGGTACCTCGAGTCGTAGCGAGCCTGCGGCGCCAGCAATGATCCTTGTCATAGCGAATGAGCCTATCGGGCGATTGTCACGGCTACCCTTAAGACATGGCCAACGAAACGCTCGACTCGCGCCTAGGTGCCGTAGTGGGCGGGGCGACGGCACAGGCGTTGGAGCGTGCGTTCGGCATCACCACGGTGCGTGACCTGCTGTGGCATGTGCCGCGCAGATACAGCCAACGCGGTGAATTGACCCCGCTGACCGGTCTGCCAGTTGGTGAACACGTCACCGTCTTGGCACAAGTGCTCGATGTGCGCAGTCGTCGCATGCAGCGTGGGGGCACCCTACTTGAAGCCCGAATCACCGACGGCACCGGAACTCTGACGCTGACGTTTTTCAACCAGCCTTATCGCTCGAAAGACCTGTTTGCCGGGGCCCGCGGCATTTTCGCTGGCAAGGTCAGTGAATATCGCGGCAGCCTGCAGCTGCAGCACCCCGACTATGAAATGTTCACTGATGGTGCCCAGGCCAACGAGGGCGAGGCGGGGATCTCTGCCGAGAAAGATCAACAGCTCGACGAAGCCGCAGCGCTGGCCTACTCGCAGAAGCCTGTCCCGATCTACCCGGCAACCTCACACCTGCCCAGTTGGACGATAGCCAAAACCGTCGGTCTCGCACTCGACGCCATGCATGCGAACTCGGCCCTCGTTGATCCGTTGCCCGCTGAAATGTTGGCGAGCGAACACCTGTTACCGCTGAGTGAAGCTTTTGAACTTGTGCATCGACCCAGACGTAGTGCAGACTGGCCCCGGGCCCGTGACAGTTTGCGTTTTCGTGAGGCGTTTACCCTGCAGCTCTCTCTGTTAGACCGACGCAGGCGAACCGGTCTCTCCGCAACGACGCCCCGGCCATCCGGGGGGTCGTTGCTTGCTCGCTTTGATGCCGCACTGCCCTTCGAACTCACCGATGATCAGCGACAGGCGGCACACGTCATCGCCGACGAGTTGGCAGCACCACACCCCATGCATCGGCTCTTGCAGGGCGAGGTGGGATCTGGAAAAACTGTGGTCGCGCTGCGAGCGATGCTGCAGGTTGCCGACAGTGCTGGTCAGAGCGCGCTGCTTGCGCCCACTGAGGTCTTGGCGTCCCAGCACTTCAGGTCGATCGTGCAGACGCTCGGCCCAGACCTCGCCGCACAGGTGAACCCAGTGCTGCTCACCGGATCCATGCCTGCAGCGGAACGCAAACGTGCGCTGCTTTCACTCGCTTCCGGCAACTCTCGTATCGCGGTGGGAACGCACGCGCTGCTTGGCGATCAGGTCAGTTTTTTCGATCTCGGACTGGTGGTGGTCGACGAGCAACACCGATTTGGGGTAGAACAGCGAGAAACTTTGCGCGCAAAGGGAGCCACCGATACAACAGCAGGGGGGCCGCACGTGCTTGCGATGACCGCCACCCCAATTCCTCGCACCGTGGCACTCACCGCATTCGGTGATCTTGAAGTCACCACGATTCGGCAGCTGCCCGCAGGCAGACAGGGCATTGAGACGTTTGCTGTTCCAGAGCTCGAGATGCCAAAACGTGCTGAACGGGTGTGGGCGCGCATGGCCGAAGATGTGGCACAGGGGCGACAAGCCTATGTGGTCTGCCCGGCTATTTCGCCACGCGAAGGTCTTGAAGAAGGCTTTGCAGACAGCGTGGATCAGCCTGACGATGCAGGTTCTTCCGCACTGCGTGTTCTGGCCAATGTGCAGCAGACCCTCGAAGAGCTGCGATCCATGCCAGCTTTTGCGGCATTTCGCATCGAGGGGCTCAGCGGTACGATGTCCAGCTCCGAAAAAGACCGCATCATGACCGAGTTCGCTGCCGGCGAGGTAGACATTTTGGTGGCCACCACCGTCATCGAGGTCGGCGTGAACGTGCCAAACGCGAGCATCATGGTGGTGCGAGACGCTGACCGGTTCGGCATCTCACAACTGCATCAGCTGCGTGGCCGTGTGGGTCGCGGCGAACATGCGGGGTTGTGCCTGCTCATGACTCAGGCTGCACCCGGATCCGCGGCCCGTGAACGCATCGACGCTGTTGCGGCGACAACAGATGGTTTCGCACTTGCGGAGGTCGATCTCGAGTTGCGCCGTGAGGGAGACATTCTTGGCACCGCCCAATCGGGGGGGAGGAGCGCTCTCAAACTCCTTCGGGTGGCAGAGCATGGCGACGTCATTGAACGGGCCCGTGAACTTGCAGGGCGGCTGCTGAGCGATGATCCAGAGCTCACCGACCACCAGTTACTTGCCGGCCAGCTGGCGCAGCTGAAGCGCGAATCGCAATTTCAAAACTTGGCAAAATCGTAGGTGGAGTGAACTGCTGAAGAGTTTTGCTGTGAAAAGGGTTTGTGCTGCAGCGGTGAGGTCGCTCCACCCCCTAAACTTTTGCGTATGAGCACCATTGCCGTTGTCCCTGGATCTTTTGACCCGGTCACTCTGGGGCACCTCGACGTCATTCGCCGCGCCGCAATGATTTTCGATGAAGTGCACGTGCTCGTGGTGCATAATCCGGGTAAATCGGCCATGCTCCCAATCAGTGAACGCATGAACCTGCTGCAACAAGCGATCGACGAAGACCCTACAATTCCTGACACCATTACTGTTGCCTCGTGGTCAGTAGGACTGCTGGTGGACTACTGCACCGAGGTCGGTGCGAATGTGTTGGTGAAGGGTCTTCGGTCGCAAATCGACGTGTCGTACGAAACCCCAATGGTGCTCATGAATCGCAGCCTTGCTGGGGTTGAGACCGTGTTTTTGCTGCCAGAACCTGCACACTCGTTTGTCTCGAGTTCGCTCGTTCGCCAAGTGGCTTCTCTCGGTGGCGACGTGAGCGAATACGTGCCATCTGCGGTGGCGAAATACCTCGCAACTAACAGACCCGCTTAGCCATCACAGCTGCTTCAGCTACACTATTTCGGTGTCTAGCTTGCGCCAATACGAAGAAAATGTTCGTGACCTCATCAATCGTCCAGGTGAAATGCGTGAACGCGAGCGCACGGTTGAAGTCCCTGAGTCGTTCGGAGAGGCGTTAGCCTCGATCCCAGCCGGTGAACTCATGCACCTTGCTGTGCGTCTTGAATCGGTACACGAGGGCATTTTGGCTTCAGTGAGCGCCGACACCACAATGCACGCGGAGTGTGGCAGGTGCCTTGAGAAGTTCACCGCGCCATTCGAAGTCGAATTTCAGGAGCTTTTCGCGTATACTCCTACAGAGGCCGACGAGCAGCGGGTTCACGGTGATCACGTGAATCTTGAACCCCCGCTCCGAGACGCGGTGGTGCTTGCACTGCCGTTCCAGCCTGTGTGCCGCGAAGATTGCCCGGGGCTAGACCCCACTACCGGTGAGCTGCGCAGTGCCGAGGCTGCAGCTCAGCCCGAGGCGATAGATTCGCGTTGGGCGGCGCTGGCCAGTTTGCTGGCCGAAGACAAAGACCTGGGTCGGGCAACCGATACCGAGAAGTAGTGTCGGGTAACCGGCACCAACAACCAAGAGAAGAGAGAGCATCATGGCTGTTCCCAAGCGCAAGATGTCGCGTTCGAACACCCGCCACCGCCGTTCGCAGTGGAAGGCCGAAGTTCCAAACCTGGTGAAGACCGTCGAGGGTGGCCGCACCGTGTACAGCCTGCCTCACCGCGCCCGTGTGGTCGAAGATTCACAGGGCAACCCCCTGTTTCTCGAATACAAGGGTCGCAAAGTCGCCGACGCGTAAGTCGGCCAACACGCGATGAGCAAGCAGCCGTCGAGTTCGCACCAGAGCGAGCCCGGCGGTTTTCTTGCGTCCTCAGCTGCGCAGGTTGACCCTGAGTTGCTGCAGCAAGCACTGACACACCGGTCCTGGGCCTACGAGCACGGCGGTGCGCCTCACAACGAGCGGTTAGAGTTTCTCGGCGACTCGATTTTGGGCCAATCCGTCACGGTGCAACTGTTCACTGATCACCCCGAACTCTCCGAGGGTGAGCTCTCGCGTCGTCGCGCGGCACTGGTATCCAGTGCGGCGCTCGCAGAGATTGCTCGTGGCATTGGTCTTGGCGAGCATCTGCGGCTCGGTGTCGGAGAAGAGCGCAGCGGTGGTCGCGACAAAGACTCAATTTTGGCAGATGCTGTTGAAGCCATAATTGGCGCCATGTATCTGTCAACCGACGCAGACACTGCTGAACGCTTTGTGCGTGAACTCATACAGCCGCTGCTCGCAGACCCCGAACGTTTCACTATTTCTCTCGACCCAAAAACTACGGTGCAAGAAGAAGCCGATGCTCGCGGGGTACCGCGGCCAAGCTACGACATTGTCGGGTCTGGGCCAGATCACGACCGCAGGTTTCACGCAACGGTCACGCTCGACGGATTCACCGGTGTGGGCGATGGCATCAGCAAAAAGGCCGCTGAAATCGCCGCCGCACGGCAGCTCATCACCGCCATGCGCGATGGGGAGGCGCTCAGGCACCGCAAACGCAACTCACATGCCTGAACTCCCCGAAGTTGAGGTAGTGCGCGCTGGGTTGGCAGCTGCGGTGAACGGGGCACGTGTCGTCGGAGTAGAGGTGAACGATAGCCGCGCGATCAAGCGGCACCAATATCTTGGTGGGCAGGCGAGTCAAGACAACACTCAACCCCCTGTGTTCAAAAGCGATGTGAACTCAAGCGCGGATTTTGAGCGTCGACTCACCGGCTCGGTGTTCGCTGCTCCAGCGAGGCGGGGCAAGTTTCTGTGGCTGCCGATCGTAGCCGAAAGCCCTCAAGAGCCCGCTGCCAAGGCGCTGTTGGCCCATTTGGGCATGAGCGGGCAGATGCTGCTGCGCACGCATGAGGCCCCTGACGATCGACACGTGCGGGTGCGCATCTGGCTGGAGCACCCCAACCACGGCCCGTTGCGTCTCGATTTTGCCGATCAGAGGCTGTTTGGATCCTTGGCAATTGACCAGCTGGTGCCAACCGCAGACGGCCAACCAGCGGGCTGGGGCACCGACACAGCTCTGATGCCCTCGCAAGCGGTTCACATCGCGCGAGACCCGCTCGACCCCGCCTTCGACGATCACGCTTTCGTTTCGGCCCTTCGCGGTCGCACCACCGCAGTCAAGCGGGCACTGCTCGACCAAACACTCATCAGTGGGGTCGGAAACATCTACGCTGATGAATCACTGTGGCTCACCAAACTGCACCCCGAGACCCCGGGTCGCCGCATTGCATCTGCGAAGGCGCACGAACTGCTGAACCAGGTGCGCACGGTGTTTCAGAAAGCCCTGGCTGAAGGTGGCACGAGTTTTGACGCCCAATATGTGAACGTCAATGGGCAGGCCGGCTACTTTGCGCACTCGTTGAATGCCTACGGGCGAACTGCCCAACCTTGCCCACGCTGCGAAACCCCAATCAAGCGGGTGCAGTTCATGAATCGGTCGAGCCACTTTTGCCCACGGTGCCAGCGCAGACGGTAGGTCATTTCGCACACATACGCGTGGGGCCCAGGCCGCAGCCTGAACCCCACGCGGGTACCGCTCGATTGAGCAGGTCTTAGTTGAACTGGTTCATGGTGTTGTCTTTGCCGCCAGCCTTCAGAGCGGCTTCACGAGCGAAGTACTCCTTGTGGTTGTCGCCAATGTCACTTCCAGCCATGTTTTGATGCTTCACCGTTGCGATGCCCTCGCGAATTTCGCGACGCTGCACGTCGCGCACGTAGGTGAGCATGCCCTCCTCGCCGAAGTAGCCCTTCGCCAGGTTGTCGGTCGACAGCGCGGCGGTGTGGTAGGTCGGCAGGGTGATGAGGTGGTGGAAAATGCCAGCCCGCGCTGAACCTTCGCGCTGGAACGAACGAACCTTTTCGTCAGCCAGCAGGCCAAGCTCGGTGCTGTCGTACTCTGCGCTCATGAGGTTCGCACGGTCGTACGCCGACACATCCTTGCCCTCTTCGGCCATCTGGTCGAAGGCCTGCTGACGAAAGTTCAGCGTCCAGTTGAACGATGGGCTGTTGTTGTACACGAGCTTGGCGCTCGGAATGACCTCGCGAATGCGGTCAACCATGCCGGCAATTTGGTCGACATTGGGTTTCTCTGTTTCGATCCACAGCAAATCTGCGCCGTTCTGCAGCGAGGTGATGCAGTCAAGCACCACACGGTCCTCGCCGGTGCCTGGGCGGAACTGGTAGAGGTTGCTTGGCAAACGCTTCGGGCGAAGCAGTTTGCCCTCACGCTTGATGATGACGTCACCATTGCCAAGGTCCGATTCTGAGATCTCTTCAACGTCGAGGAACGAGTTGTATTGATCACCCAGGTCACCCGGAGTGTGGCTGACAGCGAGTTTCTGGGTCAGGCCTGCACCGAGTGAGTCGGTGCGGGCAACGATGATGCCGTTGTCGATGCCAAGTTCAAGAAACGCGTAGCGAACCGCGTTGATTTTTGCGAGAAAATCCTCGTGGGGCACAGTCACCTTGCCATCTTGGTGACCACACTGTTTTTCGTCCGAGACCTGGTTCTCGATCTGAATAGCGCAGGCGCCGGCTTCGATCATTTTTTTGGCCAACAGATAGGTTGCCTCCGGGTTGCCGAACCCAGCATCGATGTCAGCAATAATTGGCACGACGTGCGTCTCGAAGTTATCAATCTGTGTCTGAATGAACTCGATCGCCGTCTCATCGCCCGCGGCTCTGGCGTCGTCAAGCTTGGTGAACAGCAGGTCGAGCTCCCGCGCGTCAGCTTGGCGGAGGAAGGTGTACAGCTCTTCGATGAGCGCCGGTACCGCGGTTTTTTCGTGCATGGACTGGTCGGGGAGTGGCCCGAAGTCAGACCGGAGCGCCGCAATCATCCATCCTGAGAGGTACAGGTAGCGCTTGTTGGTGCTTTTGAAGTGCTTTTTGATGGAGATCAACTTTTGCTGGCCAATGAAGCCGTGCCACACGCCGAGTGATTGAGTGTATTTCGCGACGTCGTGGTCGTATTCCTCCATGTCACGGCGCATGATATCTGCGGTGTACTGGGCAATGTCGAGACCAGTCTTGAACCGGTTTTGTGCACGCATGCGTGCGGCATATTCCGGGTTGATGGCCTGCCAGGTCGAGCCGTGCTCTTGCTTCAGAGTTTCGATGGCGGCGATGTCATCTAGGTAGGCAGTCATGATGGGTCCTTCTGGTTGTGGGTTTCGGTCACACTCACGGATGCGGCTGTGGTGCGTATTTCTACTCTGACCGACGTGCAAGCCACTTGAACACGTATTTAGAGAAGAAATAATGCGTTATTTCTACAAAAGAGAAACTTTCACCCATTCCGTGGGCCGGTGGGCATGCTGATGGTCAGCAAGACACTCACGGCGGTTCGGGGTGGTTGGTGCAGGGGAGGGCTGACTCAGCCGAACCTGAGCTCGAGACGGGCACCCGGATCCGCGTCAATGCTTGGCAACTCGAGCAGTTCGCCGCCGTATTGGTCGAGGCACCATTGCACTCGCGACTTGAACAAGCCCACACCGCGCTCGCTGAGCATGCCATCATGGGTCAGAAACACGCGTCTCGGAGCCGAGGTCAGCACAAAATCCATGACCTGGGCAATATTTGACCAGGGTGATCCGATTGGCACCCCAAGTACTTCGGCTATGAGGGGCGCCCGGGTCAAGGAGTCGCCGCCCCAGGCTAGGGTCTGATTCACACGTACCCCAACGTTGTCAATCACCTCGATGCTGGAATGCAAGAGCTCGTGCCGGTGACCATAAAATTCGAGCGAAAACGGGCCGATCTGGTGTCGATCGCCCTCATGCACCACGTGCACCCCTTCGGTGATTCCCGCCTCCGAAAGCGCACGGGAGGTTGATGCGGTTGTGAAGATGGGTGCAGCGGTGGCGGCGGCGCGCACGGCCGCTACGTGCGCCGGTGTCCAGTGATCGATGTGTTCGTGAGTGATCACCAACGCAGCGATGGGGTCACTCGCACGGATCGCGGCATCGAGCTGCTTAGCACTCGTGAAATCACCCACGTCAATGAAAAGAGAATTGCCACCCTCTTCTATGACCAGGCCCGCGTGTGAGAGTCGAAAGCACCGCATGGGACGAGTCTATTGCGAGGCCTCGGGCGTCTGAATCATTTTGTGAAAGGAGACATGCTGTGGCAAGATGGACTGGTTGCCCTGGCTCTCACAGCCGGGGTGTGCGCGGCCCCATCGTATAGCGGCCTAGTACGCCGCCCTCTCACGGCGGTAACGCGGGTTCGAATCCCGCTGGGGTCACCACTGGGGGGCTTATTCCAATGGAATAAGCCCCCTTTGGCATTGAGTTGACTCGCCTATTCCGAGCGCCATCCGGTCACATGTGGGTGTCGCTCAACAGATGCGCACTCTCGGTGAGTTGTGCACAGGTCACACGTGCAAGCAAGGCTCGTGTCAACAACAGTGCCAGAATAGAACCCTGACAGTGAAAGGTGGGCACACATGAGCTTCAGTGTTGCTGTTGCTGGTGCGAGCGGTTATGCGGGTGGCGAACTGCTGCGCCTCATCTCAGGCCACCCCGAATTTGACCTGCGCACCGTAACGGGTCACTCCAGCGCGGGTGACCTGCTGATTGCGCACCAGCCTCACCTGCGATCCTTGTCGCACCTGAGGCTGCAACCGACCACCGCTGAGGTGCTAGACCACCACGACATCGTGTTCTTTGCCCTGCCGCACGGTGCGTCGGGTGAGCTCACCGCGCAGCTCACGCAGGTGAAACTCGCAGTCGATTGTGGTGCAGACCACCGATTGCGTGACAGCAATGACTGGGCCAACTTTTATGGCGGCCACCACCACGAACACTGGGCCTACGGCGTGCCTGAACTTCTGGCGATCGACGAAACGGGTGCCCCAACCAAGCTCCGTGAGTCCTTGAGAGGTGTCACTCGCATTGCAGCACCCGGATGCAACGCAAGCACCGTGGCGCTCTCTCTCATTCCCGGTGTGATTACCGGTGCCATCGATGCCAGCGACATCGTGAGCGTACTCGCCGTCGGCCCAAGTGGTGCCGGCAAGTCGGCAAAAACTCACCTCCTGGGCGCAGAACTCATGGGCACCGCGAACCCATACGCCGTGGGTGGCACTCACCGTCATATCCCTGAGATCCAACAGACTCTGCGAGATGCCGGTGCGCCAGATCCACGCATCAGCTTTACCCCGGTCTTGGTGCCGATGAGTCGTGGCATTCTTGCGACCAGCACTGCACCTCTCGCCCCAGGGGTTTCCGTTGACCAGGTGCGCGAAGCCTGGGTTGACGCCTATGCGCACGAACCGTTTGTGCACGTGCTGCCTGAAGGTCAGTTCCCGCGCACCGCTGATGCCCTTGGTGCAAACACCTGCCTCATCGGGCTCGCAGTCGATGAAGCTGCCAAACGAGTTGTCGTCGTTGCGGCCCTCGACAACCTCACCAAGGGCACCGCTGGTGCGGCTATTCAATCGGCCAACATTGCCCTCGGACTGCCTGAAACACTTGGCCTCACCGTCGACGGTGTCGCCCCATAGGCACAGAAAGACAGCATCATGACAGTCACCGCACCACAAGGGTTCCGCTCTGCCGGCATCGCAGTCGGGCTCAAGAGCACCGGCAAGCCTGACCTGGCCCTGGTGGTCAACGACGGGCCACACCGGGCGAGTGCGGCAGTGTTCACCAGCAACCGGGCCCAGGCCAATCCAATTCTCTGGAGCAAAGCGGTCGCTGCGGCCGGCCCTGCGAAGGCTATCGTGCTGAACTCTGGTGGGGCCAACTGCTTCACCGGTGAGTTTGGCTACGAAACCACGCAACTCACCGCTCAGGCGGTCGCATCCACCCTCACTGAGGCTGGGCTCACCGCCCAACCCAATGAAATTTTCGTCTGTTCGACAGGACTCATCGGCACCGGTGATCAAACGTTTCGCGACAAAATCGTCAACAACATCCCGGTGCTCGTCGCTGCGTTGAGTGCCGAAGACAGCTCCGCGCCGGCAGCAATCATGACCACAGATAGTGTGCAAAAAACTGCCACCTTTGTCAGCGATTCGGGGTGGACAATCGGTGCCATGGCGAAAGGCGCCGGCATGCTCGCGCCAGGCCTCGCCACCATGCTGGTGGTCATCACGACAGACGCAAAAATCGATTCAGTCACCGCAGATCGCGCGCTCAGGCGCGCCACCCGCACCAGTTTCGACCGGCTTGACAGCGATGGCTGCATGTCAACCAACGACCAAGTAACACTCCTGGCGAGTGGGGCCAGTGAAACGGAACCTGACCCCACCGAATTCGGTGAAGCCCTGGCTGAAGTGTGTGATCACCTGGCTGCACAGCTGCAACACGACGCAGAGGGCGCAAGCCACGATATCGATATTGAAGTCATTGGTGCCGCACACGAGGCCGATGCGGTTGAAGTGGCACGATCTGTCGCCCGCAACAACCTCTTTAAGGCAGCAATTTATGGCAACGACCCGAACTGGGGTCGCGTGCTCGCCGCGATCGGCACCACCAGTGCCGAGTTCGACCCATACCGAGTTGATGTGAGCTTCAACGGAGTTCGCCTCTGTCATGCGGGTGGGCCTGACCGCCCGATCGAGGAGTGTGATTTGACCCCCCGTCGCACGCACGTGCTCATTTCTTTGTTTGCCGGTGAAGCTTCAGCCACGGTGCGTACCAACGACCTCACCCACGAGTACGTGCACGAAAACTCGGCCTATTCCAGCTAAGGACTCCCATGAGCAATACGACCAGAACCGTCACCCATGAAGAAGCCGCAGCAAAAGCTGAGGTGCTCATCGAATCGCTGCCATGGTTAAAAAAATACCGCGATGCCATTGTCGTCATAAAGTTCGGCGGAAACGCAATGATCAACGTCGAACTGCTGCAAGCGTTCGCCGAAGATGTGGTCTATCTCAGACTTGCCGGCGTTCGGCCCGTAGTGGTGCACGGCGGTGGGCCTCAAATTAGCGACATGTTGGAACGGTTGGGCATCGCCAGCGAGTTCAAGGGCGGCTATCGCGTGACCACGCCCGAAGCCATGGATGTGGTGCGCATGGTGTTGACCGGCAAGGTGAACCCCGAGCTGGTCGATCAAATAAACACGCACGGACCGCTTGCGGCTGGCACCTCAGGTGAAGATGCCGGCTTATTCGTGGGCAAGCGTCGACCTCCGCTTGAGGTAGACGGCGAGATGGTAGACCTTGGCCTGGTCGGCGATGTGGTTGAGGTTCGACCAGATCCGGTGCTCACGCTGCTTGACGCCGGGCTCATCCCGGTGATTGCTGGCATCGCCCCAGATTCAGATCGTCCGGCCGATTCACTGAACATCAACGCAGATGCTGCAGCGGCTGCGCTCGCCACCGCCCTCGGTGCTGAAAAGCTCGTTATTCTGACAGATGTCGCAGGACTCTATGCCAACTGGCCTGATCGGAACTCGCTGGTGTCAAGCATCACTGCACCCGAGCTTGAACAGTTGCTTCCCAGTCTTGAATCAGGCATGATTCCCAAAATGCGGGCCTGTCTTGACGCGGTGCGCGGGGGAGTGTCGAAGGCAGCAATCATCGACGGTCGCGAGTCCCACTCAGTACTGCTTGAAATTTTCACGAACCGGGGCATCGGCACCCAAGTCACCCTGTAATCAGGGCTCACTCCTGTTGCCTGCACTGATTGGTTCCGTGCTGGAATGGGCCGCCATCGTGGTGTTTGCTGGCGCCTCGATTGCACTTGCTCGCGTTGACCTGCGGGAACATCGACTGCCGAATCGTTTGCTCGCGCTGAGCACGGGAGCAGTGATGTTGCTCTTGGCTGGTTCGTCATTGTTCGCTGACACATGGATGCGATTTGCCACCGCCTGCATTGCGGCAGTGATCTATGCGCTCGGTTTCTTCTTGCTCTGGCTGCCTAGTGGTGGGGCACTCGGTGCAGGTGATGTGAAACTTGCGCCATTGATTGGCGTGATCGCAGGATGGGCCTCAAGCTTGGCGGCACTGCTCTGGGTGCCGCTTGGTGTTGCGCTTGTCGGTTTGTGTGTTGCATTGGTAGCCAAATCGAAAGGAAAGGCGCACTACGCCTTTGGCCCGAGCATGCTCGCCGGAACCTGGCTTGGGTTGCTGTTCGAGACATGGAACAGCTAGAAAAAAGGCAGGGCACTGATCATGCTTCACACAGGCGCTTTCACTAGACTGGAAGCACTGACTGAAAGGCTGCCTCGTGACGTACGTGATCGCTCTTCCTTGCGTTGATCTCAAAGATCGCGCCTGTGTCGACGAATGTCCAGTTGACTGCATTTACGAGGGCGAACGGTCACTCTATATTCACCCTGATGAATGCGTGGATTGCGGGGCGTGCGAGCCGGTGTGCCCAGTAGAGGCCATCTATTACGAAGACGATCTGCCAGAGCAGTGGGCGGACTACTACAAGGCCAACGTTGAATTCTTCGATGACATCGGCTCTCCTGGTGGTGCCGCGAAAGTCGGAGCCTACGATTTTGACCACCCAATTATTGCTGCGCTGCCTCCTCAGGGGTAACCAGTTGCGGTGCTTGAGAGTACAGAAAAAACGTCTCTCTTTCGCTCAGCAGATGTTTTGGAAGACTCTTGCTTTTCATGTGATGCCCCAAGCTTCGGTGAACAGATAAGCTTGAAAATACATCACACGAGTAATTCTGTGCGATAGCACTCAGAAAAGTGACAGTACCGACACCCACAAGGAGGCGGCGTGACCGAATCGAGCACGGGCCAGCACGAAATGGCAAAGCTCACCGTAGCGGGGCGTGAGGCTGAATTCCCTATTTTGACGGCGGTCGACGGTCACCCAGCAATCGATATCAGCACACTCACCCGTCAAACCGGGCACACTGCCCTGGACTACGGTTTTGTGAACACCGCCTCTACCCAGTCAAAGATCACCTTCATTGACGGTGAGGCCGGCATACTTCGCTATCGCGGGTACCCAATCGAAGAGTTGGCAGCTCACTCCACTTTTCTCGAGGTTGCCTATCTGCTGATTTATGGTGAATTGCCGACGCCAGAGCAACTGTCGGCTTTTGACAACGAAATACGTCGCCACACGCTGCTGCATGAGGACATGCGCTACTACTTCGAGGGTGTGCCGCACACCGCGCACCCGATGGCAGTGCTGTCAGGTGGCCTGCAAACCATGTCTACGTATTACGAAAACTCTCTCGACACGTCAGTGGCCGAGTTTGTGCACGTAAACACCATTCGTCTGCTCGCAAAAATGCCGGTGCTTGCCGCCTACGCGCACAAAAAATCGATTGGCCAGGCGCTGCTCTACCCTGACAACAACCTCAGCTTCGTAGAGAACTTCTTACGACTGAATTTCGGCAACCGTGCCGAAGAATACTCGTTCAACCCCGTACTGGTTGATGCCCTCGACAAGCTGCTCATTTTGCACGCAGACCACGAGCAAAACGCTTCAACCTCGACGGTTCGTCTGGTCGGTTCAACGGGTGCGAACATGTTCGCTTCGATTTCAGCAGGCATCAGCGCGCTCTCGGGGCCGTTGCACGGGGGTGCTAACGAAGCGGTGCTCGATATGCTTGCTCAGATTCGTGACTCTGGCCAAAGTGTCAGCACCTTTGTCGAGCGTGTGAAGCGCAAGGAAGACGGTGTCAAGCTGATGGGCTTTGGTCACCGTGTCTACAAAAATTACGATCCCCGTGCTCGCATTGTGAAGGAGAGTGCCGGCAAGGTGCTCGAAGAGCTCGGAGTCAATGACCCGCTGCTGGCTCTGGCTCAGGAGCTTGAGCAGATTGCCCTTGAAGACGACTACTTCAAAGAACGCAAGCTCTATCCGAACGTTGACTTTTACACTGGAGTTATCTACAAGGCCATGGGCTTTCCGACCCGCATGTTCACCGTGCTCTTCGCAATCGGTCGCTTGCCAGGTTGGATTGCGCAGTGGCGCGAGGCAAACGAAGACGCGCAGACAAAGATCGGTCGACCTCAACAGCTGTACATCGGCAGCCCCGAGCGTCACTTAGGGCGCTAACTCTCTCATTTTTGTCAGTTTGAGGGCAGAAATTGGCAACCCAGTTGTCGGTCGAGGTTTTCCACTCAACCCGTGCTCAGATAGAATGGCATCCGTAGGCACATAGAGGAGATGCAATGGCTGCAATGAAACCCCGCACCGGTGACGGACCAATGGAAGCTGTGCGCGAGACTCGCGTAATCGTGGTTCGAGTGCCACTTGAGGGTGGTGGCAGACTGGTAATTTCTGTCAACGATCAAGAGGCTGCAGAGCTTCGTGACGTGCTCAATAACGTCCTGGGCAACTGACCCCTAGCCTGACACGAACCCCCCGTCGAGCGTGATGCAGATGGGGGGTAAGTTATGCCCCTCAGCTTTGCGATGGCCTCAGCTTGGTGACCATGAGCAGGCCATCACCCGCGGGGGATAACACAGGGGCAATCGCCGGCGAATCTGCCACGGTGTGCAAGAGGTCCCGCATATGCTGAGTGTTCAATTCACGTGCCGCAGGGTCGGTAACAGCACCACGCATAAAGGCGTTTGGCACCACGATTACGCCGCCAGGTTTTGCGATGAGCAGGGCCTGTTCAAAATATTCCAGCAGCCGATCAGAATTCGCGTCGATAAGCACAATGTCATACGCGCCGTGATTCAGTCTTGTCATGACCTGCGAAGCGTCACCTTCGACAAGTCGCACCTGAGCAGTAGGAACTCCGGCCTCAGAAAAGACCGTGCGTGCCTGGTGCATGTGCTCAGGATCAATTTCGATTGAGGTCAGAGTTGCTGCTGGGGTGTAGCGAATGAGTGCGAGCCCGCTTACTCCAACGCCGGTCCCAAACTCGCAAATCGCAGTGGCGTCGATCGCGGCAGCGAGGCCAGAGAGTTGTGCGGCAACAGCGCGGCTGACCGGCTCAATGCCCAGCTCCAGTGAAAGGCGCCGTGCATGTACCTGGGCATCGGTTTCATTTGGGTACTGCTCGGCATACTGCCAATTGCGTTCGAGACGGCTCACAGTTCCTCCGACGTGCTCATGAATCGATGTTTGTGCATTCAGAGTACAAGCACAGCCCCAACTCGACTGATTGGCGCGCTGAATTGGGAGGCGAATCACAGCGAGTGAAAAGAAATAGCGCGATACGATGTCAGCATGGGCGGCCTCACATTCGAAAAGCTATTTATAGTTTTGGTCATTGCCCTCTTTGTGGTGGGCCCTGATAAGCTTCCCAGCTACGCAAAGAAGCTCGGTGAGCTGGTGCGCAGCGTGAAAAAAATGGCGGACGGTGCCAAAGATCGGCTTCGCGACGAAATGGGCCCTGATTTTGACGACGTCGACTGGAAGCAGCTCGATCCGCGCCAGTATGATCCGCGCCGAATCATTCGTGATGCATTGCTTGAAGACGAACGAGAAGCGCATGCCGAGGCGCGCAAAGCGCGGGCAATTGAAGCTGCGCAAGCCCGTCGCAGACGCCAGGGGCTCAGCACTTCCGACCCCGCAGCGGTCGTGACGGCGGCGGCTGCCACTGCTACTGCTACCGTCGGTGCAGATGCCGTGGCACTCACTGATGACGATGTTGACAGCTCAGTTGTGGTCGGCCTCAATTTCGACGATCAGGCGACATAGTCTCATTGTGCGATGGCTCAGTCAGTCACGCTGAGCGGTAATATTTTGCCCACCAGCGAGCGTCCACGCATGAGTTGGTCAGCAATTCGCGAGAGTTCCGACGCCGCAGGATCACCCGGCACTGAGATCACTGCCGGGGTGCCGAGGTCTGCGCTGGTTCGAAAGTCTATGCTGAGCGGCAGGCTTCCCAGGAGTGGTACCGGTTGTGGCTGGCCAGTAGAGAGCCGATCGGCGACAGCGGCACCACCGCCCTCGCCAAACACGTTGAGAACGGACCCATCGGGCTGAACCAAACCCGACATGTTTTCGATGACCCCAATGACCGACTGACCAGTTTGGCGGGCAACTAGGGCGCTTCGAACGGCAACATCTGCGGCGGCAGGCTGTGGAGTGGTCACCACGATCACCTCGGCTTGAGGGAGCAACTGGCCCACACTAATGGCAATGTCGCCGGTGCCCGGAGGCAAATCGAGCAACAACACATCGAGATCGCCAAACCACACATCTTGCAAAAACTGCTCAATGGTGCGGTGCAGCATTGGCCCGCGCCACGAGACAGCGGTGTCACGTGTGTCGGCATCACCAAGAAACATGCCGATCGAGATGACCCTCACCCCGTGCGACACCGGGGGCAGAATTAGGTCATCAACGCGGCTGGGCTGTGCGCTGTGACCGTCCGTTACCAGACCCATGAGAGCCGGGATCGAGAACCCAAACACGTCTGCATCAATGAGGCCCACCGAGAGACCTTTCGCAGCAAACGCGACAGCCAGGTTAGCGGTGATGCTTGATTTGCCGACTCCGCCTTTTCCGCTGGTCACGGCGAAGACCCTGGTGAGTGAATCTGGGCCAAATTGCTTGGGGCGCTGTGCTTTGTCGCCACGAACAAGTTGAACGAAGGCTTGACGTTGTTCAGGGCTCATGACGTCGACCTCCACGCGAGCCTCAGTCACACCGTGAACGCCCTGTGCCGCGGCAAGTGTCGAAGCCTCGATGCTTTGTGCTGCGGGGCAACCAGCGATGGTGAGCGAGATGGCGATTGTTGCATGGCCATCGGGGGTCAGTTCAACGCTTCTCACTATGCCAAGTTCGGTGATTGGCCTCAGAATCTCTGGGTCTCGCACCTTCGAGAGCGCTTGCCAGATCTCGCCTTCGATTTCAGTCGACATCGTTACGAGTGCCTGGAAGAGACTCCGAGGGTGGCACATATGGCAGGTCGGGTGAATCAGTGCGTTCTGCGGCGCGGTCTTCTTCAAGTTCAGCAAGCAATGCGCGCAGTTCTGCTCGCACAAAGTCTCGATCGGGCAAATCTTTCAGCATGAGACGCAAAGCCACGACTTCTCTTGCAAGAAATTCGGTGTCTGCAAGGTTACGTTCAGCTCGTTGACGATCTTGCACAATTTGCACTCGGTCACGGTCATCTTGCCTGTTTTGCGCGAGCAAAATGAGGGGAGCGGCGTACGAGGCCTGCAATGACAGAATCAGGGTGAGAGCGGTGAAACCCAGGGCTGCTGAATCGAAACGCCAACCATCAGGTGTGAGCGTGTTCCAGAGCAGCCAAAAAGCGGTGAAGAACGTGAGTACCAACAAAAACCAGGGGGTGCCCATGCGTCTTGCGATCGCTTCACTCCAACGGCCAAATCGTTCGCTGTTTTCTGGGTTGGAACCAAACCCCAGACCAGACCCGAGGTTTTGAGGGGAGTCGAAGTTCTCTTTGCGACGGCGGAAGATGCTCATTTTGGCGCATCCTTGTGGTCGTCAGCGTGACGCCAGTCTTCTGGCAACAGGTGGTCGAGCACGTCGTCAACAGTGACCACCCCGACGAGACGGTGGTGTTCGTCGACCACCGGCAGCGCCACCATGTCGTAGCTTGCAAGTCGTCGGGTGACTTCTGCGGCACTCGCGTGAACCGGGACGGGTTCTATTTCTGTGTCGAGCAGCACAGAAATGCGCTCATGGGGTGGGTAGCGCAGCATGCGCTGAAAATGAGCCATTCCCAAAAATTCACCCGTTGGTGTCTCGTATGGTGGGTGAGTGACATAGACCGCTGAAGCCATGGCAACCGGAACCTCGCTGCGCCGAATCATGGCGAGCGCCTCTGCGATGCTCGATTCGGCAGACAACACGATTGCGTCTGGGCTCATGAGCCCACCGGCGGTGTCTGCATCATATTCAAGCAATCGACGCACGTCTTCTGCCTCTTCGGGCTCCATCAGGTCGAGCAGTTGCTCGCCCTGTGCGGCCGGCAGTGCTGCGATCAGGTCAGCTGCGTCGTCTGGTTCCATCTCGTCAAGCACATCGGCCGCTCGGTCGCTCTGCATGTGTTCGAGCACATGCACCTGATCGCTCACATTCATTTCTTCGAGGGCGTCGGCAACGCGTTCGTCGGCAAGTTCATGTATGACCTCGGTGCGGCGCTGCTCTGGAAGCTCAAGCAGGGCCTCGGCAAGGTCGGCTGGTTTCAAGTCGACGAGGGTTTGTATGAGCAGTTCGGCCGAACTGGTAGCTGTGGGGTCGGCCGAGAGGAGAACCTCGTTCCACCTCAGTATGCGTGAGTCACCTTTTGAGAACGGCGCCGCCGGTTTTGGCATGCGAACTGAGAGCTCGCTGACAATCCACTCGCCAGATCTGAGTCGATCGATGGCTGCATCTTCGATGCGAGCTGAGATATCGCCCTCAACAAGGTGCACCTCACGCCCGATCATTTCGGCAAGGATGCGAGTTTCACCGCCACGCTGTTCGAAGCGTCGCACGTTGATGAGCCCGGTGGTGATGATTTGACCAGACGCGATTGAGGTCACCCGCCCAATTGGCACAAACACCCGGCGTTTGCCTGAAATTTCGACGATAAGACCGACCACGCGTGGGGCAGCGCTCTGGCGATACACCACAATAATGTCGCGAAGTTTGCCGATGCGGTCGCCAGCGGGGTCAAACACGCTGCGTCCGGCAAGTCGACCGACAAAGACCCTTGAGCTGCTCACACATTAAGAGTACAAGTGTTCAGTGCAAGAATTGGGGTATGAGCAATACAAATCCTGCACGCATGCGCCGGCAGCCTCAAATGCCCGAGATGCCCCGGGGCGAGGTGATCTCAACTTACGACCACTACGTTGATGCAATGCACGCGGTTGATCGTTTGGCTCGAGCCGATTTTCCGGTCAACGCGGTGTCGATCCTTGGAAATGATGTGCGAAGCGTCGAACGCGTCACCGGCAAACTGACCTATGGTCGTGTTGCGCTGATGGGGGCCCTCTCAGGTGCCTACTTCGGTCTGTTTCTCGGTCTGGTCATGTTTATTTTTCAGCCCGAAAATGAGGGTATCGGGGGCGTCTTCGTTGCAGCAGTGGCGATCGGGGCGGGCTTCGGCATGCTCTTTGGGGTGCTCTCATATGCCTTAAACCGCAACCGGCGCGACTTCTCTTCGGTCATGCAGTTTGTTGCCACCCGCTATGACTTACTGACCTCACCAGAGCTCTTGCACCGCGCTCGCAGCATCCTCGCATCGAGCGACTCTGCTGAATAAACAAATAATTATTTTGCGGAATATATTCGCGACCCCCAACGTTTCATTTCTCTGGTAGTCGGAACACTTTGCCGGCTCGAAGACAGAGAAATTGAGAGAGGTTGCTTATGAGCATCACCGCAGATCAGATCCCCGGATACCGAGTTGGCACTTGGGTTGTTGACCCTACCCACACCGAAGTTGGTTTTTCGGTTCGTCACCTGGCAATTAGCAAGGTGAAGGGCAAGTTCGAAAAGTTTGAGGCAACATTTGAAACCGCCGAGAACCCACTCGATTCAAAGGTGACCGCAAGCGCTGAGGTGGCTTCGATCAACACCAACGAGTCAACCCGTGACGGTCACTTGCGCACCGGTGACTTCTTTGCGGCTGATGAATTCCCCAACTTAACCTTCGTCTCAACCGCAGTGCGTGAAGAGGGCGGCAAGTTCTTTGTTGACGGCGAACTCACCATGCGCGGTGTCACCAAGCCTGTAACCTTCGACTTCGAGTTCGGCGGGTTCGGTGAAGACGGCTACGGTAACTACAAAGCCGGGTTTACCGCAACAGGCGTTGTGAAGCGTGAAGACTTTGGTCTGACCTGGAACGCACCACTCGAAAAGGGTGGCTTGCTGCTCGGTTCAGATGTGACCATTACCCTTGACGTGCAGGCTGCACTGCAAGCCTAAATATTCGGTGAGGGCGTCATGCTAGCGCGGTGCGTTGGCGTGACGCCCTCACCCATTTCTCTACCTCGTCAGCGGTGCGCGGAATCGCAGCCGAAAGATTCACGCACGAGTCATCGGTGACGACGATGTCGTCTTCGATGCGCACACCGATTCCGCGAAATTCTTCTGGCACGGTGAGATCGTCGGGCTGAAAGTATAGCCCTGGCTCAATGGTGAAGACCATGCCTGGCTGCAACTGGGCATCTAGGTACATTTCGCGCCTGGCTTGAGCGCAGTCGTGCACGTCGAGGCCGAGGTGGTGGCTGGTACCGTGCACCATATAACGACGATGGTAGGGGGTGTTGTCTTCTGCGGTGGCTTCAGGGATCAGCCCCCACTCTCGAGTCTTTCGCTCAATTACCCGCATCGCAGCTTCGTGCACGTCGCCGAACCGAACTCCCGGTTTCACTATTGCCCGTGCAGCATCTGCGGCTTCAAGCACGGCCTCGTAGACTCGCCGCTGCACCTCAGTAAACGTGCCAGAGATCGGCACGGTTCTGGTGATATCAGCCGTGTACAGGCTGTCGAGTTCAACCCCGGCGTCGAGCAGCAGCAGCTCACCATCGCGCACGGGCCCGGTGTTTGCGATCCAGTGCAGGGTGCAGGCGTGCGAGCCGGCGGCGGCGATAGTTTCGTACCCGATTGAGTTTCCATCGACCCTCGCTCGTTGGTAGAAAGCTCCCTCAATGACTCGTTCGCCCCTGGGCTCACGAGTGGCTTCGTCGAGAGAGGCCAACACGTCATCGAATCCGCGTGCGGTTGCGTTGACGGCGGCTTGCAGTTCGGCTATTTCAAACTTGTCTTTCACGAGTCGCAACTCAGAGGCTACGCGTGCAAGATCTGAGTCATCGTCGGTGCGGTGAGGCCCAGCAACGATGGCCCCGAGAGTGCGATCGCGATCGGTGGTTTCGAGTAGTGCTAGGGGTGCAGTGCATATGCCCAGATCGGCAGCTACCTGTTCAAGAGATGGCCGTGGGCCAATCCAGAACTCACCAATTTCAGGGTTCGCATAGAACTCTTCGTTGTCACGCCCTGCTCGCTCACGAAAATAGAGCGTGGCTTCGTGTGTAGGTGCCCCTGCTTGGTGACCGTGGATCGCCGGGTCAATTGGGTCAAGCACCAAGACCGCGCCTGGCTCGCTGTCGCTGCCCCACCCGGTCAGGTGTGCAAAGGCACTGTGGGGGCGGAATTGATAAAACGTGTCGTTCGACCGCTGTTTCAACACTCCAGCACCAAACACCAGTCGTTCACCAACGAACTGTGCGCCGATAGCCTTTCGCCGAGCCGCGGCGAAGGGTGCGGCTGGCCGCTGCCCAGGGATCTTCTCTGGCGCTGAAGCCCACCCCGACATGATGTGCTCAAGAAAACGATCACTGCGCGGTGTGGTGCTGCGGTTGCTGTTGTCGATTTCTCCCTCGTGTGTCACGATCTCGGGGGTCTCGCTAGCTGATTGTCGGTGCTGCACGGTCGGTGTCGCTTCGCTCTCGGTCATGCTCGTATTCTCTCACCCGCAGCTGAACCTCTAACATGGCAGTATGACCGGCCGCTACGATCTGCACACCCACTCCGTGCATTCAGATGGCACCACCACCCCAACTGAAATTGCAACTGAAGCCGCAGAGATTGGCCTTGCGGGCTTCGCGCTGACCGATCACGACACCACTGAAGGCTGGAATGCCGCACGAGAGGCCACACAGCACCTCGGGCTTGATTTCTTGCCGGGCATGGAGATCACAACCAAACACCACTGGCGATCCACGCACATATTGGCTTATGGCTTTGACCCTGAGCACCCTGATCTCATCGCCGAATTGCAGCGTGTTCGTGAATCACGCCTTGGGCGGGCACGGGAAATGGTCACCCGATTGTCGGCTGACTTTGACATCGACTGGTACTCCGTGATTGAGGCAGGCGAGGATCGAACGATTGGGCGTCCACACATTGCCGACGCACTGGTCGCTGCGGGGTACTTCGTCGATCGCAGCGCTGCATTTGCCGATGTGTTGCACCCCCAATCTTCGTATTATGTACCCACCTATGCGATTGAGAGCGCGGAGGCTATTCGTCTGGTTCGATCCGCAGGTGGGGTGACCGTGCTTGCACACCCAGCAGCGGGTCGCATGAGCAGGCCCATCGACCTCGACTCTCTTGACGAACTTTGCGACGAAGGCCTGTGGGGCATCGAGCTTGAACACCCAGAAAATCGAGCGGATTGGCTGCCTGAGCTGATTCGCTTCGCGAATCAAAACGACCTCAGAGTCACCGGAGCCAGCGACTATCACGGGGCGGGCAAAGCCAATTTGCTCGGCCAACACACCAGTTCAACTGAAACTTGGAACGAGATCCGTGCGTTGGTTGCGGTCACGCACTGACCTGCCGCTGCACCTGACCAAACTCTTTGGCAACAACCTCAAAAATGGCTCGCGTTTGATGCCAAATTTTGTGATTTCATGGCCGATGCTCTTTGAAAAACACCTCAGATGCGCAAGAGTCGAGGCATGGATCATTCAAAGATGAATTTTGACACCCTGGCCGTGCACGCTGGTCGGGAAGATCTGACGGCGCTCGGAGTGCACGCCCTGCCCATTGATCTCTCGACCACCAACCCGCTCCCAGATATTGAAATCGGGGGAGCTTCATATGAGGCAATGGCAACCGGTGGCACGATGCCAGAGGGGGGAAGTGCCGTCTATGCGCGACTCTGGAACCCCACCGTTGCTCGATTTGAATCAGGGTTGGCGCAGCTGGAACACGCAGAGACCGCCGTGGCGTTTGGCTCTGGCATGGCGGCAATCACGGCCGCCATCGTCGCGTTTTGCGTGGCGCCAGGCAAGAAACACGTCGTGGGTGTGCGGCCGCTCTATGGCGGCACCGATCACATTCTTGCTTCGGGCCTGCTCGGCACCGAAGTGACGTTCTGTGATTCGAGTGAAGTAGCTGCTTCAATCAGGCCAGACACCGGGCTTGTCATCGCGGAAAGCCCGGCAAACCCCACTCTTGAGTTGGTAAGCATCTCTGCAATCGCCGAACAGGCAGGCGATGTGCCAGTGCTCATCGACAACACGTTTGCGACCCCCGTGTTGCAAAACCCCCTCAACCATGGGGCATCCATGTCGCTGCACAGCGCGAGTAAATATCTTGGGGGTCACGGTGACGTTATTGGTGGGGTGATTGCTTGCTCAGAGACCACTGCCGAACGGTTGCGCCCAGTGCGGGCAATTACTGGTGCTCTGCTGCACCCGCTCGGCGCCTACCTGTTGCATCGAGGCCTCACCACTTTGCCCTTGCGTGTCCGTGCCCAACAAGCGCACGCTACGCGTGTTGCCGAGTGGCTTTCAAGACGTGACGAGGTTGCTGAGGTGTATTACCCGGGCATGAACGGTGACCCACAGCACGTGTTGGCAACGCAGATGCGTGGCACTGGGTCAATGGTCTCTATGAAACTTCAGGGCGGGTATCAGGCAGCTCTCGAGCTCACCAAGCATCTCTCGCTCTTCACGCACGCGGTGTCGCTTGGTGGGGTCGACTCACTCATTCAACACCCTGCAGCGCTCACGCATCGACCTGTATCTGTTGAGGCAAAACCAGATGCTGGGATTCTGCGCATGTCAATAGGGCTTGAAGACCCCGAAGACCTTATTGCAGACCTCATTCAGGCGTTTGATTCGTTATAGGTCAACGCTGAACACGCGGAGGGTTGTCTCTCACACTGAACGGTGATGAGGGTTGGCGCGAGTTACGCCCCAGGTTCGCTCTTGCCCTCGGCATCGTGACCGTGGCTCTCGTGACCGTGTGTTTCGTGCCGACCAGAACCGCGGGGGTTTGCGCTGCGAGTGCGACGGCGTGTGCGTGATCGCGTGCGCTTTTGCTCATCTGAGGGATCTGCGGGTGAATCGGCTGAGTTCGTGGTTCGTTCGCCTGACTCGCGCCGGCCTGACTCGCGCCGGCCTGACTCGCGCTGGCCACGTGGCCGAGAGTTGCCACCCTCGCGACGTGGTTGATCTTTCACAGGGGTTGCCCGAATGCGACCCTTGGTGCCCTCAGGAATGTTGAGGTCTTCGAAGAGGTGAGCAGATGAGCTGTAGGTTTCGCGAGGCTCAGTCTGGCCAAATTCGAGCGCACGGTTGATAAGCGCCCATTTGTGTGCGTCCTCCCAGTCGACGAACGTGACCGCGATGCCGGTGCGACCCGCACGTCCGGTGCGCCCAACTCGGTGAAGATACGTTTTTTCGTCGTCGGGCACGGTGTGGTTAATCACATGTGTGACGTCGTCAACATCAATGCCACGTGCAGCGACATCTGTGGCAATCAAGATGTCTTTTTTGCCAGCCTTGAACGCCGCCATGGCGCGCTCTCGTTGGTCTTGGTTAAGGTCACCGTGCACACTGGCTGCGGTGAAGCCGCGATCGGTGAGCTCTTCTTGAAGTTTGGCAGCTGCGCGTTTAGTGCGCATGAAGATGACCGTTTTACCGCGACCCTCTGCCTGCAAAATTCGACCAATGATCTCGTCTTTGTCAAGCGAGTGCGCACGGTAGACCAGGTGTTTGATGTTTGCCTGCACCTGGCCCTCGTCGGGGTCTGTTGCCCGAATGTGAATCGGTGTGCGCATGAAGCGCCTGGCAAGTGCCACGATCGTGCCCGGCATGGTTGCAGAGAACAGCATGGTGTGACGGTTTTCCGGGGTCTGTGCGAAGAGTTTTTCAATGTCAGACAAAAAGCCAAGGTCAAGCATTTTGTCAGCCTCGTCGAGCACCATTTCGCGAACATTTTTGAGGTCAAGCAAACGCTGACCAGCGAGGTCGAGCAAACGCCCCGGAGTGCCAACGACCACCTGCGCGCCGGCTTTCAACTGATCGATCTGACCCTCGTAGGCTTTGCCACCGTATATGGGAACCACCTGCACTGCACGGTTTTTCACCGCGATTTCGAGGTCTTCGTACACCTGCACCGCTAATTCGCGGGTGGGCACGACCACTAGGGCTTGCACGCCGGGCTCAGGGGTTGCTCCGATGCGCTGCAACAGCGGCAGCCCAAAGCCAAAGGTTTTGCCAGTGCCGGTTTTGGCTTGACCGATGATGTCTTGCCCGTCAATGGCCAAGGGGATGGTTTGCTCTTGGATCGGAAACGCATCGGTGATGCCGTGGTCAATGAGTGCGTCGACCATGTCTTGATCTACGCCGAGTTCGGTGAACGTTGTCACGTATTGTCCTGTCGGTGAATGAAGCCACGCTCTGTTTCACCCAGGCGCAGCGTGCCACCGCTCCATGGCGGTTGGCTGGTTCGTAGTGCAGGTAAAGAAGACCTGCAACACAAGTCTATGCGGTTCTGATCACAGTTCGCCGGTACACTAGCGACGTGTTCGAGTGGATCAAGCGACTTCGCAAAGAGAAACAGCCCAAACTCAAGTTGGGTTCGCGAGACGAGGGCGCGAACACGTTCCAAGTTGAGCTGTCAGAGTTTGCTCCAGGCATCATGCCCTTTCTCGGATTGACCGCATACCTGCAGCTGGAACTCTACGAAGCTTCATCTCGTGCGATTGGCGGTGCCCCGGATCTGCGCTCGAAAGAGGTGTTGGCGAGATCCGCGGGAATCACCCTCTCAAAACACCAGCGGCTCAGCGATGAACTGCGGTCTCGAGGCCGCGAACCCCATCACGTCATGATGCCCTACACGCCAATGATCGATAGTTTTATCGATCGCATCCACACACCCGACTGGCATCAGCACGTGCTCTCAATTTACTTAGTTGGTGGCCTCTTTGACGGGTTCTTTGCCGAGCTTGCAAAGGGTCTGAAAGACAAGTTTCAGCACGAAGTCATTGACCTCTTGCTTGACAACTCAAGCCGTGACGAACTGCACGATTTGCTCTCATCAGAAATCGCTGCAGACCCGTCGCTCGCCGGCCGGTTGGCCCTGTGGGGCAGGCGCCTGGTGGGTGACACCCTGCTCATTTCTCGAGAGGTGTTGCAGCTGAGCGAGGGGCGATCCTTTGTGAAGAGCCTCACCGAGCCAGTCTTTACCGACCTCATTTCAGACCACACCCGACGCATGGACAGCCTGGGGCTCACGGCTTGAACACAGCGCCCTCGCTGCACTGCCGCTATTTTGAGGCGAACGCCTGCCGCTCGTGTGCGCTCATCGAAACTCCTCACAACGTTCAGTTGCAACACAAACACACACGCTGTGCCAAGATGCTGCCAAGCGTGCCACCGTCGGCATGGTTGCCGGCATTTGGTGGCAAAGATCATGGGTTCCGAAACCGTGCGAAACTCGTCGTTGGGGGGAGCGCTGGTCGCGTGACGCTCGGCATTCTGGGGCCCGACGGCAGGGGAGTTGACCTGCGCGAATGCCTCATCCAGGACCCTCTTCTTGCCGACGCGATTCCTCTCGTTGCGTCGTTTCTTGAGGCAACAAATTTGCCACCCTACAGCGTGCCCGATCGTGCCGGGGAGCTGAAGTTTGTGCACCTGACTGTGTCACCGAGTGCCGAGCTGATGGTGAGGTTTGTGGTGAGAACCGAAGCCTCGCTCGAGGTGATTCGTGCCCACCTGCCGCGGTTGCGTTCGGCTTTGCCCCAGGCGGTCGTCGTGTCGGTCAACCTGCTGCCAGAGCACAAAGCCGTGCTTGAGGGGGAGCGCGAGGTCACGCTGCTCGGCGAGTCGTTGGCCATGCACCTGGGGGGTAGCTCAGATGAACTGAACTTGCACCTGCTGCCCAAAAGCTTTTTTCAAACCAACACACTTGTGGCGCAACAGCTGTATGCCCAAGTGACTGAGTGGATCAGGCAACTGCGCCCAACCTCGCTTTGGGATCTCTACTGCGGGGTGGGCGGATTCGCGCTGCACGCCGCGGTCAACCTGCGCGCCCAAGGCATTGAGTGTGACGTGCTTGGTGTGGAGCTCAATGAGTCGGCGGTGCTTTCGGCTCGGCGATCAGCGAGAGAAACCAACATTTCAGCCGAGTTCGTTGCAGTAGACGCGCTCGAATTTGCCTTGAACGCACCAGTTGCACACCTGCCTCAGCTCGTGGTGGTGAACCCGCCACGTCGAGGCATCGGCGACGCACTTGCGCAGTGGATCGAAGCCAGCCGCATTCCGACTGTGGTCTATTCCAGCTGTAACCCAGTCACCCTCGCGAAAGACCTTGCCCTCATGCCCAGTTATGGGGTGTCACAGGCAAAGATGTTTGACATGTTTCCGCACACCGCTCATCTCGAGGTGGCGGTGTTGCTCACGCGGCAGACAGATTAGCTAATAAAGCCAACCTTGCGACCAGTTTCGGCCCCAATTTCAATGTAGGTGATGGTGTCAGTCACCACGAGATATTCACGGCCTTTGTTGTCGGTGAGTGCGACGACTGGTGCCTCGGTAGTCAATGCCGCTTCGATGAGCGAACGCACTTCAGCGGCTGCGGTGTCAGTTTCGAACGAGAGCTCACGGGGTGAGTGTTTGATGCCGATGCGAACTTCCACAATGTCTCCTCAGGTGATGCCGTGCAACTGTGACGACGTACACCTGTGAGTCTAGAGCTCATGAAACTTCTCTGCCCTGTGCTGGAGCTCTGTTTCGCCCACAGCGCACCCGCACAGTCTTCAGTGGCTCATCGGCGCACGCCTCTCATGCAAAGTCGGTGGTTGCCCATAGCCTGGTGTCATGGTTACCTTCGACGCGGCACAACTCAGTGTGCTACAGCTCGACACGACTCAACATGCACGAGTGCTTGGCGCACCGGGCACCGGCAAGACACTGCTGCTCGTTGAATCATTTGTGCGTGCACTCCACCAGCCCGCATGGGCAGACCAAGACGTGCTCGCACTGGCGCCAAATCGCCACGTTGCGACACAGTTACGGCGAAAGATTGAGGCCAGGCACAATCGGGCCCTTGGTGGCACTCCGGCTCGAACCCCAAACTCGTTGGCCTTTTCTGTGCTGCAGCAGCGCGCCGCGCTCGAAGGTGGGGCTCCACCGATGCTCTTGACTGGTCCCGTGCAAAATGAAGCAGTCGCTGCGGTCATCAGTGAGGCCCTCGAGGCGATGCACCCACTGGTCGCTCAGCTGCCATTTGCCCCAGAAGTGTTGCAGAGCCAACCGTTCAGGTCTGAATTGCGCGAGCTCGATCGTGTGATTGACGACTTTGGTTTCGCGCCCGAAGAACTCGCACGGTTCATTTCAGAACCGCCGCCAGGCGCCGCAGCACCGGTTGACGAAGAGCTGTGTGACCGATGGAAGGTAGCGCTCAGACTGGTTGCTGCCCTTCGCGAAAAGCTTGCAGTCGAGCGCCCCGGCCAATTGTCGTCAAGTGCCATGCTGGCAGCAGCATGCAGCACGGTGCTGTCAGACGAACGAGTTCACGTGCCGCGCCTCATCTTGGTTGATGATGCCGCTGAGCTGGGGGAGGGAGCGCTCGCGCTCTTGGCCGCACTCGTGCAGCGCGGCACTCGCGTGTGGGTGTTCGGTGACCCAGACACGGCCACTGCGGCCTTTCAGGGTGAGCGCGCGCAGGTAATGTCAGGTTTGCACGCAGAACTGCGGCGACGGGGTGCCGCTACGCGCGACCTTTTCATACAGGAGCCAACTGTGGTGCTGCAACATGTCTATCGCCACAGTCATGAGTTGCGCGCGTTCGTTCGTTCACTTACCGACCGCATCGGTGCAGCGGGGGTTGGGCAACAACGTAACGCAGAGTCGACACGTCACCATGCAGCCTCGCAAGTCGACGATCCGGTGCAGTTTTCTCAAGCGTCGTTGCCCGCAGAACAGCTCGGAATCATTGCACACCGCATGCGCTCCAGACACCTGGGTCTTCAGGGCCATGCGCCAGCTCCCTGGAGCGAAATGGCCGTGGTGTGTCGCAGCCGCGCGCAAGCCAAACAGGTGGCACGGCAGCTTTCATCGCAGCAGGTTCCCACGAGCGTCACGGCAGGTGGGGTCATTTTGAGAGAACACCAGATTGTGCGTGAGCTCATTCGGTTGCTGCAACATTCATTAGATATCTCACCACTCGACGCGTTTGAACTGCAGGAGTTGCTCGGAGGGGTGGTTGGCGGGGTTGACCGAATCGCAATTCGCCGCCTGCGTGCTGCGCTCAGCCAAGAGGAACACCGAGTCGCGCTGCACGAACAGCGGCCCAGCCTCAGTGTTGAATCACTGATGCTTGACGCTTTTCAGTTGCCCGCAGCGCATCCCGTGATCGACATGCGACCAGCACGTCAGCTCAGAAAGCTTGGTCTCATTGCAGGTGAGGCTTCTGCCACACACCGGGCCGGGGGCACGCCTCGCGAGGTGCTCTGGCAAATCTGGCAAGGCAGCGGCTTGGCCACCACACTCCAGCATCAGGCACTGCACAGTCGTGGTACGCGATCTGATGAAGCGCATCGCGCACTCGATGCGGTGATGGGTTTGTTCTTTGCTTTGCAGCGACACGAAGAACAAGCCAGCACGCAGCCAATCGCCGACCTACTCCAAGACCTCCTTGCGAACACGGTGCCCGAAGACTCCGTTGCCGCGCGCAGTGAACGAGACGTCGTAACCGTCACTACCCCGCAGGGTCTGATCGGCCGAGAATTTGCACTGGTATGCATGTTCGGTCTGCAAGATGGCGAGTGGCCCAATTTGCGCTCCCGGGGTTCGCTGCTCGGTGTCAACGCCCTGGAGCGCTGGTTGCGTGGTGGTGTGGCGCAGTCAGCATCAAAGCGCGACACCTTGCACGACGAATTGCGACTCTTTGCGCACGCAGCTGCGAGAGCCAGCAGCGAGTTGCTGGTCGTGTCTGTTGCCAACGAAGACCATCACCCGAGTGTGTTTTTTCGTCTTGGCGAGCGCTACTTGTATGAACAACAACTGCCAAGCAGCAGCGTGACGCTACGAGGGGTCGTTGCCAAAATGCGCCGTCGACTGGTCACTGATCCCAACGACCGAGAAGCACTGCACGCCCTAGTGCAGCTTGCGCGGGCCGATGTGCCAGGCGCACACCCAGACGAATGGTACGGGGTCATGCAGCCAAGCACCTCAGATGCGTTGGCAGACGTTGCACACGACCCTGGCGCCACGGTGAGGGTCAGCCCATCACAAATCGAACGCGCCGAAACCTGCCCGTTGGATTGGTTTGTTTCAGCACTCAGCACCAAACAAGCGGGATATCAGGCCGGGGTTGGCACGCTGCTTCACTTTGCACTCGAAACGGTCGCAGAGCCAGTAAGCGCTGAAGAGCTACTTCGCATCGTTCAGACGCACTGGGGGCGCCTGAGGTTTGAAGCTGCGTGGCAAGAGACTCAGGCGCTCGATGATGCAGCGTCGATGTGTGCCTCGCTCGCCGCTTATCTCGACGAGTTCAACGCACGCGGTGCAGAGTTGGTTGGAACCGAAACCAAATTTGAAGTGCCCATCGATTTTGTGAAACTGAGCGGCACTGCAGATCGACTCGAAATTGACACCACCGACCTTGGCACTCGCGCGATCACGGTGGTTGATCTCAAAACAGGTGCGCGCAAACCTACGGCTGAAGAACTCAAGCAACACGCGCAGCTGGGGGCCTACCAACTTGGGGTAATTTCAGGAAAGCTTGGGCCAATTGCCGACCAAGCCGGGGCAAAACTGGTGTATGTGCATCCGCGAGCGCTCACTCAAACTCAAAAAAACAAGGGTGTGAAATATCAAACGTTCACACAACCCCCCATGAACGAACATGACCAAGAGCAGTTCAAAGCTCGAGTTCTGCAAGTTGGGAGGGCCATGGCTGCGGCCAAGTTCACTGCGCAAGTCGAACACCACTGTGAAAACCCCCATGCACAAGGCAAGTCGTGTGCACTGCACATCATCCCAGCGGTCAATCAAGCATGAACGCCTCGTTTTCCACTCACCAGAGCTCTCAGCCAGTCTTTTCGGCACAAAGAATTGCAGAACTGGTCGCACCGTCACCAGATCAGGCCATCTTGCCCACTCCAGAGCAAACAGCAATCATTGAACAGCCACTGGGAACCCAGGTGCTGGTCATCGCTGGTGCGGGCAGTGGAAAAACCGAAACGATGGCAAATCGTGTGGTTTGGCTCGTTGCGAACGGTTTTGCGGCTCCAGACCAAGTGCTCGGGTTGACATTCACGCGAAAAGCCGCCGGGGAGCTGTCAGACCGCATCAGTTCCCGACTTCAACACTTCGTCACTAGGCTCTCTGACCCGCGGGTTCAAGTACAGCTCAGCCCAGTCGAAAAAACACGAGCTCTTGAACTGCAGTCGTTTCTGAGTGAGGGCTTAGATGTTCCTGAAGTGAGCACCTACAACGCATTTGCGAGTGCTGTCGTGCAAGAATTTGGTGCCCTTGCTGGCCTTGCGTCGGGAGCGGCAGTGATAGACAAATCAACGGCCTGGGCGATTGCTCGAGAGATAGTGTGCACGAGCAATGAACCCGAACTCGTACAAGCCGACGTGTCGATTAGCACCCTAGTGAAACGAGTCATTCGACTTGACAATGCAGTTGCCGAAAATCTCACCACGTTTGAGGCTGTGCGTGCGAGCTTGCGCCCAGCTCTCGATCTTTCCAAGCTTCCTTACAACGACAAGAAAGCAGAGGGGCGATACGCGGGCATTACCGCAGTGTGTGACGCGATGCATGGCACCGAACTCATCGCCAAGCTCGCAACCGCATATGCCGCTGAAAAACGTCGCAGGGGGTTGATCGAATTTTCTGATCAGCTTGCATTGGCCGTGCACACTCTGCAGACTTCGCCCGAGGCGGTTCGGCAGCTACGCAACCGAACTCCCATCGTGTTGCTTGATGAGGTGCAAGACACCTCAGTTGCACAAACCAGATTGCTTTCGATGCTCTTTGCGGGCGCCAGTGTCATGGCTGTGGGCGATCCGCATCAGTCCATTTATGGCTTTCGCGGAGCCTCAGCCAGCAACCTGCGATCATTCCATTCCGACTTCGCCGATCCGCGCCATGCAGATCACTCACGAAAAGAGCCCATCCGTGCCGCGCGTGACCGGGCACTCACTCTCGGTCTTTCCACGAGTTGGAGGAACCCGACACAGGTGCTGCAATCTGCCAACGTGTTGAGTGCTCCCTTAGTGCGTCAGCTCGCAGAATTTGCGCCAGACATTGGAGTCACACCACTGAGTTCACGGGCTCAATATCTGCAGCAGACCGAGAACGATTCAACGCCGCGTGTCGAGGCTCACCTGCACGAAACTCTCGCTGAGGAATTTGAGGCACTCGCTCACTGGATGCGCGACGCGCGAAACGAACATCTCAGCCGCACCGGCGCACCCCCAACAGCGGCTGTGTTGTTTCGCAACCGCAAACACATGTCGACAATCTCTCGTGCCCTGTGGCAGGTTGGGGTGCCAAACCGCATCGTCGGTCTTGGTGGATTGCTGACCACGCCTGAGGTGACCGATATCGTCAGCACCCTGCGCTGTCTGTGGTTTGCAGACGCTGATTCGGAGCTGATTCGGCTGTTGTCTGGACCAAGATTTCGTGTTGGTGTGGCAGATCTGCAAGGCCTCAAACGTGCCGCTCGGTGGTTCGCTGAACGTGATTTCAGGCAACAAAAAGTTGCACCCGATGAAACAGTGAACACTCAACTCATCGACATGGACCACCAGTTCACTCTCGTGGACGCGCTCGACGAAATCGCCGCTCTTCGTGACCTCGACCACAGCTCCCTGCACGCCATCACCCCACTTGGTCGCGAACGGTTGCACGAGGCCGCCCAGATGCTGCGTGAGTTGCGGCAGCAGGTAGGCTCCGACGTGCTCGCACTCATTCACTCAGTCACGCTCGCGTTACGCATCGATATAGAACTCGACGCTGCAGAACACACCGGGTACGACGGTTCTGCTCTGGCCCGAGCAAACATTGATGCGTTTCAGAGCCTGGTCGAGGCTTTTTTGTCGATTGACGACCAGGGAACTTTACACTCTGTGCTCTCGTGGTTAGAGCAAGCCAGCGAAGACGACGAACCGGCCGAACATGTGCCCGAACCAGAACCCGGCACAGTGCAGCTGATAACGGTACACGGGGCAAAAGGGTTGGAATGGGATCTCGTGGCCATACCTCGACTCGTGACCGATGAGTTTCCAGGGAAATCTCGCGACGGTCTGGGGTGGTTGCGACCAGGTGAATTGCCCGATGAATTGCGAGGCGACGCAGCCGCCAGACCACAACTCGATCTGTCGACGGCCAGCACACAACAAGAAGCGCTTGAGCGCATCGAACACTACAAGGCTGAACTCTCAAAGCGGCACGCACTAGAAGAGAGGCGTCTCGCTTACGTCGCGGTGACACGATCCGCTTCACGACTGCTCCTCACCGCAAGCTTTTGGGGTGGGCAGAAGATACCGCGAGCTTCATCGCCATTTTTGCAAGAGCTTGAAGCCGCCGATCTGATAGCCCCTCTGCAGGCCTCAAGTGCCTTCAGTGAAGATCCCAGCAACACGGCAGGACGCTCACTCGAATGGCCACTTGACCCTCTTGGACACAGGGCCACGCGAGTGCTCACCGCAGCTGAGCTGTTGCGAGCTGCACTGCAGCAGCCAGATCTCGACCCCAATCCAGTAGTGGAGTTATTGCTCGCTGAACAGGCCGCATCACGCAAGACCGAGATTGCCGAATCGTCAGCACCCGAACGGCTTACCGCATCAACACTGCACGAATTCATTGAACACCCTCAAGAATATGAAATGCGTCGCCTCAGACCGCTGCCAATGAGGCCGTATCGCAGAACCCTTGTCGGAAACCTGTTTCACAAATGGGTTGAACACAGATCGAGCACCGTTGCGGGCACCTCTCTGACTCTGCCCGGCTTTGACACGGGGGAGCTTCTTGGTGATTGGCATGACACCAAGGAAGAGTGGCACGAAGATCTTGACGAGCTCATCGAAAAATTTGAAAAATCTCGCTGGGCAGACAAACAACCCATAGCGGTTGAACTCGAACTCACGCTGCCATTTGCAGATCGATCACTGGTGTGCAAAATTGATGCGGTGTACCGGCATCTTGAGGGTGAACTGACACGGTACGAAGTGGTTGACTGGAAATCTGGCGCACCACCGCAGTCTGAATCGGAACGAAAGTCACGATTTGTGCAACTCAATCTCTACCGACACGCGTATGCGATCTGGGCTGGCGTTGCACCCGAACACATCGATGTCACCCTGTTTTATGTTGCCGACGAAATCGAACTGCGGGCTGAAGAGCTTCTGACACTGCAACAGCTTGAGACGCTGTGGCGAGAGGCCGCAGAGTCACTCACGAACGGTGTCATCTGAGTCCAACACGCATAGGGCAAGAAGCCGCAGAGTCACTCACGAACGGTGGCATCTGAGTCCAAGCCAGGGTAAGTGGGTGGGTCAATACTCGCGTCGGTGGCTGGGTCAGTTCCCGTGTCGGTGTCATCGTCAGGGTCAACGTCAAAAGCCCGTTCTTCGTCGAGGGCTTCGTATTCGGCCGTTTCAGTGCGCTGATCTTCGAGCACAGGCGGGGTGTCGTTCAGCATGAGTGCAACTTGGTCTGCCGAGAGTGGGGCGCGCTTCGGCAACGGGGTACCGAGTAACCCCAAATTATCGACAAGCCGGTCGAACATTTGCACCGCGTCATCGATGATCGATTGGTCATGGGTTTCAATGCCGTGCAACAACCATTGCACAATCTTCAGTTCGTGGTGAAAACGTGCACGCGAGGTAAATTCCTGCTGACCTGACAAATCGCGCAAAATTCCGTAACGGGCGAGCACTGTTTCAAACACATCACGGTCTATGCCAAACATCCAGGCAAGATCGAGCGCAGGGTCACCAAGTGAAAGTTCGTTCCATCCCAACACACCGGTGATTTCATCGCCCTTGGTGAAGAGCTGCTCTGACGCGAGCGAACCGTGAATGACTACAGGTTCAAAGCTCCACAGTGACTCGGAGTCAAGTGCTTCTTGCCAGCGTTGGCGCACTGTTGCGGGCAGCAACCCAGTGTCGGCAGCCCGTTGCACCAAGCGGGCACTCAGCGTGCGCACATCACTCGCACTGCGCATCGGCAACCCACCCTGTTGAACGACGCTCACTGGCAGCTCATGAATGGCAGCGAGCGCCTGTGCCAGCGACTTCAACACTTCTGCGTTGCTCGCCAAGCCTTCATCACTGGCAACCGTTCCAGCCAAAAAAGTGCTCACCACGGCTCGAAAGTCCCCAGCACGCGTCATGCCAAGAGTGACCGGGATCTGGAACGGCAAGCGTGCTCGGGCTCCCTCGGCAAGAGCTGCTCGTCCGAGCAGTTCACCGGATTGCTGCACTTCTGCAGCAGCCGTGGTTGGCACTCGAACAATCACCTCGCCACGTTCAGTTGAGAGAACGGCTGAGGCGAACTCACCCCCAGAGCCTGAGGTGTGCGGCCTGGTGCCGTTAACCTGCAAACCTGCAACTGCTGAAGTTGCCAGGGCGGCTAAAGTGAATGGGGTGCTAGCCATATTCTCAGCGTATTCAGCGAATCGAGAAGCGCTTGCACGCCACGCGCAAAATATTTCACGCACACTCGGAGGTGAGAGCTCAAAGTGAACCTCACCCCACCGACACGCACCGATTTGCTTGAGGGTCTTGACCCTGATCAGCGCCAAATCGCTGAGTGCCTTCGAGGCCCGGTGGTTGTTCTTGCCGGTGCTGGCACCGGAAAAACTAGAGCCCTCACTCATCGCATCGCTCACGGTGTCAGAGTCGGCGCTTATGCTCCGGACCGCGTGCTTGCCGTCACGTTCACCCGCAAGGCTGCATCTGAAATGTACACACGACTTCGCGCACTTGGGGCAGAGGGTGTGCGAGCCGCTACGTTTCACTCTGCCGCCTTGGCTCAGTTGGGATATTTCTGGCCTCAGTTTGTTGGGGGACCGGCGCCAAAGATCGTTGGCGCGAAAGTACCTGTGCTCTCTCAGGTGGCGGAGTCGATGGGATTGAGACTGGGTGGCGAAACCCTGCGTGATATTGCGGGCGAAATTGAGTGGCGAAAGGTGTCAATGTTGAACATTGACACCTACGCTCAGCTGTTCACCGGCGATGGAGTGTTACGAGCGGTTCCCACCGGGGTCAGCGTTGAACAACTGTTGGATATCCATCGTAAATATGGGCAGGTGCTCGAAGAACGTCGCCAAATTGATTTCGAGGACGTGCTGATTTTGACCACGGGGATGCTCGAATCCGAGCCCCGAGCAGCCCTGCAGGTGCGTGAACGTTACAGGTTTTTTACGGTTGACGAATTTCAAGATGTGTCACCTCTGCAACATCAGTTGCTGAAGGCATGGCTCGGAAATCGGGAAGATCTTTGCGTTGTTGGCGACGCAAGTCAAACAATTTATAGTTTTGCCGGTGCATCCAGCTCGTATCTGCTCCGTTTTAGCATCGAGCACCCAAACGCTCGTGAGTTCAGACTTGAGCGGAACTATCGATCGGCAGAACCCATTGTTGCGTCTGCAAATCGACTCATGAAAGACCGACCCGGCGCCTTGTCTCTGCTTGCAGCCCGACCAGATGCACATCACACCGCGTCGCCTGTGATCGCTGAGTGGTTTTTGAACGAGCGTGACGAGGCTGAGGCAGTCGCGATATCCATTGAGAGCAGTATCGCCCGCGGTGTGCCGGCAAGTGAAATTGCGGTACTGTACCGGGCAAATTCCCAGTCGGCTGCGATTGAGGCTGAGCTCCAACAACGCGGCATTTCGGCCAGGGTGAACGGCGGGCAACGGTTTTTTGATCGTGCCGAAGTGCGTCAAGCCGTCATGATGATCAGGGCGCAAACAAAAGTTACCGATGATCGCCCACTGTTTCAAATTGTGAGTGATATTTTGCGTGGATTGGGGTTCACTGCCACTCCTCCAGACGGAGCAACCGCTCGTGAACGGTGGGACGCTTTGCACGCCATCCTTTCGATGGTTGACGAGCAACCACCCGGCACCAGTGTTCACACCTTCAGTGAGGAGTTGCTCGCGCGATCACGGTCTCATCACGAACCAACACTCGAATCGGTCACGCTCAGCGCTGTGCACGCAGCAAAAGGTTTGGAATGGAGACTGGTTCATTTGATTGGCATGTCTGAGGGTGTGTTTCCGAACTCCTATGCCACCACCGATCAGGCACTTGAAGAAGAGCGACGGCTGGCTTACGTCGCCTTTACTCGCGCACGAGACGAACTACGAATATCTGGATCGGCTGGCACTGGTCGCACCTCGCGCCCTGTGTCGCGGTTTATTGCTGAGGCAGGTTTGCGTTTCGGTGAATGATTGCTCAACATGGGGGCTGCTATAGCTGCATCGAACAGCGGTGAGGGCGATGCGTTGCAACAGCACTCAGGGTGCTGGCGCAAGGTTTGAATTTCAGGGATCGCGACGGGTATGCCCAAGTGCACCCCATATCGAAGTCTTGTGTGATGAAAAATGGGGAATTCTTCTTCTGGAAATTCAAGAGCGTTGCGAATGCCTGACACCACCACCGAGGCTGCGAGTTGGCAGGTGGCATCGCTTTCAGAGCTTGGTTGTTGGTCACACAGTTGCGCTGCGAGCACCGCAATAGCTGGTTCACGTTCGTATTCATGAAGTTCGATGCAGGAGAGACACGGGCCGCCTTGAAAATGTATGAGTGGTCCGATAAACGCGCTCTGATCGGTAAATCGAACCGACAGGTGCGGAATTTGCTCGCTGACAAACTCGTGAGCTCGTTGAGTTGGACTCACGAACCGTTCGATGACCACCCCGACGTCTGCCTCGGATGCGTCTGTGGTGAGTGAAAACCCTGAGTTGACCATGGAATGTTCAAGCGCCACCGAAAACCTGCCACCACCGACAACAGCGATTTTGCTGCCAGCACCAGATGGTCGTTCACCAAGTGTGATTTCAGGGGTCAGCACAGGGGTCAACTCTTCGAGCAGCAGTTTGCTTTCTGTCTCGCTGAGACCCATGCGTTGTGCGGTGATAGCAAGACGGTCAGCGGGCAGCCCGATACGAAGCGATGTCAAAAAACGCTGCGCGTTGGCCGAAGGGTCGTGCAAAGTGACCACGGGCCGTTCGAAACCAATGCGAAGAGTGTCGAGATTTTGCCACACCTGCGGCAGGTCGGGGCATATGCGAATCAGTGGTGTCGACATGCCACCATCATGTCGATCAGGTGATCAGATAGTGCTGTTGTTCACAGTTACAGCGCAAGAAAATGACTCACCTGAGCTGTGAGCGAGCAATCGGCTACTCAGGGCGAGTGTTTGACGAGTTGTCTTGCCCACCCTCTTCATTCAGCAAGTTTGCAAGCTCGCGATCGAAGTCGTCGAGCGGTGCCAGCTGCGGTTCGGCGCCGGCAAGGCCAAGACGTTCGAGCAGTCTTGCCGGGTGGTCGATCTCTTCTGAGGTGGGGAGCAAATCGGGGTGCGCCCAGAGTGCGTCTCGCCGTTCGCTCCCTCCACGCTCCATGACCAGGCGCCAGAGCGCGGCAGCCTCGCGCATGCGTCGGGGCCGCAGCTCCAGGCCAACTAACGTGCCGAAGGCTCGCTCCGACGGGCCACCGGCAGCGCGACGTCTGCGCACCATCTCTGCGATGGCATCGGAATCGGGTAGACGGGTGACTGCTTCGTCAGTGATGACATCGACCCATCCCTCAATGAGTGCGAGCATGGTCTCGAGCCGATCATGTGCGGCCTGCTGCTCGGGTGTTTTGGGTGGTATGAGCGCTCCGCTTGAGACCAATTGCTGCATCGCTTCAGTGTCTGTCGGGTCAAGATTTCTTGCCAGCTCTTCGATTTGAAACGTGTTGATTTTCATGCCGCGGGCGTAGTCAGAAATGGCGCTGATGAGGTGCAAACGCAACCAGCGAGTGTGCCGAAAGAGACGGGCGTGAGCAAGTTCACGAACAGCAAGGTAGAGGGTCACGGCCTCGAGGTCCTGATCAAGCCCAGCTGCAAAGGCTGAGACCCCACTCGTCACCAGAGCGCCCCCCTCTCGCCCAGGGCCATCAAACAAAGGAATTCCTGCATCACCGCCAGAAGTCACCTCGGTTGAGAGCTTTCCGATTATTTGCCCTAGTTGGGTGGCAAATAGAGCCCCTCCGACTGAACGAAGCATCGGTTCAAGACCAGTCATTGCTTGCTGAAACTCTTCAGGAATCTGACTGGCGAGGGTCTCTGTGAGTGTTTTCGCTATAGAGTCAGCTACCGGCTTGGCCAGGCTGATCCAGGTGTCAACACTCTGTTGCACCCATTCAGTTGAAGTGATCGCCCTTGGCGCGTCAGCCGAAGCCCCCACCCCTGTCACTTCGTCGAGCCACAGTGTTGCCACGGGAAAGGCGCGCAGGGCTGGGGCTGGGTCTGAAGGTGTCGCGGATTTGGCTGCTTCGTCTAGGGCGATGCGCTGGGTTATTGACCAATCAATCTCTCCGGTGGGGTTGCGCATCGCCTGTTGCATAGTCGAAAATAGCGTGCGTATCGACTCTGAGTCGCCGGGGAGCCCTGCCACCTTCGCGAACGCCGCTGGGTCCATGCCGGCGCCACCGGCAAGCATTTCTTGCAGCATGCGCTGGATTTCAGCTAGTGGGTCGTCACCGTTTCCCTGAGAACGGGGGGGCTGAGAATCATCGTTCATAAAACAACGGTAGGGCACCGGTGTGTAAATTCGCCGTGAGAACCTGAGTTTTTTCGAATGCTGTTGCGCTCGCTGCGAACAATGACCCACACGAGTGGTGTATCACTACTCTTTCAGCGAACTCTGCACTGTGTGTAGGTATTGTTAAAAGCACGCCAGAACCTTCTTCAGAAAGAGTCGACGTGACCAACGCCACCAACGCAGCTGAGCCAAAAACACCGCGCAAGATATCGCCACTCGCGATCACCATAGTGCTCGTCGTCATTTTGATTCTGGGGTTCCTCGCCGCAGCATCGGTGCTGACTGATGTGTTCTGGTTCGACCAACTTGGGTACCTGAATGTATTGATTACTCAATGGATCGCGGGCGGGGTCATGTTCCTCATTGGGTTTTTCGCGATGGCGGTGCCGGTCTTTTTCGCCATCGACATTGCCTATCGCACCCGCCCGGTGTACGCCAGACTCACCGCTCAACTCGACCGATATCAAGAGATGGTCGAACCCCTGCGCAAGCTCATCAAGTGGTTACTCCCGGTGGTGTTTGGTGTCTTCGGCGGCATGACGGCATCCTTGAACTGGCAGCTTGCGATGCTCTGGCTCAACTCTTCACCGGTTGGCCAAGTTGATCCGGAGTTCGGTCTTGACGCTTCGTTTTATCTGTTCACGCTGCCATTCCTGCGTGCGGTGCTTGCCTACGCTTCTGCAGTGGTGCTCCTCAGTTTGATTCTCGGGGTTGCGACGAGTTACCTCTACGGCGGAATCTCAGTTGCAGGTCGTGACATTCGCATCTCAAAGTCAACTCGCATACAAGCTGCGGTGTTGGCATTCGTCTACTTGGTGTTGCAGGGCCTGAGTCTCTGGCTCGATAGGTATGCCGAACTCACGAATTCAGGCGGGCTGTTCACTGGTGCAACATACACGAGCGCAAACGCTGTCATCCCGGGCAAACAAATCCTTGCCGGAGTGGCGGTGTTGGTCGCAGTGTTGTTCCTTATCACTGCATTCACCGGCAAGTGGCGACTGCCCGTCATTGGCACCGGTCTGCTGCTGGTTTCTGCCCTGGTGTTGGGCGTCGGTTACCCCTGGGTGGTGCAAGACTTTCGGGTGCAACCAGACGAAAAGAACCTCGAAAGCGAATACCTCGCTCGCAATATTGAGGCAACGAGATTCGCCTACGGCATCGACGAGGTGGAGGTTGAACGCTACGCGGCTGTGACTGAGGCTGAGCCCGGCCAGCTTCGTAACGACGCAGAGACCACCACCAACATTCGCATCATCGACCCCGAGGTGGTCTCGCCGACCTTCGCCCAGCTGGAGCAAAGTCGCCAGTACTACCAGTTCCCGCAAACTTTGAGCGTAGATCGCTACGAACTTGATGGAAAGGTTGAAGACACGGTTTCGGCGATCCGCGAGATCGACATATCGCAGCAAACCAGTTGGTACAACCGCACCCTTGTCTACACCCACGGCTATGGTCTCGTTGCCGCATATGGCAACCAGCGATCAGTCAGCGGTGAACCCGTCTTCATGGAAAATGGCATCCCCACCAGAGGTCGCCTCGGCGAGTTTGAACCGCGCGTGTACTTCAGTCCCAACTCTCCCGAATATTCAATAGTCGGCGGTCAACGCGAACGCAGCATCGAGCTTGACTACCCCGAAACCGATGAACAGTCTGACGCCGCCGCCGAGGCCGCCGCCACAGAGGCTGCGGCTGAGGAATCCGTGACCGAGGGCTCCGTGGCCGATACTGCAGAGTCTGAAGCAACCGAACAGGGGCGCCAAAACCTCTACACGTTCTCTGGCGACGGCGGGCCGGTGCTGAGCAATGCGTTCATGAAAGTGCTGTTTGCGCTGAAATTTCAATCCATGGAAATCTTGCTTTCCGAAGCGGTGGTCAACGACTCGCAGGTGCTGTTTGACCGTGACCCGGTCGAGCGTGTGCAAAAAGTGGCCCCCTATTTGACCCTTGATTCTGCTCCATACGCCTCTGTGGTTGACGGTGAGATTGTGTGGATCATCGATGGATACACGACCTCCAGCCAATATCCATATTCAGAACGTCGTGATTACAACGCGCTGGTAGTTGACGCCGATAACCCAAGAACTGACCCATTGGCAGATCCGGTGAATTACATTCGCAACTCAGTGAAAGCAACCGTCAATGCCTACGACGGCAGCGTGACACTCTATGCGTGGGATGCCGAAGACCCTCTGCTCAACGCTTGGTCTCAAGTGTTTCCTGGCACGTTGAAGCCCATCGAAGAGATGAGTGGAGAATTACTGAGTCACGTGCGCTATCCGTCTGACATGTTCAAGGTGCAGCGTGAAATGCTCTCTACCTACCATGTGCAAGACGCTGGCGCGTTCTACTCAAACGAAGATGCGTGGCGAACCCCTGAAGACCCGGTGTCGACCGCCGTCGCTGGAACAGAAGAGGCCCTGCGCCAGCCGCCTTACTACCTCACGCTTGCGGCTGGGGCGAATGCGGATCCGAGTTTCTCGATTTATTCGACCTACATTCCAGCTGCACGAGGAGCTGATGCGCGGAATATCCTCACCGGCTATCTGGCAGCGAACGCAAACGCCGGTAGTACCGATGGCAAGGTGTCTGAAGACTATGGCACGCTGAAACTGCTGACCCTGCCAACGGGCACGCCAGTACCTGGCCCAGGTCAGGTGCAAAACAGTTTTAGCACCGATGCAGAAGTGTCAAGGCTGTTGAACATTTTGCGATCAGGTGGCAGCGAAGTCATCAGCGGAAACCTGCTGACGCTTCCGGTCGGAGGCGGATTACTCTACGTGCAGCCGGTCTACGTGCAGGCATCTTCAGGCACCAGCTTTCCCATTTTGCAAAAAATACTTGTGTCATTTGGTGACGAAATTGCATTCGAAGACACATTAGATGCTGCTCTTGATTCGCTGTTTGGCGGAAACTCCGGTGCCCCCACCGGCGACGAATCTGTGCCTGATTCGGTTGCTGATGACCCCGACATGCCCGACCCGGGGCCAACGCCATCGAGTGCTGACTCGCTTGATCAGGCGTTGAAAGACATGCAGCAGGCGATCACCGATCGTGACGCCGCCATGCAAGCCGGCGACTGGGCTGCCTATGGTGAGGCCGATCAGCGCTTAAAGGACGCGCTTGATCGTGCCATGCAGGCCCAGCAGTAACTCAGCGAGCTCGGCCGTTTTGCCGCGTTTCCAGTCGCGTGCTAAGCTCAATGCTTGTGCCGCGGGGTGGAGCAGTTCGGTAGCTCGCCGGGCTCATAACCCGGAGGTCGTAGGTTCAAATCCTGCCCCCGCAACGAAAGAAGGGCGCTCTGCGGAGCGCCCTTCGCCATTTCTTTCTGGTGCTGTCACGCTTGGCGAAACAATGGTGCAACAACTAATTGCTTCGAAACTGCTCCGGCAATGCGGTTGAGCGGCCCCAACCGGCGTTTTGAGTTGCTTTTCCCACTAGCGGTGCAACTCGGTAATGCAGGGGAGTGGTAAGCGCCAGGGTGGTGTTTGAGTGACTGACACCGGGCAATGCCACTATGCGCTGAATCAGCTCCTGCAGATCGGCGTGTGACAGCGCCCCGATTCTCACCAACAGGTCTTCGCGGCCAGTTGTGGTGTGTATCTCGAGCACCTCAGGTATGGCGGTGAGCCACTCGACAATGCGATCGAGTTGGCCCTGATCGAGTGCGAGTGCGGCAAAAGCCTCAACGTTCACACCCGCTTCGGCAAGGTCGATGCGCGCAGAAAACCCTGAGAGCACTCGTGACTCGCCGAGCCTTCGCAATCGAGCCTGCACCGTGTTGCGAGTGACCCCCAATTTGGTTGCCAACTCGCCGATGCTTTGGCGGGCGTCGTGTTCGAGCAGCGAGATCAACTCGCTATCGAGCTGGTCAATGTTAAGCATCTTGCTCATTTCATACCCCACTTTTCGGTTGTTTCTGTGCAAAATGATTAACCTGCACCCTATCAGTTGATAGATCAGGCACTCTAGTGGCATTCTAATGAACAATTTATTGAGCATGGGTGCCAATAGACCTACCAAAGGCGGTGGAACTTGCAAGATCTCAATGCAACTCTCAACCCAGTTGACGCTCGATATCTCGACGAAACTTGTCGTGTGCTCATGACCGGGGTGCAGGCACTCGCTAGGTTGCCGCTTGATCAGGCCAGAATTGATCGGACAGCCGGACGCAATGTTGAATCGTTCATTAGTGGCTACGAGGGATCGCCCCTGGCTGGCTACGACCTTGAGCTGGCCCGTCAAACTGAGCTTCTTGACGAGCATCACATTCATTTCGAGCCGGGCCTGAACGAGGAAGCTGCGGCGATGGCGGTGCAAGGATCCCAGCTCATTGACGCGCTGACCCCACGCGTAGACGGAGTAGTTGGGTATTGGTACGGAAAAGCACCGGGTCTTGACCGTGCCACAGACGCTTTGCGCCACGCTAACCTCATGGGAGCTCACCCCAAAGGTGGTGCGGTTGCTTTCGTAGGCGATGATCCTGGTGCGAAATCTTCAAGCCTTCCCTGCTCGTCAGAGCGTGCGTTAGCTGACATGATGATGCCGGTGTTTTACCCCTGTGATGCGGCCGACATTCTTGAACTTGGTCGCCATGCGGTCGCACTCTCGAGAGCAAGTGGTCTCTGGTCGGCCATGAAAGTGGTCACCTCGGTTGCCGATGGTGTTGCTACGGTCGATCTCAAAGCTGGTGATGGGTTCGAGCCGTTGTTGCCCCAGGGCTCATCGCTGCATGAACCAAACGGGAAGTTGTTGCAACCAACGCTTGGCTTTCTGGAGCGGGACCAAGTTTCTACCAGAATGCGCATTGTGCGTGACTATCTTGGGCTGAACGAGGTCAACAAGGTCATCGCCCGTGCCGACACCGACACGGTCGGAATTATCACTGCGGGCACCTCGTTTCTTGAGGTCATGCATTCGTTGAAGGCACTCGGGTTTGATGACAATGCGAGCACTATTCGACTGTTGAAGTTGGGGGTCATTTGGCCGTTGAACCCGCAGCAGATTATCGACTTTGCTGAGGGTCTTGAGACGATCATTGTGGTCGAAGAAAAAGCCTCTTTTATTGAGGCGCAGGTGCGCGATCTGCTCTACAACGCAACGCATCGCCCCGTGGTGATTGGCAAAAAAGACCTGAACGGAACAGATTTGTTCCCTGCCTATGGTGAGCTTGGCACCGATTTCGTCGCAAAGGCTCTCGCGAGTCAGCTGGTCACGCTGCCTGATGCTCCTGGTGTTGAGCGGTGGCTCAAAAAAGAACTCGAAAAACCTGCGCACCGCATCAATCTCCCTCTTGCGCAGCGGACCCCGTATTTTTGCTCAGGCTGCCCACACAACAGCTCAACGAAACCGCAAACTGACTCAGCGGTTGGGGCCGGCATCGGGTGCCATGTCATGGTGCTGCTCATGGATCCCAAGCAGGTGGGCAATGTGGTTGGGCTCACTCAGATGGGCGGTGAGGGCACCCAGTGGATCGGCATGGCCCCATTTGTGCGCGACACCCATTTTGTGCAAAACCTTGGCGATGGAACCTTTCACCACTCGGGCAGCCTCGCCATCAGGGCTTCTATTGCAGCCCGAACCAATATCACCTACCGCATTTTGTACAACTCAACCGTTGCGATGACCGGCGGTCAAGATGCGGTTGGAAAAATGGATGTGCCTGCCCTGGTTCGTGAACTGCTTGCCGAGGGCGTCTCCAAAATTATTGTCACCAGTGATGACCCGAAGGCGCTACGCAGAAAACGCCTGCCGGAAGAGGTCGAGGTGTGGCACCGGGAACGTCTTGATGAGGCTCAGCAGATGCTGGCACAGACTCAGGGAACCACAGTGCTGATTCACGAGCAAGAGTGCGCGACCGAACTGCGTCGCAAGCGCAAACGAGGTCTTGCCCCGAAGCCCGAAGAATTTGTCATGATCAACGAACGCATTTGTGAAGGTTGCGGTGACTGTGGAGTGAAATCAAATTGTCTGTCAGTGCAACCGGTTGACACCGAGTTTGGTCGAAAGACTCGGATTCACCAGAGTTCGTGCAACCTCGACAGAAGCTGCCTGAACGGCAATTGCCCGGCGTTCATGACCGTGAAACCTGGCCACCACAAGGCCACCCGTGCGAGCATCTCGAGTTTGTCAGAAGATGATCTGCCCGCCCCTCAATATGCAGACCTGCGACCACACCAGGTGCGCTTGATGGGCATCGGCGGAACCGGCATCGTGACCACCTCTCAGGTGCTCGCCACAGCTGCAGTCATCTCGGGGCGATATGTGCGCACGCTTGATCGCACTGGGATCGCCCAGAAGGGCGGTGCCGTCGTGTCAGATGTCACTATTGCCAGCGAACCCATTCTGACCGCCAACACCATCAGCAACGACAACTGTGACCTCTACATCGGCTATGACCTGTTAGTGGCGGCTGATCCGAAGAACACGATGTCCCTCGCCCCAGACGCCACCGCGCTGATCTCGACCTCGGTGGTGCCCACCGGCACGATGGTGAGTGACCCAGACGTTACCTACCCCAGCATTCCCGATGCGATCGAGGTCATTTCGAGTGCTATGCGTTCGGGGTCGTTGACCCAATTTGACCTGCGGCACTATGTCGAAGCCCTCTTCGGTTCGGAACAGATGGGCAATATGTTCATGCTCGGCATCGCGGTGCAGCAAGGATCATTGTCGGTCTCGCCTGCTGCCATTGAGCAGGCAATCAATTTGAACGGCGTTTCGGTCGAGATGAACATTCAGGCCTTTCGACGCGGTCGTCAATTTGTCGCTGATCGAAGCGGTCTTGAGCAGCTCATCGCACAGCTCACCGCTGACACTCACTCCGCTGCACCGACACCCAGCAGCGTGGTGCAGGCCCAGCCCGGGTCTGAGCTTGAACGACTGGTCGCGATTCGCCGAAATGAACTCGAGCTGTACCAAAACGAGGCCTACGCGAGAAGGTACGAAGAGTTTGTGGAACAGGTTCGCCTCGCTGAGGCGCAGGCCGGACTCGAGGGGTCAGGTTTGAGTGAGGCAGTAGCCCATAATTTGCACAAACTCATGGCCTACAAAGACGAATACGAGGTGGCTCGCTTAGCACTTGACGAACAGGTGAACGAAGAGGTCGCTCGGCAATTTGGTGAAGATGCTCAGGTTGCGTGGCGCTTGCACCCACCCGCGTTGAAAGCGCTCGGGCTCAAGCGAAAGATCGCGCTCGGGCCATGGTTTAAGCCAGCGTTTGTGGTGCTGAAATCAATGCGGGGCCTGCGTGGCACCGTCTTCGACGTCTTCGGGTTCGATGCTGTGCGCAAGCTTGAGCGAGAACTGATCGCTGAATACGAACGCACGCTGCGCGCACTGGTGCAGCAACTCTCTCCCGCGACGATTGAGGTGGCTGTGCAAATTGCCCAGTTGCCCGATCTCGTGCGCGGTTACGACGAGGTGAAATTGCGAAACGTTGATCGGTATCGGGAGAAGCTTGCTGAACTCACGAAGCTGGTGCAGATGCCCTAGTCTGTTTCTCGGGTCTCATGGCTTTTTCAGCCCGCACTTATGAAATTCATAGACTTCGTGTGCACGATGAGATTGCGAGAAAGGCATCAGCGTGACACACGACACAGATTCAGACCATCCACAACAGCCTGAGGGCACTCCCGAGGCACAAGCCCCTGAGCAGGCGCAGCATCCTGCTCCTGCAGTTGCCCCTGTGTATGCCCCGCATCCAAGCCATATGCAACCAGCGGCAGATCCCTTCGCTGCACAGGAAGCACAGGCAGCACCGGCATTCACGCAAGTCCCTCAACCCGAACCTGGTGCCTACCAAACCTTTCCAGCTCCCGCAGCACCGAAACCCCGTTCCAGGGCGGGTGCATGGGTTGCAGGCATCGCCATTGGGGCGTTACTTGGCGGCGTTGTCGGTGGCGGGGTTGCCGCTGTGGTGGTTGCGAATCAGCCGAACCTCAGCTTCGAAGGACCGCAGGCAAGTGGCACCCTCACGCTCGATAACCTCGACAATGCGACCAATGTTTCAGCGGTTGCTGCTGTCGCATCCCCGGCGGTGGTCACACTAGAAGTGTCTGGCAATACTGCCGCGGGCAGCGGGTCAGGGGTGATTTACAGCAAAGATGGCTACATCGTCACCAACGCACACGTGGTCACGCTCGATGGAGCCGCCGGAGACGATCCGACGGTCAAAGTGTGGCTCACTGACGGCCGCATTCTTGACGGCACGGTGGTGGGCGTCGACCCGTTTGCTGACCTGGCAGTGGTGAAGGTGGAGGCAACCGGGCTACAACCCATTGAGCTTGCCAACTCGAACAAGGTCAACGTCGGTGATCTTGCGGTGGCCATCGGTGCCCCGCTCAACCTGTCGAACACAGTCACCAGCGGTGTGGTGAGTGCCCTGAACCGCGGCATCACCGTTGGCAGTGCCATCATCCCTGACGACGCAGAAGATGACAACCAGCAGAGCCCAAACCCAGAAGAGGGTTTGCCCTGGTTCCGTTTTGGTGATCCAAACAAATCAGAACAGCAGTCCCCACGATCCCAGCAGCAACCCGGCCTCACCGTCACCCTGCCGGTCATTCAAACCGACGCCTCAATTAACCCCGGAAACTCGGGTGGCGCGCTGCTGAATTCGAACGCCGAACTCATTGGCATCAACGTCGCCATTGCGTCGAACGCGTCAGACGCGAGCTCCGCAGGTAGCGTTGGTCTCGGGTTCGCAATTCCGTCAAACCTGGTCAAGCGTGTAGCTGACGCAATCATCAGCGGTGCACAACCCTCACACGGGCTCCTCGGAGTCAACATCAGCGACTCTGGTAGCGGTGAGGGCGAAGCTCAAAACATTGCCGGTGCGCTCATCGCTGAAGTCTCTGAGGGTGGGGCCGCACAAAAAGCTGGTCTCAAAGCCGGCGACATCATTGTCGCGGTGAACGGCATCCCAACAGATTCGGGCACCACTGCTTCTGCGCTCGTGCGAATGCAAGAGGGGGGCAGTGAAGTCACCATCACCTACTACCGCAACGGTCAGAAAGGTGAGGCCAACGTCACGCTTGGAACGCTTGACTGGTAACGGTGCTGTGCGCCAACCGTGATTCTGCCCCGTTGCTCATGAGATTCGGCAACGGGGCAACTCACATGTCGTAAAGTGGCTTGAGTGGCAGACGAAACATTCACATTTGCGAGGGGCAATGTGCAAAAACTGCTCGCTGCGCCAAAGTTTGCGCTCGCCGCGCTGTGTGCAGTGTTCGTGCCACGAAACGCCAATCGCTGGATCTTTGGCAGCGGCATTGGGGTGGCAGAGGGAGCGCTTGCCGTTGCGCGCGAGTTGAGAGACGCCAACACGGGTGAAACCCTAGTCTGGGTTGTCGCTAACGATGCCGAGGCAGAGCTTGCCGAGGCGGAGGGGTTTCGCAGTGTCTTGCGCCACAGCTGGGCAGGGTTTTGGGCAACCTTGCGTGCAGGTCAAATTGTGGTGACTCACGGACCCGGAGACGTGAACCGTTTCGGCATTTTTGGTGGCAGAGTGGTCTATCTCATTCACGGTGCCCCGCTCAAAAAAATGCATCTTGACTCGCCGGTGACCACCCGAGTGACTGGCCCTGCCCTGTTGCGAACATTGCTGATGCTCATGTACAGAGCGAGTTCGAAGCACGTGTCACTCATAGTTGCCGGGTCAGTGACAGCCGCACAACGCCTGCGTTCCGCGTATCGGGTGGAGCCAGGCAAAGTGCTGGTGCTTGGCGACCCACGAGACGACAGCATTTTTGAGCAGCTTGCACACCCCGAACTCATTGACCTCGCCCGCGCGGAGGTGCTGAGCATGTTAGGGCTCACCCCCGCTGACGGTCAATCTTTATCCCTGGTGCTGTATGCGCCCACCTGGCGAGACGGAGAACCAGACCCCGCAGTGCCGAGCGAGGCAGAAATTGCGCACATCCGGGCTTCACTTGAATCACTCAATGCCCACTTGGTGATTCGTTCACACCCACTGGGTGCTGGAGAATATGCCGCGCTGCTCGGTGAACGTGTGCACGAGCTTGGCAGCCAACGCATCAGAGAAATCACCCCGTATCTTGCGGCCTTCGACGCTGTCATCACCGATTACTCCTCGATTGCCCTCGATTTCGCGTTGTTCAGCCGACCAATACTCTGGTTTGCACCAGACCTCGACCACTACAACAAGAGCAGAGGTCTCTACGAACCCCTGGAAGTGACCGCGGCAGGCCATGTGCACACCGATTGGGATTCCACCATGCGCCGGCTGGGGCAGGTCTTGCCTGAGGGTTCGGCAAGAAACAGTGCCATCGGTCACTCGCGTGAGTTAAGCAAGCGCTTTCACGCTTTTCCAGAGGGCCATGCTGCAGCGCGTGTCCTGCAACATATTCGTGGAATGGCCCAGAACATCGCGAGCGAGATACCCGACGGGGCAGTGTTCTTTGAGAGTTACTATGGCCGTCAAGCAAGCTGCAACCCTCTTGCGATAGATCGTGAAATTGCAGCTCGGTTTCCTGACAGACCCCGGTACTGGAGCGTCGAGAACGAGCTCGTCGAGGTTCCTTCCGGTGCTACTGCAGTGCTTATTGGGTCGCAGGAGTGGCACGCGGTGCGTCGAGCAGCCACCTTGCTTGTGGTCAACGATTGGCTGCGGTTCAATTTTCGCCGCAGGAGGCACCAGACGGTGTTGCAAACCTGGCATGGCACGATGCTCAAACACCTGGCACTCAGTCGGCCACGGGTGAGTGCGCGAACCAGACTCGCTATTCGCCGTGAAAGCAGACGCTGGAGCCTCATGCTCTCGCAAAATGCCCACTCAACCGAACACTTTCGACAGAGCTACGCCTTTCGAGGGGAGATCCTTGAACTCGGATACCCTCGAGATGACCGCCTCGCAGCTGCAACGAGCGGCAACGATCGCATCGGCATCGTCGTTGATACTGCGCGCCGCAACTTGGGCATTCCGCGGGGCAAGCGGGTGCTCGCATTTGCACCCACGTGGCGTGAGGTTGCGCTCAACACCAATTCACTGGATGCGCACTCTCTTGCCCAAGCACTCGGCGACGACTGGATCGTGTTGGTGCGAGCCCACACTCGAAGCGCCCCGCAATTCGTTCTGAACGACTCAAGTGTCATGAACGTGTCCACGCACCCAGATGTGAACGATGTCATTTTGGCAGCCGACGTGCTCGTCACCGATTACTCCTCGGTGATGTTTGATGCAGCCGTCGCCAGAGTGCCAATGATTTTTTATGTGCCCGATCTCGACATCTACAGAGATCGAGAGCGTGGCTTCACATTTGATTTCGAAGCGCTCGCGCCGGGGCCGCTAGTCACCACACCTGAAGAGTTGGTGCGAGCAGCGCTCGAAGGCCCAAAGATCACACCCGAATATGAGACCTGGTGTGCACGTTTCGTGCCACACGACGACGGGCACGCTTCGGCGAGGGTGGTTGATGCGCTCGTTGCACGTGGTGCGCTCTGAGCCTTACACCCGTGAACGGTCGACGATGCGCCTGGCGCCACCCAAGATGCCGAACAAAAACCCCGACCCCCACGACACGTGCATGGTGACCAGCGAAACCATACCGAACAGGCGCTCTTTGAGACCGGTCAAACCCTGCAGGCGTGTGCTCGCAAACACCACTGCAGCAAGGTAGGCGAGCACCACGGCATGAGCGGCTGACCACCATGGCCACGTCAACACTCCCAGCAGCTGCAACAGTCCCACTGCAAGGCTGAACAGCAACGCAAGCACCAGGGATCCGGGCACAAAAAATCGCCAGGGTGTTTGACGCGGGTGCCTGCGCACCAGCACCGCACGCCATGCGCCGGTGGCAAAAAACTGTCGCGCAAGATCTGCAACACTTGCGCGCGGCCAATAGGTGACCGAGAGTGACGGGTCGAACCAGACGAGTCCACCGGCGTTACGAATGCGAAGGTTGAGTTCCCAGTCTTCGCCTCGCCGAATGCCTTCGTCGTAGCCGCCGACCAGCGCAATAGCTTCTCGTCGAAACACTCCAAGGTATGCGCTCTCGGCGGGTCCGGACTCACCGGCACCGTGGTAGGTACCACCACCCAGCCCGTAGGGACTGTTGTATGCCGAAGCAATGGCTCGTTGCACCGAGTTGCGGCCGGCTGCTCGCATGATGCCACCAACATTTGCCGCATGGTGTTGTTGCAGTGCGGTGACTCCCGCTCGTGTGTAGTCGGGAGTGAGTTCGCTGTGTGCGTCAACACGGATCACGACCGGATGGCTGCTTGCCGCTATGGCAAGGTTTAGGCCGATTGGAATGTCACGTGCTGGGTTTGCCACCACACTGACTCGGTGATCCGTGGTCGCAAGGTGCAGCGCGATCTCATTCGTGCTATCGGTCGATGGGCCAAGGGCAAGAACGATCTCTTTCTCGCCCTCATAATCTTGGTTGAGAATTGTGCGCACCGCATCTGCGAGATAGTGCTCTTCGTTCAGCACGGGCATCACGTAACTGACGCCGGGCAGCGGTGGCAAGGGGGAGAGGTGCACCCCATGATTCTTTCATGATTGCCTCTATAGGCTGGAGGGATGCGAATCAGCTCAGACATCAAGCGTGCCAGAAAACTTGCCAAGCGTGTGCTCAAAGGTCGGCGTTCGGTGCGTGAGGTTCGCGAACTCATTGCCGCGCGGGGCCCTCTGCCATCAGATCATTACCGTGTTGCGGTGTATTTTGCCGATAGCGATGTCAACATTTATCAGATGCGCCAGTGGTATGCGCCGCTTCGTGAACTCTCACTCATCCACCCGGTCTTGCTCGTGGCACGACACCCGGCTGGGGCGAAGGTGCTCATGCAAGAGAGCGGCCTAGATGTGGCATATGCGCCAAAAGTTTCGGCCCTCGAATCACTCGTCGAACACCAACCTCTGCAGGTGGTGTTTTATGTGAATCAAAACACCCGAAACTTTCAAATGATGCGCTACGGACGTCGTTGGCATGTCTTCATTAACCATGGCGAGAGCGACAAGATGTACATGGTTAGCAACCAGTACAAAGCCTATGATTACGCTTTCATTGCTGGTGATGCTGCCCGCGAGAGATTGAGCCGGGCGCTGTGGGCATACGATCTCGACCAGCGCACTTTCTCGATAGGCCGCCCTCAAACCGACCACCTCGCAGGTGAGCCCCCGTTTGTGCCTGATGAGCGAACCGTCGTGTTCTATGCGCCTACCTGGGAGGGTGATCGCCCTGCTGCTCACTACGGCTCGGTGGCCACACACGGCGAAACACTGGTGTCGAAGCTGCTTGAAACTGGCCGACACCGTGTCGTGTACCGACCACACCCGCGCAGCGGGGTCGAAAACGAAGAATTTGGTCGGGCGAACCAGCGCATCATTGCCGCAATCGAAGCAGCCAATCGTCGTGATCCGAGTGCCCAACACGTGTTCGACCAGAGCCCATCGCTCGGATGGCAGTTGAGCCTGCCAGACGTGGCGATCTGTGACATTTCAGCGATGGTCTACGATCGGCTCGCAACAGGCAAGCCACTCATGGTGACCCGACCTGTGTCGACTCAAGCCGACGTTGACGAGGTGGGATACCTCGGGGTGTGCGAATGGTTGTATGCAGAAGACTGCGACAATGTCGTAGAAGTGCTGGATCGCGTCATCGGTGACCCCGAGGCTCGTCAACGCGTCGACACCTGGTCCACCCACTATTTCGGCGACACCACTGCGGGCGCTCCAACGAAACGGTTCCACAACGCCATCGAAGTGCTGTTGCAACGGGCTGAAGACTGGGAGCGCAGAACCTAACCGGCCGGGTGGTCGGTATTGTACAGGCTCAGGGCCTCGAGTATCGGCCCGTCAAATTTCAGCTGGCCACTATCGAGATAGAGTCCTCTGGTGCAAAAACGGCGAAGATCTCGCTCGTTGTGTGACACCAAGAATAGGGTTTTTCCCTCGTGTAATAGTGCTTCAATGCGGGTGTAACATTTGTTCCGGAACGCTTTGTCGCCGACCGCAAGCACCTCATCAACGAGCAGCACCGGCTCCTCTAGTTGCGACACCACCGCAAACGCGACGCGCACCTTCATGCCGCTAGACAGGTGTTTAAACGGGGTGTCAAGCACATCGGAGGCCTCAGCGAAATCGACAATTGCATCGAATCGTTCAGCAATTTCTTTTCGGCTCAGACCGTGCATGCCAGCGGTGAGATGAATGTTGTCTCGAACCGTGAGATCGGCAGCGAAACCGCCAGTGAGCTCGATAAGGGGAGCAACTCCTCCGTGCACACTCACCGAACCCTCATCGGGCAACAGCACGCCAGCGACAAGTTTCAACAGCGTTGATTTGCCCTGACCGTTGCGGCCGACGACCCCGATTGCCTCGCCAGGCCGAACTGCAAAGCTCACGTCGCGCAGCGCCCAAAATTCACCGATGCGGCTGCGTCGTTTTTTCGATGAAAACAGGTCCTTGAAACTGCGTCGTGCGCCGCGATTTCTGCGAAAGCGAACCCCGAGTCCCTGCACCGAAATGATCTCATCTTGAGTGGGCGAGTGCTGGTTGCCCCCCGTCTCAGGGTCTGTTGGTAGGTGAGACGTGTTCATAGTTCTTTTAACACCCCCCCGACAGCTCTTGAAAAGACGAAGATCCCAACACAGAGCACGATCAGGGTGATCAGCGAAGACACTCCGACGAGTGCCCAGTTCAGCTGATCCGGAAAAAAACCGGCGCGAAACAGAGAAAAAATGCCTGAGAGCGGGTTAGCCCAGGCGAGTGCTGACACCGATTGCGGCAGGTCACTTGCGCTGTAAATGATTGGGGAGGCATAGAACAGCACACGCAACACGAGCTTTGTCGCTCGCTCGAGATCACGAAAGAACACGACGAGTGGCGCAACGATCAGGCCCAGCCCAAACACCAGGGCGGCCATGAGCACAATGGCGACAGGGTAGAGCACAATCAACCAGTTCACGCTTGCCCCGGAGATGATCGCAAACACAACCAAGACGGGCAGGCTCAACAGAAACTCAACCCCCTTTGAGGCGACGATTCTGCCAACCCACACCCAGCGCGGCAGCGCAACCGAGCGCACCAGTTTGACGTCGCGCAAAAAAGCGCGGGTGGAGTCACCGATTGCGCCGTTGAACCACACCCACGGCAAAATAGCGCACAGCAAAAACACGATGTAGGGCTCTTCGCCGAGAGACCGATCCATGAGTTGCGTGAAAATGAACCAGTAAATGAGGCTCATGATCAGTGGGTCGAGAATCGACCAGAAGTAGCCCAGCAGCGAGGTTGAATATCGAACTTTGAGGTCGCGCACGGTGAGCAGGCGCAAGGATCGCAGTGCTACAGCGCGCGGTCGACTCGTGCTGCTGCTGAAAGAGTTCACACGCCTATTCTGCCTGGTTTTACCTGCAGCATGACGCACCTCACCGGGGGCAAATTCGACTCCGAGGTTTGGTAGATTATTCTCGTGGCAAATAAATCACCAGCAATAGACGGTTCGACCGAGTCAAACGTTGGTGAACCTGCGGTGCAAACCGGGCGAATAGACGTGCCAGTGCTGTCGGTAGTGCGCTCGCGTGAGCGCGCCAAGGTTGCCGCACAAAACCCGGTGGTGCTCAAAGCCGAATCGCTCACCAAGGCCTACGGTTCTCTGCTGGCAGCGGCAGACGTGTCGTTTGACGTGCATGCTGGCTCACTCACCGGGGTAGTTGGCCCGAACGGTGCCGGCAAGACCACCGTGCTCTCAATGATCAGCGGCTTGAATCGACCGAGTTCGGGGCGCATCTACGTGAACGACATCGACGTCTGGGCTGAAGGCCCCAAGGCAAAACGAGTCATTGGAAGTTTGCCAGACCGGTTGCGCCTTTTTGACAGGCTCACCGGCGCGCAACTGCTGTTTTATGCGGGTGTCTTGCAGGGGCTTGAACGCGACACGGTGAACGAGCGTGTGAGCGAACTCGCTGTGGCATTCGGACTCGAAACGGCCCTTGAACGCCCGGTGGCCGATTATTCGGCGGGCATGCAAAAGAAAATTGGCCTCGCGTGTGCCATGATCCATGCCCCCGAAGTGCTGATGCTCGACGAACCGTACGAGACCATTGACCCGGTGTCGGCGGCAAGCGTGACCGAGATCCTCGAAAAATATGTGGCGGCTGGTGGCAGTGTCATCATGTCGAGTCACAGCCTCGAACTTATTCAACGCATCTGCGACCACGTGGTAGTGATTGTCGACGGGTCGATTGTGGCTCAGGGCACCGTCGATGAGGTGCGCGATGGGGTGAGCCTTGAAGAACGGTTTAAGCACCTCACCGAAGCCAATGATCAGGGAAAGGGGCTGGAATGGTTGCGCGGCTCCTCAGGCTCCGAGTAGCGCTGCTCGCGTCGGCACTTAGAGGTGGGCCACGAGCGGTGGGCCGCAGAGTCCTCATTGCCGTGAGTGCGCTCGCGGTGACCCTCGCACTTGCAGCGCTTCCACAGGTGGTGACTTCGAGTGCGCAGGGGCAACAGGCCTTGCAGGTGATGCTGAGCTCGTTGGTGCTTGCCTGTGCGTTGCTGGTTCCGTTTTTCGGGGCCCCTCGACTGCTTGAGCCCAGACAATTCTCCGGCATCCCTGCCAGCCCGGCGCAGATCGCGGGTGCGATGCTACTCACGAACGTGGTGACGTGGTCGGTGTTGTTGCTCATCGTGTTCACGGTGGCGCAGCTGTTGCTCAGCCCAGCCCGCAGCGTCGATGCCTGGATCATGGTCACGACCGGGGTGTTGACGGTACTGCTCGCAGTGCTCTTTGTGCGTGTCAGTTCCGGTCTGCTGAGGTTGACGGCCTCGAGGCGTCTGGTGGTCATGATTCGATGGATCGGTGTCACGCTTCTGCTCGCGCTATTGCCAGTGCTCGCGTTTGTGTTCGCTGAAGCGATTCAAGATCCGACCTCCGCAACAGTTCGCGAAACCGCGACCGTGCTTGGTTGGACTCCCTTTGGCGCGCCCATGGCCATGGTTTCTGCAGCGTTCTTTGGTGACCCAGGGGCCGCACTGCCGCATCTTGCGGTTGCGGCTGCGACCGTGGTGGTGTTGGGTGTGGCCTGGTTTTTCATAGTGCAACGGTCACTGGCTACGATCGAGCGGCCCTTTTCAAACGCGGCGCAACCAGGAACCTCTGACGCGTTCGATCGACTGCCTGCGAACCCAAGAAGTGCCATCGCCTCGCGTGCCATTACGTATTGGATCCGCGACCCTCGATATCGAGTGGCGTTAATTGCCATCCCAGTCGCACCCCTCATCACAGTGCTCGCCTTGGCCATCGTCGGTGTTGGCCCCGAAGTGCTGTCGTTACTGCCTGTACCCATCATGCTGCTGCTCCTGGGGTGGTCGGTGCACAACGACATCTCGCTCGATTCCACAGCGATCTGGATGCACGTAGCGACCGGCACGAAAGGGCTTGATGATCGCATTGGTCGGTTGGCGCCGGTGTTTCTTATTGGTTTGCCGCTGCTCATGTTTGGGTCGAGCATTTCGGTGATCATCGGAACAGATTGGCGCATTTTGCCGGCGGTAATCGGCGTGAACTTCGCGGTGCTGTTGGTGGCCTCGGCTGTCGCGAGTGTGTTTTCAGTGGTGTGGCCCTACCCCTCAACTCGGCCCGGTGACACGCCCTTTGCGCAGCCGTCAGTGCAGGGATCAGGTGCCGGGTTGGTGCAAACGGTGTCGATGATTGTCACCCTGGTGTTGTTGGTGCCTGCGGTGTCCTTCTCGGTGATTGCGATCGCCGAGCCCACACTGTTGAACAACGTGTTTGCACTCGTGTTTGGTGTCGTCTGGGGGCTTGCGTTCTTGCTGCTGGGTGTGTTCGGTGGGGGGCGCCTGTTCGAGCGTCGTGGCCCCGAGCTGGTGGCACTCACACAATCCTTCGATTAGGGCGCCGCGAGTTTTCACGCCAGAGCGTACACTGCTGGTATGGGTCTTTTTTCACGTGACAACGGTCAACCGGTTGGGGGAGTCGGTGTGCTCGATCGCGAGCTCGAAGAACAGCTCAACCAAGATCAACTTGAAGACGGCGATCACGAGCGCTTTTCTCACTATGTGCCGAAAGACAAAATTGTGGAGTCTGCTATCACCGGCAAACCTGTTCGGGCGTTGTGCGGCAAGAAGTGGACGCCATCTCGAGACCCTGAGAAATTTCCCATTTGCCCGGACTGCAAGCGTGTTTACGAACGCATGAAAAAATAGGGCCTTACCTTTTGAGGTGCTGCAAGGATGGCTGCGCCCGTTGCTGCAAGCCCCCTCAGCGTGAGTTCATCACTGGGATGCCTGCTGGCAACGTAAGATGTAAGAAATGAACGACGACGACCTTGACGATTACGAGCGCGAAGCGGAGCTCTCGCTCTTTCGCGAATACCGCGATATTGCGCGGCAATTCAGGTACGTGGTTGAGACCGAGCGTCGGTTCTATCTTGCGAACGAGGTTGAACTCACTCGCCAAGACGCCGGCAGTGACTTTTATTTCGAGCTCAACATGACCGACGTGTGGGTGTGGGACGTCTATCGCTCCGATCGGTTCGTGAAATCGGTGAGGGTGCTCACCTTCAAAGATGTCAACGTTGAAGAGCTGTCGGCCCACGAGTTCAAGCTGCCAGAAGAGCTGTCGATCGACGATTAGCCTGCACGTAGAGTTCTCGCTCACAACTTTTCTGAGACCCGGGTGTCGCCCGGTTGTGCACAGTTCAGGTTGCAGCTGGTCATTGATCTGCAAAGTGCCAGCACACTGGTGGCATGCACCAGTCACACACTCGAGATCAGGGCCGCCAGACGAACAACCAGCGGCTCGGCATGCAGGGGGAGCATCTCGCCGCTCACTTTCTGCAACAGCAAGGCTGCAAGGTGCTCGCCCGCAATTGGCGACACGGCAAACTCGGTGAACTTGACCTCGTAGTGCAAGACGGCACCGCACTCGTTGCCGTTGAGGTCAAAACACGAACCAGTTGTTCGCACGGGCACCCGTTTGAAGCAATCACTCAGCGAAAAGCCGAACGGCTGAGACGATTGTTGTTCGCGTGGGCAAGGGAACACCGACCACACACCTCCACGCTCCGGGTTGATGCGATCGGCATCATCTGGGCAGCTGAGTCAGAGCCCCAAATAGAACACCTCCGAGCGATCGCATGACCGCCAGGGTGAGTCGAGCTGCGGCAATTGCGCTGACTGGGTTAGACGGCACCACCGTGCATGTTGAAGCCGCAGTGTCAAACCAGCTGCCGGGAATATCAATCATTGGGCTGCCTGATGCAGCTTTGGCTGAGGCGAAACAGCGAGTAAAACTTGCCACGCAGCAAGCGCAGTTGCCGCTTACCGACCGGTTTTTAGTGATCAATCTGAGCCCAGCTGCACTCCCGAAACACGGTTCAGGCTTCGATCTCGCAATCGCGCTCGCGGCTCTGGCAGCCTCCTCACGCGTGCCAGACACACGGCTTACTGACATCGCACACATTGGTGAACTGGGGCTCGATGGCGGCTTGAGGCGTCCACCGGGGTTGCTGAGCAGTGTGCTTGCCGCAAAAAGACTTGGGTTTGCGAGAGTCATGGTTCCGGAATCATGCGCAGGAGAAGCCGCGCTGGTTCCTGACATTGAAGTGATTGCAGCGGCAACTCTTCGCGGCGCCGCTGCCTGGCACTCTGGAACCACTGAGGGTTGGCGTGTGGTCGCACAGGTGAAGCCGCACGAGCTGTGCGCTGCCAAACTCAACACGGAGCTGGATATTGCAGATGTGATCGGTCAACCCGAAGCTGTTGAGGCACTCGTGGTTGCGGCTGCAGGCCGTCATCATCTTTCGATGGTCGGCCCACCTGGTGCCGGCAAAACGTTGCTGGCAAGTCGACTTGCCTCACTTCTCCCTGACTTGGGGCCTGAAGAATCCCTTGAGGCGTCAAGCATTGCTTCGCTCGACGGTTCGCCACTCACCGAGTTGGTGCGAAGGCCCCCGTTCGTCAGCCCTCACCACACTGCATCGAAGGTCTCGATCATTGGGGGTGGAGATTCACGAGGAGTGCGCCCGGGGGCCATTACTCGCGCGAGTCATGGCGTGCTCTTTCTTGACGAAGCACCCGAATTTCCCGCCAAGGTGCTCGACTCATTGCGCCAACCTCTCGAGTCAGGTTCAGTTGAAATTCATCGAGCACACCTTCGAACAGTGATGCCCGCACACATGCAACTCATACTTGCCGCAAACCCCTGCCCGTGCGGCTTCGCAGACTCACCAGACGCCGCGAACGCCTGCACGTGCACGCCCCATCAGAAGATCAGATACCTCGGTCGGCTCAGCGGACCTCTCTTAGACCGAATAGACCTGAGGCTACAAATTCGACGAGTGTCGAGTGTGCTTGTGCACTCAGACGAGAGCCCGAGACCAACAAGCGCCCAGTTGCGCGAGCGAGTGGCGCTGGCCCGATCTCGAGCTGCTCACAGACTTCGTGAGACACCCTGGCGCGTGAACGCAGAAGTTCGCGGAGAATGGCTGCGGGCACCCGCAAACCGATTGCCGCGAAGCGCCACAGCCGCGCTAGACACTGCCCTGGCCCAAGGTTCCCTCACCGTGCGCGGTTACGATCGGGCGTTACGGCTCGCCTGGACCCTGAGCGATTTAGCCGAAAAACCCATGCCTGAGCGTGCTGAAATACGCTCAGCCCTGATACTCCGAGGGGGTGCGTCAGTGTGAACCCTTTCCCCTCCAACACACAGGTTGCACAGGCAGACGTCGCAACGATGGCGCTGCTGAACCAGATTGACACCGCAACTTCTTCGCTTCTGCTTGAGACCACTGGCGACTCAGCCAGTGCAGCACCTCAACAGCGTGGCAACCAATTGTTGGCTCACATTGCATGGTCGCGTCTCGCTGAGCCTGGCGATGGGGCAGCAGGTGCATTCATTGCCGCAGTCGGGGCAGAAGCAGCACTGCAACTGCTCGTACAGCAGACAAGTGCAACACAACTGGTTCGAATACTCTCCAGGCAAGGGCACGAGATTTCGCCCAAAACTGCCAAAGAAGCGTTAGATCGCTGGGTTCCACGATTGAACCGTTCCGCAACCCTGCACGATATCGAACAGGCTGCAGCGTCGGGCTTGCAGGTGATCTTGCCCGGCGACTCGCTATGGCCAACAGCCTTGGATGACCTTGGGTTGCATCGACCAACAATGTTGTGGGTGAGAGGAAACCCTGGTGCGATAGCCACCCCATCATTGAGCGTGGTTGGAGCGAGGGCGGCAACAGGGTACGGCAGTCATATGACGGCTGAAATTGTTGGTGCAGTGAGTGTGACTGATCTCGCCATCGTGTCTGGAGCTGCGTATGGCATAGATGCGGTTGCACATCGAACCGCGTTGGCCACACAACGCACCACGGTTGCTGTGTTAGCAGGCGGCGCCGATCGCCCATACCCGCGGGCTCACGATTCACTTCTGCAAAAAATTGCGCACACCGGTGCGGTGTGCTCTGAAATGATCCCAGGTGCGGCCCCAACAAAGTGGAGATTTTTGATGCGCAACAGGCTCATCGCCGCCCTATCTCGGGCAACCATCATCACTGAAGCCGGAATTCACTCAGGCAGTTTGAACACTGCCGGCCACGCTGCGCAACTCGGCCGGCCAATCGGCGCAGTGCCCGGCCCCGTCACTTCAGCGGCCTCGGCCGGGTGTCACAAACTGATTCGGGACTATTCGGCGGTGCTGGTCACCAACGCCCAACAAGTCTTAGAACTTGTTGGGCAACATGAGAACCCTGGCTTGTTTGACGATGCTGAAACTGATGCCCGAGAGGGCGCGTGGGAGCGCAGAGTGCTTGACGCGCTTCCGCTTCGTGGGGCCAGAGGCGCGGCTGACATTGCCGGGCGAGCTGGGCTCGGTCTCGAACAGGTTCGGGGGGTGTTAGCTGAACTGGAACTCTTGAAGCGTGTGCAACGTCGCGACTCACCGGGTGGCGAGTCAACTAAGTGGGCGCTCTTGCGGTGACAATGGTCACATGCGACTAGACGAAGCGATCGACGGGTTTTTGCGCACCGTCGAATACGAATACGGCTACTCGCAGCACACCGTGAAAGCCTACCGAACCGATCTGCGATCCCTGACAGAGTTTGTCGACACCGAAGAAGCAGGCCAAGATCCCGGTCATGTCGACATTTCAATCATTGACCTCGAACTGCTCAGAGCCTATCTTTGGCACACTCAACAGCTCGGATTCGCAGCTGGCACCATCGCACGCAGGGTCGCCACACTCAAATCATTCGGCAGCTGGCTCGAACAACGCCAAATCTTGCCCGGCAGCCCAGCCTCAAGACTGCACACCCCAAAAAAAACACACCCTCTCCCGAGAGTGCTCAGCGAACAACAACTCGAACGAATACTCGACAGAGCTAAACACCGTGCCGAAACCGGCAACCCCAGAGCCCTGAGAGACCGGGCTGTGCTCGAACTCCTCTACGCCACCGCCCTGCGTGTGTCTGAGCTGTGCACCCTGCCCGTCGAGGGGCTTGACCTCACCGGCCGCACCGTACGAGTCACCGGCAAAGGCAACAAACAACGCGTCGTGCCGTTCGGCGCCCCGGCTGCAACCGCGCTCGATGAATACCTGCACCTCGGCCGCAACCAGATACTCGCAGACACCCAGGCATCTCACACCACCGCGCTGTTTCTTGGGAACACCGGCGCACCACTCACCTCAAGCGCGGTGTATCGGTTAGTTTCGCGCGAACTCGAACAAGAACCAGGCGGCGGCCCAAAGGGGCCACACACCTTTCGGCACAGCGCAGCCACACACCTGCTCAACGGGGGAGCAGACCTCAGGGTGGTGCAAGAAATGCTCGGCCATTCAAGCCTGAACAGCACCCAGGTCTACACCCACGTCACCACAAGCAGACTGGCAAACACCTACAAACAGGCCCACCCACGGGCCTAGTGCACACACTGCGCCGTGCGTGGGCTAGGAGGAAAACAACCCCTGAGCGAGGTTCTCACCCGGCAGAAAACCCGGCAAAATCGCAAACACCGCTGAACCGACGTGCGTGACCCATGTGTTCAACATGTCCACCTCGTCGAGTCGCTGCTGAATGGGCACAAACTGCTTCAGCGGATTTTTCTGGTAACAAGTGAACACCAAACCAGCCTCGCCACCATCGTCATAATTCGTGGCGTGCCGGTAAATGCGCTCAGACGGGTCAACAGACCTCGCGCGACGAATGTGCGCGGTCGTGGGAATCACCGGCAGACCTATCTCGTTGCGCGCCTCGAAGTCAGCGGGAGTTTTTTCATCACCGCCGGTCAAGGGAGCCCCGGTGCTCAGGGTGCGGCCCACAGCAAGCTCACGGGCAGGCCGGTCAACTTGATCCCAGGTGTCAAGCTCCATGCGAATGCGTCGAATGACCAGCGCACTGCCGTGCTGCAACCAGCCTGAAGTCTCGTCTAGCCACACGAGGTCGCTGAAATCTTCGTCTTCAGGCGACGGGTTCACGGTGCCATCCACCTGTCCCATGAGATTTCTGGGGGTTCGCCCGTCCACCTCAGCCCCGCGAGCCTGCTGAAACCCTTGTTGCATCCAAAGCAGGGTGGCAAAACTCGTCAAATCACGTTCGATCATGCGAGTGGCATGAGAAATTGGTAACGAGTCGTCTGACTGCAAAATGAACAGCAGATCTCCACCGTCAAAGCCATTGCCGAGTTGATCTCGACTGAAAGCGGGCAAAGGGGCAAGCCACTCGGGGCGTTTACTTTCGTTCACCCGAGCGACCAGCTCAGGGCCAACCCCAACCGTGATCGTCAACCGTGCTGGCCGCGCAGCGAGCTCGGGTTCTGGGTCGGCGAGCGGACCCTCGCCCGACGTGAGGCCCTCTATGTCGTCGGTAATGACCCGAAACATGCGTTGCAACGCGTCAAGGCCTACGCCTGGGAGGAGTTGGTACGACAAATAGCGCACGTGAGCCGCCCTCGGGGTCACAATGCCTGCCTGGTGAGTGCCATGGCATGGCAACGATTCTCCGCCAAAGCCCGGCATCTCGCCGCCAATCCCCAACGAGGGTTCGGTGCCGACTGCAGTCGCGGATGCGGCTGCTCCACGCACAGTTTGGTCGCCGACCGCCCTGAAGCCAAGCGCCCCGCCCACTCCAAGCAAGCCGCCGAGGCCAAGCCCGACAGCCCCACCGGTGAGCAACGAGCGGCGGTCGAGCCCAGACGAAGCCTGTTTGGTGTCAGACGATTTCTCTGAGGAGTGTTTATCGTTCACTGTGCTCACCACCCTCAGGGGTGTGTGGTTCAAGAGCCGTGCGCTGGTTTCTTCTGAGTACCATAAAAAAGATTCCTGTCGCGACGATCAGCGCAGCAAGCGAGAGCACTACCCACAGCAGGGTTGACGTCCACCCGGCAGATGGCGCAGCCGATTCTGCGGCATCGCCACCGGCCGTCGCAAGCGGTGGTGCGTCGCGAAGTTCGACCTGGTACTCGCCATTGACGTCAACAACTGCGAAAGCAGTTCGATCTGAAATTGTGTGCCCGTCGCTTGAGACCACACGCCAGGCTATGGTGACGGTCTGATCGAGCTCGGGCATGAGCACGCGTTGAGTAACATCTCGGCCTGACACAACCGGCACCCCGTCGGCGATGTTGTCACCGTTGCTATCGGTCACGACGGTTTCAGTGCTAATTTCGTTGATTTCGTTAGAAAAGCTGAGGGTAATGTCGACTCGCTCAGTTTCTAGGTTGACTGTGCCTTCGACCCCAACGAGTTCGTCATGTGCCCGGGCTGCCGTCACCGACACGAACGACAGGGCAACTGACAGAGCAATAGACCAGAGCAACAGGGAACGCACACGTGGCCCTTGGAACAGTCTCACAACCCCGGTGCTCGTAGGTGCAAAAAGTACACGCGTCACGCCTCGAGTGAAGAGTTGAGCTGCCACGTTCAAATTCTAACCAACGAGCGGTGAATGGCAGCTGAGAGCGACAGGTAAGCTTGACACTTGTGGCAGAAAGCAACCCCATCACTCAAGAAGCAGTTAACCAGGCACTTCAGGCGGCTCTCGCCGCGTTCGCTGCAGCTGACACTCTTGCGCAACTGAAAATCGCCCGCTCCGAACACGCCGGTGACGCGTCACCAATTGCGAAGTTGAACTCGCACATGCGTCAGGTTCCGAAAGAGCTGAAAGCTGAAACTGGTCAGCTTATGGGGCAAACGCGAGGGCGCATCGAGGGCGCCTTCAAGCAGCGTGAAGCCGAACTCGCCGAACGTGAGGCCGCTGAGCGTCTGGTCGCCGAGACTGTGGATGTGACTGAGGCGCCGACTCGTCGTCGAACCGGCACCCGTCACCCCCTTGCGCAGCTGCAAGACGAAATCAGCGATGTCTTTATTGGCATGGGGTGGGAGATCGCTGAGGGCCCCGAACTTGAACACGAGTGGTTTAACTTTGACGCGCTTGGTTTCGACCCGGATCACCCGGCCCGTGCCATGCAAGACACCTTCTTCGTGGAACCACACGATCGCCACCTGCTGTTGCGCACGCACACTTCGCCGGTGCAAATTCGATCACTGCTTGACCGTGAACTGCCCGTCTATGTCATCGCGCCCGGTCGGGTCTACAGAACCGATGAGCTCGATGCCACGCACACCCCGGTGTTTCACCAGATCGAGGGCATCGCTATCGACACGGGCCTCACCATGGCTCATCTGCGGGGCACACTCGAACACTTTGCTCGGCAAATGTTCGGCGAAGAGGCCAAGATACGCCTGCGCCCCAACTTTTTTCCCTTCACCGAACCCAGCGCCGAAATGGATGTGTGGCAACCGAACGCCAAGGGTGGTGCTCGCTGGGTTGAGTGGGGCGGTTGCGGCATGGTTGACCCGAACCTGTTGCTCGCGGCCGGAATTGACCCCGACGAATACCAGGGGTTTGCCTTTGGCATGGGTGTCGAGCGCACCCTGCAGTTCCGTCACGACCTGAACGACATGCACGACATGGTCGAGGGTGACGTTCGTTTTAACCATCAGTTTGGAGGGCTGGTCTGATGCGCATTCCGTTGAGCTGGTTGGGTGAACACGTCGAGTTACCCGCAGACGTCACACCAGAACACGTGCACGCCGATTTGGTGCGGGTTGGGTTCGAAGAAGAAACTATTCGCCGCTTTGAGGTGAGCGGGCCCGTGGTGGTTGGGCAGGTGCTTTCGCGTGTGCCCGAGCCGCAGTCAAACGGCAAAACCATCAACTGGTGTCAGGTTCGAGTGGCTCCTGAGGGCCAGCGGGCCGCAGACGGTGGCGAAGATGTGCGCGGAATTGTGTGTGGTGCCCACAACTTTGAGGCGGGTGACAAGGTGGTGGTCACGCTGCCTGGCGCGGTATTGCCTGGTGATTTTCGAATCGCGGCTCGCAAAACCTACGGTCACGTGAGCGATGGCATGATCGCTTCTGCGCTCGAGCTTGGCCTTGGTGAAGATCACTCCGGCATTGTGGTGCTGTCACGGCTTGGCCTCGATCCCGAAATCGGGGAGAACGCGCTGACCTTGCTGGGCCTCGACGATAGTGCGGTCGAAATCAATGTGACCCCAGATCGTGGCTACGCGTTTTCCATTCGCGGTGTTGCTCGCGAGTACTCACACTCGACCGGGGCCAAGTTCACGGACCCGGCAGCGGCGTTGCAGATTGGCCGGGGCAGTGGGTTCGCGGTCACGCTTGCCGATCAGGCCCCAATTCGTGGGCGTGAGGGGTGCACCGGGTTCATCGCTCGGGTGGTGCGTGGCATCGATCCGACGAGGCCCACCCCGGCCTGGATGGTGGCTCGGCTGACCCTCGCAGGCATTCGTTCGCTCTCACTCGAGGTCGATATTTCAAACTACGTCATGCTTGAGTTTGGCCAGCCCTTGCACGCCTATGACCTCAACAAACTGACAGGCGGCATCACGGTTCGCCGAGCTCACGAGGGAGAAACCCTGGTCACCCTCGACGGCCAGGAGCGCAAGCTTCACCCCGAAGATTTGCTCATTACCGACGACTCAGGCTCGATCGGCATGGCCGGGGTCATGGGTGGCGAGTCGACGAAAACTGACGAGACCACCACTGATGTGTTGATTGAAGCGGCCACGTTCGACCCGGTGTCTATCGCCCGCAGCCTTCGCCGCCACAAGTTGCCGAGTGAGGCTTCAAAGCGTTACGAACGCGGTGTCGACCCGTTAGTTGCATCTGCGGCAGCGCAGCGCATGGCAGACCTGCTGGTAGAACTCGGTGGCGGCACCATTGACGAGCTCGGGGCCGACATCGTCGCCCCGTGGATCCCACCCACCGTGCACCTACCACTTGCCCGAGTGAATTCAATGCTCGGCACAGATTTTTCGGACACCGAAATTCGTACCGCGATCGAAATGATTGGGTGTGAGGTTCTCGATGAGTCAGGTCTGCTTGTCGTGACACCGCCGAGCTGGCGCAGCGACCTCTCCCGCCCAGCCGACCTCATTGAAGAGGTCGCTCGAATCGTTGGGTACGACCGCATCCCTTCTGAGCTGCCGGTGGCGCCGGCAGGTCGTGGGCTGACTCGTGAGCAACGATTGCGTCGTCGTGCTGCCGATGTGGCAACTGCATATGGGCTCGACGAGGTGCAGTGTTACCCGTTTGTCACCCAGGCGCAACTCAACGCCTTCGGCGCTGGTGTGCTCGATGTTGAGGGGGAGGTGCTGGCTGTGAAGCTTGCCAACCCACTCGATGGCGACACGCCCTACTTGCGTCGGTCGCTGTTGCCAGGGTTGGTTGCCGCGGCGCAGCGCAACGTGTCACGTGGGCTCACCGATTTGTCGCTGGTTGAGTTTGGGTCGGTGTTCGACACAGACGGCGCTGAACTTGGCACCGCCGAGGTGCCTCCGTTAGCCGAACGTCCTAGCGATCACACGCTTGCGTCCCTGAACGCATCACTGCCCGCACAGCCCAGGCGAGTGGCGGGGGTGCTGCTCGGAGACGCCGTGTCAAAGCAACCCGCCGAGCCACCGCGGGTGTTCGATTGGGCCGATGCGCTTGACGCGGCCCGGGCAGTTGCCTCGGCGCTTTCGGTTGACCTGGTGGTGCGACAGGGTCGGCATCGGGCCTTCCACCCGGGTCGAACCGCTGAACTGTGTGTGCTGGTGAACGGCGAGACTGAAGCGATCGGTGTCGCCGGTGAGCTGTTGCCTGAACTGGTCGCTGACTCACACCTGCCAGGCCGAGTGGTCGGGTTCGAAATGGATCTCTCACGCATCATCGAGGTTGCCCCTCGAGAACCACTCACCTCGCAACTATCCACCTACCCGGCGGCCACCCAAGATCTCACCCTGTTGGTCGATTCCGAGGTGCCAGCCGAAGCCGTGCGAGCCGCGGTCGTCGCGGGCGCAGGTGACCTGCTTGAGCACGCTCGCTTAGTTGATGACTATCGTGGTCACGGGGTGCCCGAGGGGCAGCGAGCACTGACCTTCGCGCTGCGTTTTCGCGCCGACGACCGCACACTCAAAGCCGAAGAGGCCAGTGAAGCGAAACTCGCTGGTGTGGCCGCGGCCCATACGGCGTTCGGGGCCAAGCTGCGCGAATAACCGAGACCCGCTGAGCCCCCCAGCTTCGCCCGGTTTCAGACGCCCTGCAGACGCTGGTGCAGCACACCGTGATGCTGAGGGCCGTGTGTACCGCCGACGGAGCAATCGGTTAAGCCGTGGGTTGCAGCTCACTGAGGTCGCTGGCGACAAGCGCGCGATCAATCGTGAACTGCCCGAGCACACGGGTGCCGATGTAGAGCACTGCACTCTGACCGGGGGCAACCCCAAGTAGCGGCTCGGTCTGTGCGAGGTCAATATCGACCACAAGTTCGTGGGTGGCCTCGGTGCGGTGCTGTTCGGTTCTGTCTTCGTCACGAATTTCGACCAGCCTGGCCGTGGCAGGAACCGGGTCGGCATGTGCACGAATTTGCACTTCGCACGCAAACGACTCGGCCAGGTCAATACCGGGATCCCCGGTCAGACTGTACCTGCCGCCCGCAATGCGGGTGATTGCCAGATGGTCTTTCGGGCCAACCACCACCTGATTGGACACCGGGCGAATGGAGAGCACATATCGGGGTTTTCCGTCGGAGGCAGGGCGCCCGAGCGCGAGCCCCTTGCGCTGACCAACGGTGTACCCCAGCGCTCCGTCATGCTGCCCCAGCACGACGCCGGACTCGTCGACGATGTCGCCCGACTGTTGGGTGATGCGCTCATCGAGCCAAGCCCTCGTGTCACCGTCAGGAATGAAGCAGATGTCGTGACTATCGGGCTTGCTCGCAACCCCGATGCCACGCTCGGCTGCCTCAGCCCGAATCAGCTCTTTTGAAGAGGTGTCGCCGAGCGGAAAGTAGCAGTGGGCGAGCTGATTCGCGGTCAGCACACCGAGCACGTAACTCTGATCTTTTGCCCAGGCGTTCGCCCGATGCAGCTCACGACCGTTCGGGCCATCAATCAGCGTGGCGTAGTGACCCGTTGCCACCGCGTCGAAACCGAGAGCGATGGCCTTGTCGAGCAACGCGGCAAACTTGATTTTTTCGTTACATCGCAGGCAAGGGTTGGGGGTTCGACCCGCCGCATACTCTGAGACGAAATCATCGACGACGTCTTCTTTGAAGCGTTCACTGAAATCCCACACATAGAAGGGGATGCCGAGCAGCCCTGCGACGCGACGAGCGTCCATGGCGTCTTCGATGGTGCAGCATCCTCGCGAACCAGTGCGAAGGGTGCCGGGCATACGACTCAGAGCGAGATGCACACCCACCACCTCGTGGCCAGCTTCGACGGCCCGCGCAGCAGCAACTGCGCTGTCCACACCACCACTCATGGCTGCCAATATCTTCACCCCGGCATTCTATGCCAGAGCCCTAAACTAAACATGTGAGTCTCGACCCTGGTGCACAAAACCCCCAACCTTCTCTGCCAGAAGATTTTGCCGCCGCACGCAGTGAAAGCCTCGAACTGGTCGACGCGATCGAACGGTATCGAACCGCGTACTACTCAGAAGCCACCAGCCTCATCTCAGACGCCGAATATGATGACCTGTTTCGTCGTCTCGAAGCACTCGAGCGCGCCTTCCCAGAACTTGCTGGCCTGGACAGCCCCACTCAGCAGGTGGGCGCCGAGGTGGTGGCGGCAGGTTTTCCCTCCCACGAGCATGCCGAGCGCATGCTCAGTCTCGACAATGTGTTCACGCTCGAAGAGCTCAGTGAATGGATGCAGAAAACAACGCAAGCTGCCGGCCGTCCACTTCGTTGGTTGTGCGAACTCAAAATTGACGGCTTGGCGATCAGCCTGGCCTACAGAAACGGCCGGCTCGAAACCGCGACCACCCGAGGCGATGGCAGGGTCGGTGAAAACATCACTGAAAACGTGAGGTTCATTCCGGCGATCCCCGAACACCTCACCGGTGAAGACGTGCCCCACTTTTTTGAGGCGCGAGGCGAGGTGTTCCTGAAGTCACGAGATTTCGAACAGCTCAACCAGCGTCAGCGTGATCTGCAGCAAGAATTTGTGGCGGAACAACTCGCGAAAGGGGTGCCTGCAGAGCAGATCAGCACGAGGTACCCCGATTTCGCGAATGCGCGCAACACCGCTGCTGGCAGCCTGCGCCAGCGCGCCGAAAAGAAGAACGAACGTGAACTGCAGCTCATGACTGAGCGGCTCGCAAAGCTCTCGTTGTTTGTGCACGGAGTCGGCGCGTGGCAGCATGATGAGGCTGTGTATCAGAGTGATGCCTACGAGTTGCTCGGTCACCTGGGGTTGCCGGTCTCACCCTATTCGCGCGTGTTTGACGACCCAGCCGAGGTGCTCGAGTTTGTTGAGCAGTCTGGCGTGAACCGACATGGATTCGACCATGAAATTGACGGCATTGTCGTGAAGGTCGACGAGTTGGCTCTGCACTCCGAACTCGGCGCCACCAGTCGGGCACCGCGTTGGGCGATCGCCTACAAATATCCGCCCGAAGAAGTGCACACGAAGCTCCTCGATATTCGTGTGGGCATCGGGCGCACCGGTCGTGCCACCCCCTATGCGGTCATGCAGCCAGTTCGCGTTGCCGGCTCGGTGGTAAGCCAGGCCACCCTGCACAACCAAGACGTGGTGCGCGCGAAGGGTGTGAAAATCGGTGACACAGTTATCATTCGCAAAGCGGGCGACGTGATCCCTGAGGTGCTTGGTGCGGTTGTTGAACGACGTGATGGCAGCGAACGGGAGTGGGTCATGCCTGCGCTGTGCCCAGAGTGTGGCGCCACACTGCGGGCCATGAAAGAAGGCGATATCGATCTTCGCTGCCCGAATGCGCGCGCGTGCCCGGCGCAGGTGCGAGGTCGTGTCGAGCACATTGGATCCCGTGGTGCACTGGACATCGAAGTGCTGGGTGAAGTGACCGCTGCGCAGCTCACCGCCCGCCAACCCGACGCTGCGCCCCTGCTTGAAACTGAGGCCGGGTTGTTTGATCTGACCCTCGACCAGTTGCTGAGCTCAGACTATTTCCGCAATAAAGACAGCGCACCTTCGAAAGACGCGATCAAGCTCATCGCCGAACTTGAAAAGGCCAAAACACAGCCCCTCTGGAGGCTGCTGGTGGCGTTGAACATTCGGCATGTCGGCCCGGTTGCGGCACGATCTTTGGCCGAGTGGTTTGGTTCGCTCGATGCAATTCGGGCCGCCTCTGCAGACGAAATCGCAGAGGTTGAAGGTGTGGGCACCATCATTGCTGAGTCGGTGCTCGACTGGTTCAACGTTGACTGGCATCTCGAAATTGTGAACAGGTGGGCCGCAGCCGGGGTGCAATGGGCCATACCTGGTCATGCCGGCCCCGGGGCCGCAACACCGGTTGATGGGGTACTTGCGGGGCTCACCGTGGTGGCTACGGGCACACTTGAGGGGTTCACGCGCGACAGTGCGAAAGAGGCCATTATTGCTGCCGGCGGCAAGGCGGCCTCCAGCGTGTCTGCTCAAACCGATTTTGTGGCGGCTGGGCCCGGCGCCGGTTCAAAGCTAGCGAAAGCGGAGAGTCTCGGCATCCCTGTCTTAACTGCCGAACAGTTTGCCGTGCTGGTGAGCGAGGGCCCAGCTGCCTTGCATCTGTGAGTTATCCACAGGTCACACGAACTTACATTTATGTCTCGCAGATACGTTTATGCTGGGCGTTGGGGGAGTCAGGCAACGAAGCTGAAAGGACACCTCTATGAGTCAGACACTGGCACCAATTCGGTCAGCATGGGCAGACACCGACCCGTTGCTCACGCACTACTACGACCACGAGTGGGGAATGCCGGTCTATGACGAGACCGGCATCTTTGAACGGCTAAGCCTCGAGGCGTTCCAGTCGGGTCTCTCGTGGCTCACGGTGCTGCGCAAACGTGAGGCGTTTCGCAACGCATTTGTCGGGTTCGAACCAGAATTGGTAGCCGAGTTCACCGATGTTGACATCGAGCGGTTGCTTCACGACGAGCACATAATTCGAAATAGGCTGAAAATCACCGCAACCATCTCAAACGCCCGGGCAACCATGAAATTGCACCGGTCGGGCACGTCGCTCAGCGAAATTGTGTGGTCGCATATGCCTGAAAATTCACCGATGCCAGTCAACGACTCGCAGGTGCCCAGCACCTCTGTCGAATCTGTGGCTCTCGCACAAGAACTCAAACGACGCGGGTTTCGTTTTGTTGGGCCAACAACCATGCATGCCCTCATGACCGCGATCGGCGTCATCGATGCGCACCTCGTGACCAGTCATCGCCGTGGCTGCTCAGGCCTCTGGAACGTCGACGGAACCAGAACCCTCGTCGCGGCAGCATAGCTGCAGGGTTCGGTAGGATGGGGGAGTTCGCACGACCATTCCCGATGGAGCAGCATGCCTGAAACACCTGCGGCCACCAGCGCCGCGGCGAAAGGCGAGATCACGGCTGAAACCGTGCAGCATCTCGCCGGCCTCGCCCGAATCGCACTCACAGAGCAAGAAATCGCCTCACTGACTGTCGAACTTGACTCGATCCTCGCAAATATTGCGAAAGTGACTGAGGTCGCCGGCCCAGAGGTGCCTGCAACCAGCCACCCAATACCCATCAATAATGTGATGCGCCCTGACGTGATCGCCGATGTGTTGACGCAAGAGCAAGCACTCTCGAATGCTCCCGAAGCCGCCGATGGCATGTTCCG
>CAYSQG010000001.1:89931-101922 GCA_964433255.1 uncultured Leucobacter sp.
GACATGCCGGCTACCGCTGGTTCGAAAATTCTTGAGGGGTACCGTTCGCCGTTTGATGCCACCTCTGTCGCAAAGGTCAGAGCCGCTGGCTTGGTCAATATCGGCAAGACGAACATGGACGAGTTTGCTATGGGCAGCTCGACCGAGAACTCTGCCTATGGCCCTACTATGAACCCGTGGAACCTCGAGCGGGTGCCCGGAGGTTCGGGTGGCGGCTCAGCAGTGGCGGTGGCCGCCTTCGAAAGCCCTCTAGCCCTCGGCAGCGACACCGGCGGTTCTATTCGTCAGCCTGCCGCACTCACCGGCACCGTCGGCACCAAGCCCACCTATGGTGGCGTCAGTCGCTACGGCGCGATCGCCCTGGCCTCATCGCTTGACCAGATTGGGCCCTGTGCGCGAACCGTGCTCGACACCGCCCTCTTGCACGATGTCATTGCCGGCCACGACCATCACGATTCCACCTCTCTGAAGCACGAGTGGCCATCGATGGCTGCTGCGGCCCGTCAGGGTGCTGACGCAAGCACACTTAAGGGGCTTCGCGTTGGTGTGGTCAAACAACTCATGCTCGATGGGGTGCAGCCAGGCGTCAAGCAGAACTTCGAACAGGCACTCGAGATGCTTGCCGCTGAGGGTGCTGAAATCATTGAAATTGACGCACCGCACTTCGAATACGCGGTTGCGGCCTACTACCTCATCCTGCCAGCCGAAGCTTCCAGCAATCTCGCGAAATATGATTCCGTTCGTTTTGGGTTACGTCTGACTCCAGAGGGCAACGCAACCGTCGAATCAGTCATGAGCGCTTCTCGTGAGGCCGGGTTTGGCAACGAAGTCAAACGTCGCATCATTCTCGGAACCTACGCGCTTTCTGCCGGGTACTACGACGCTTACTACGGCAGTGCGCAAAAGGTCCGCACCCTCATTCAGCGTGACTTTGCTGCAGCGTTTGCTCAGGTTGACGTAATCGCCTCACCAACCGCCCCAACGACCGCCTGGAAACTCGGCTCTCACAGCGGTGACACCATGCTTGACTACCTCAACGACGCAACCACCATCCCGGCGAACCTCGCCGGCATTCCTGGGATCAGCTTGCCGGTGGGCACCGCGGCTGAAGATGGTTTGCCAGTGGGGCTGCAGCTCTTGGCTCCTGCCTATGAAGACGCGCGTTTATACCAGGCTGGGGCAGCAATTGAGACGCTCGTCACTGAGCGAGACGGCACCCCGTTTTGGGCGCAGATGCCGCTGCTTGGCGACGGTTCAACCAGAAAGGCGGCACACTCATGACGAAAACTGCGTTGATGCCGTTTGACGAAGCACTCAGTCACTTTGAACCGGTCATTGGCCTCGAGGTGCATGTTGAGTTGAACACACGCACAAAAATGTTTAGTTCGGCTCCGAATGTGTTTGGCAACGAACCAAACACTAACCTCACCCCGGTGTGCCTCGGTTTGCCAGGGTCACTGCCAGTGGTGAACGAGACCGCGGTGCGATACTCCATCAGCTTGGGTCTCGCGCTTGGATGCGAAATTGCTGAAGTGTCAGGGTTTGCGCGAAAGAACTATTTCTACCCTGACATGGCGAAAAACTATCAAATTTCTCAATACGACGACCCGATCGCATTCGACGGTTCGGTTGAGATCGAGCTTGCCTCTGGACGCGTGGTGCACGTGCCCATTGAGCGTGCACACATGGAAGAAGACGCAGGCAAACTCAACCACCTCGGCGGGTCAACCGGCCGCATCCAAGGTGCTGAATACTCTCTTGTTGACTACAACCGCGCCGGTGTGCCACTGGTCGAGATTGTCACCAGACCCATTTTTGGTGGCGAGGCTGACACACCCGAGATCGCGGCAGCCTATGTTGCGACCATTCGCGAGATGGTCATAGCCCTTGGCATTAGTGACGCTCGCATGGAACGCGGCAACCTTCGGTGCGACGCAAACGTGTCGTTGCGCCCGAGAGGTTCCGACACTCTTGGCACTCGGACCGAGACAAAGAACGTGAACTCGTTGCGTTCTGTTGAGCGTGCGGTTCGTTTTGAAATTCAGCGTCAAGCGGCAATTTTGGCCGCTGGGGGGTCGATTACCCAAGAAACTCGTCACTGGCACGAAGACACCGGAGAAACCTCACCGGGGCGTCTAAAGAGTGATGCCGACGACTACCGCTATTTCCCTGAGCCCGACCTCGCTCCAATGACCCCGTCACGCGAACTCGTTGAGCAACTGCGTTTGGCGCTTCCAGAACATCCCACGCTTCACCGCCGTCGTCTGCGTCAAGAATGGGGGTTCAGTGCCCTTGAGTTCCAAGACGTCGTGAACGGTGGCCTCACCGGCGCCATCGAAGCGACTGTGGCCGTCGGGGTGCCCGCGCAGACCGCGCGCAAATGGTGGACCGGCGAAATTGCCCGCATTGCGAACGAACGCTCAGCGGTGTCCACTGATCTCATCACGCCTGAACAGGTGAAGTCGGTGGTCGAACTCGTTGACGCTGGCACCCTGAACGACAAGCTCGCGCGGCAGGTCATCCAGGCAATCATCGACGGCGAGGGAACCGCTGCTGAGATCGTGGCAGCGCGTGGGCTCGCCATCGTCTCAGACGATGGTGCGCTCATCGAAGCTATTGACGCAGCGTTGGCTCAGCAACCAGATGTGCTCGAGAAAATTCGCGACGGCAAGGTGCAGGCTGCCGGTGCCATCATTGGTGCGGTCATGAAGGCGATGCACGGGCAGGCTGACGCCGGACGGGTGCGTGAACTCGTACTCGAGCGGGCCCAGGCCGCAGAGTAACGCATGGTGACGCAGAGTGCCACTGCCGCAGGGTAACCCTGCTGTGCTGTTCGCTGCTCAGCGTGACTACATGGTGCGCTCGTAGCGTCGGGCCTGACCGGTCACGCCAGCAAAGCGGAACGGGCCAGTAGTCACTCGAGGGGTGTCGTAATCTGTGGTGCTGGCGAGCACAGTGTCGTGCATCTCGCGGTAGGTGTCGATGTCGAGTGGAACCCGAGCATCGAGTGTCTGCGACATGCGCTCAGCATGTTCAGCGACAAAATAGTTCGGTTGCACGGTGCCGGTCAACAACTCGCTGACGCTGCCAGAACCATAACTGAAGAGGGCGATGCGAGCGCCGGCAAGTGACGCATCGTGGTCGAGCAGCGACACCAGGCCGGCATAGAGTGACGCGGTGTAGGTGTTTCCGAGACGGCGGTTGTAAATGGTGCCGTCTGCAAGACCGGTGTCTCGAAGGCTGCTGTCAGCTTCTGGCTGATCTGTTGGCAGAACGAGCGACAGGTGTGCACCGGTGATTGACGCGAGGTGTTCTTGAGCTTTTTTAGCCATTTTGGTGAACGGCTGGTGGTAGAGCACCCGATCGATCTCGTCAATGCCAGGACCGCCCTGCTGTTGCAGCTCGTTCCATGCCCCAGCGAGGGCATCGAGATAGGCTGACACTGAGATTGCCCCATCGACAACCGCGGTGGTTGAGTCGTTTGGTCGCCAAAAATCGTCGACATCATCTGTGTAAATTCCAGAGATGGCATCGATGGCGAGGATCGCGGGATCGGCGGACACCAGAACCGCGACCGCACCTGCACCCTGGGTGGGTTCACCAGGGCTGTCGAGCATGTATTTGGCCACATCGCTCATGATGACGAGCACGCGTTCTGCAGGGTTGCGGCTGACGATGCCAATTGCGGCTTGTAACGCTGCGGTGCCGCTGTAGCAGGCCTGTTTGAATTCGACGACCCTGACGCTGCCGGGCAGCCCCAAGAGTCGGTGCACTGACACCCCAGCGGCTTTCGATTGATCGACGCCCGATTCGGTGGCGAACAGCAGTGTGCGAATGCCCTGGGTGCCCTGCCGGTCAAGCACCTGTTGGGCTGCGTGTGCGCCCATCGTGATGATGTCTTCGTCTTGGGCTGGAAAACTGAATTCGTCTTGGCCGAGGCCGAGGCGGTACTTGTTTGGGTCGGTTCCGTTGAATGCGGCAAGGTCGTCGAGTCTGACCACATGGTGTGAGGTCGCGAGTGCGATGTCGTGAATTCCTATGTGAAGCGTTTGGCTCATGAGCCTGAGCGTTCCTTTCGTTCCATCAGCACGTGCGTTGCCATTAATTCCCCGGGGTTGGTTTGCGCGGCAAGAAGAGAAAGCTCCCCGCAGAGCACCGTCGCAGCTATGAGGGCTGCTAAGCGGCTCGAATTTTGCCCGGGCTCACGCTCTTCACGGCAGCCGAGCTTTTCGAGTGCATCGTTGACATGAGCCAAGTGTTTGCCGTTGCCCACTGTACCAACAATGAGGTGCGGCAGTGTGCATGAAAAATAGAGGCCCTCGTCTCGCACCTCCGCATAGGTGATGCCCTGTGATCCCTCGACAATGTTTGCTGCGTCTTGACCGGTTGACAGGTAGAACGCGAGCAACATATTTGCGTAGTGAGCGTTGGCTGACCGAAGCGCACCCGCGATGGTGCTGCCAACCAGGTTTTTGCGCACGACAAGATCAGTGAGTTCTTGGGCCGTGGTGCGAAGTCGACGCTCAACCACCTCGTGCGGCAGCAGGATTTCTGCGACGACGCTGCGGCCGCGACCCAAAATGCCGTTGACCGCAGTTGCCTTCTTGTCTGAGCAATAGTTGCCCGAGATCGAACCGTATTCGAGACCAATGTTCCACGACAGAATGCGCTGCATCACGGCTTCAGAGGCGGCAGTCGCCATGTTGTGGCCCGAAGCGTCACCGGTGTTGTAGGCGAATCGCACAAACAAGAGATTGCCAACGATCTCAGGGTGGGCTTCAATGAGTCGTGCGTATCGGCTCGCAGCTGACACGACCTGTTGCAGCTCTTCATATCGCTGCGCGATGATGTCGGCACCGTGTTGTGCCACAAGGGCGCTCTGGGTCACAAAGAGCACCGATCGCGTCATGCGCTCGTCGACCACAACGGTGCGAATGCCCCCCTCGATTTCACGGGAGATGCTGGCACCTCGACCGACCGATGGCCACAGTGGAGTCTCATAGGTTGCCAATGGCACAGAGATTTCAATGTGTTGCCCGGTTGGTGCAACGGCGTCACCACTCACGCGAAGCGGACCAACCCAACGGGTTGGCACCTCGGTAGCGAATGTTTCGTTGGTGTTCAATGTAAGTTGCTCCTGTGGTGCGTTTCGCGCAGTGGTGGGGTGCTGGTGTTTCGTTGTCTTACAACAAATTTGAGCGTCTGGTGAGGGCTGACAAGTCTATTCCGCGCAACTCACAAAACACTGCGAGGTTGCCGGTGACCAGCATGTCGGTGAACATCAGTTCTGATGCAGTTTGGGCTCCGAGCAACGCCATAATTGCCGTGGTGTGATGTTTCCAGGTCTGGAGGTAGGGCACCAGGGCTTCTGCCCCTCCTGCGCGAACCACTTGCAGAAAGGTGCCAGCCACCCCAACGGCTTTGGCCCCGCTGGCGAGTGCTTTGATCACGTCAAAGGGGTTTCTGACCCCGCCTGATGCGAGCAATTCTGGCCCACTTGCTGGCGCGTCGAGCAGACAGGCGATGGCTGATTGACCGTAGCCTGACAGCATCGAGAAATCTTGCTGCTCGTTCGTGTGACGAGCGTTCTCGATGCGCAGAAAGTCGGTGCCACCTTTTCCGCCGACATCGGCAAGAGTCGCACCGATCCCAGTGAGCTGTTCCAAGGTGTTTCGGCTGAGCCCAAAACCCACTTCTTTCACGATGACAGGCACCGGCGATGCGGCGATCAAATCTTCAACCGACTGTTGCCAGTGCGAAAAATCTCTGCCACCTTCTGGCATTGCGGTTTCTTGCACCGAGTTGATGTGCACCTGCAGGGCATCTGCGTGCAACAGTTCCACGGCTCGAACAGCATCTTCGGCTGGGCGCCCCACGCCGATGTTGGCCATGACAAACCCGTCAGGGTTTTCTTCGCGAAGCACCGTGAAACTGCGAACAATGCTGCGCTCTTGGGGTGCATCAAGCGCCACTGACACGGATCCGCAGGCAACTGGCACATTCATTTCTCGCGCGGCGATGGCAAGCTGCCGGTTGATTGCTTCGGCCTGGGGGGTGCCGCCGGTCATGCCATTGATGTAGAAGGGGGTCTGCCACTGCCACTCACCTACGGTGACGTCGAGAGACACCGAAGACTGGTCAATGCCGCGAAGTGCGTGGTGCACGAATTGCACGTCGTCGAATTCGTTGTGGGTGGTGTTGTGCGCACGCTGCTGTTCAGCGAGTTCGACGTGGGCGTCTTTGCGGGCAGCCCGAATGTGGGGTTGCTCATCGTACATGTTCGACTCCCTTGCGCGGTTGCACCGTGAGGTTGAGGTTGAGAATGCCGTGTGCTGACCACTCTTCGATGATTGGGGTGACTGCTGAGGCAGTCTCTGTCAACACGATACCGCAGTCACCGCCTCCAGCTCCCGAGGGTTTCGCTGCGGCTCCGTGTTGTTCGGCGATGTCACACAACACCTGAAGCTGAGGTGTTTCGATTTCAACATCATTCTGAGTGCCGAGCTGACGCAACAACTGTCGGGCTTCTCGAATGAGCGGCAACGCCACTGGGTCGTTTTGGGTCAGGGCATGCACGAGCGCTGTCACGATGCGTCTGCTCTGCGCGAGAAACTCGGCGTGCTTCGCTGTGGCGTCCTGACGCTGGGTTTGCACTCGCTGCACAATTTGGTCTGTGGAGGCTGGCGTGCCGGTCCAACCAACCAGAAGGTGCAGGTCTGCAGGGGGTGCGATCGGGGTGATGCTGCAGCTCGTCCAACCGTCACCGTGCAGTGCGGCTGCGATGCCGTGTAGGGTTCGCACTGCTCGAAGAGACACGCGGTCGGGGGAGGTGTAGTGAATCCATCCTCGGTAGGTGCTTGCTGCGAGGTCTCCGCCAGAGGCCTGTGGTGAGATTTCGATGGTGGCAAGCAGTGCGAGCTGAAATCGTTCGTATTCGGTGAGATTCAGCTGATAAAAATCGTTCAGGGCTGAGATGACCGCGACGGTGACTGCGCCTGAACTGCCGAGACCAAATTTGCGACCCTGCTCATCGTCGAGTTCGCTGGTGGCGGTCAGTTCGTAGTGCGCGGCAGGGATGCCACGCGAGGCTCGAAGCTCTTCAATGGCGCTCATGGCGGCTGACACGTGGGGGCTGTGAGCTGTGTCGCTTTCGTCTGCGTGTGCGGTCACACTGACATGGATGCCCCGATCCACCGCAACTAAGACGGCGGGTTCTCCGGGGTCAACGACGGCGTGTTCCCCTGCGATGAAGAGCTTGCCGGGAGCCCAAGCTTCACTCACCATCTGCACCGACAGGGGTGTCGATTAGGTGTGCACCCTTGCCGGCACCAACGATTCGCACCTGCCCGTATTGCTGCAGCGCATCTGCCACTGCCGCGGCATCTGCTGGTCGCGAGATGACTGCAACGTTCGGCCCGGCGTCTGCGGTGGCGTAGGCTTCGACACCCTGGTTGCGCAGCTGTGCCACCGCGTTGAAAATTGCGATGCTGGTCGGCGCGAGGTAGCGAATAGGTGGGTCGGTGGCTTGGATCACCGCGTGCATGCGCATGGCGTGGGTTTCGGTGATGCGCCCGATGCGAGTGAAATCGGCGTCTTTGCAGGCCTCGAGCATTGCTTCAAGGCTCTGTTCGGTGGACTCGACCCAGGCGGCATAGAACGGCGAGGTGAGTGCGCACTGGCGCATCGCCTCACGACTCGAAATCGCTTTCTGTGTCTCGTCGACCGTGACAATGATCATGCTCATGTCGGGTGCGGTCACGGGCTCGGCGAACGAGGTTTCGTCGCTCACGCCCGCATGCCACACAGCAACCCCGTCGATCAGCGAGCGTGCGGCGCTGCCGGAGCCACGTCGTGCGAGCCGGCTCAGTGCCGACCGGTCGAGGTGCAGACCGTAGGCGGCTGCGGCAGCCACCGCGAGCGCAGCAAAACCCGAGGCTGACGAGGCAAGCCCGGCGCCGGTGGGTGCCTCGTTCACAGAGGTGACGCTGGAGTGCACGTTGCTTTCAGCAAGCCCACGCACCAGGTCAAGAAACTTGGTCACGCGGGCGAGTGAGTCACCCTGTTGTGGCGCCCCGTTCAGCACAAAGGTGTCGTGCGAGGCTTGGGGCGCAAGCGTGACCGTGGTGGTGGTGGCAAACGCGTCGAGGGTGAGCGAAAGACTTCCGGCTGCGGGCAGCATGAGGGTTTCGTCACGTTTTCCCCAGTATTTGACGAGGGCGATGTTTGGGTAGGCGCGAGCGGTTGCTGAACTCATGTGGTCGGCACCGTCGCTGTCCAGGTACGGGGGGCCCCTGCGGCACGCAACGCGGTGGCGAGTTGCTCAGCGTGTTCTTCAGAGTGCGCAAGCGCCAAGATGCACCCACCGAGCCCGCCGCCGGTGAGTTTTGCGCCGAGCGCTCCAGCGGCTTCGGCTGCTGACACGAGCGCGTTGAGTTCGGGTGAACTCACTCCGATCTGGTCAAGCAGGTGGTGAGCTTCGTGGATGCTGGCACCAAGGGCGTGTTTGTCGGCTGCGGCCAGGTGAACGACTGATTCCTCAGCAATTTCTGCAAGTCGCGTGATCAGTGCGTCGATGCGCTCGGGTTGCTCAGCTCGTCGAGCGCGCACGCCTCCGACGGCTTCTGCGGTGGAGCCCGCAATGCCGGTGTCTGCGAGCACGAAACTCAGGGGAGCGCCGATGCTGAGTGGGGTGACGACTCCGAGGTCAAAACGGAACGTTCCGTCAGAGGTAACTGCCCTGGCATCAAGCCCACTGGGGTTGCCGTGTGCGATGCGTTCGGCTTGTTGCACGATGTCATAGAGTTCGGCGGTGTCAATGGACCTGCCTGCCCAGTCGGCCACCCCCCGGGCCACCGCTGCCGCAACTGCCGCACTTGAACCGAGCCCGCGGGAGTGCGGAATGGCGCTGAGAATCTGCACGCGCACGTGGGCGTCTGCGGCGCCTACGTGGGCAAGTGAGGCCCGGATGGCCGCAACAATTGGTGCCAGCTGCGCTGGGGCGGCGAGCACCTCTCCCGAAAACAGTTCGCTTTCGATGCGCACACCAGATTCGCAGGCATCGACTCGAGCGGTTGCCTCAAGCTCAAACACTGGAATGGTGATTGCCGGAGCGCCATAGACGACCGCGTGTTCACCAAACAATATGGCTTTTGCGTGTGCGGAACCGTGCCCAATCTGACCCGTTGCGCCTGCGCTGTGACGAGGTGCGTGAGCTGCTTGTGCAGCTTCTGCGTGTCGAGGCAGGTGAATCGGAAGGGTGCTGTTCATGCTGGTCCGTTCACGTAAGAGTCTTGGTTACGTAGCAGTTGCGCAGAGGTTACCGTTCTGCGTTATCTGTTCATTCTAATGCTCGGCGGGTGCCCGCTTCGCATTTATGAGGCTGTGGTGCAATAGGAGCATGGGTCGACAGCTTGGGCGCGACACCCCCTCAATATTGCACGCTGACATGGACTCGTTTTTCGTGTCAGTCGAGTTGTTGGAGCGCCCTGAGTTGGTCGGCTTGCCCACAGCTGTTGCCCACGACTCCGCTCGGTCGGTGATCTCAAGCGCGAGTTACGAGGCGCGGCGGTTTGGGGTCAGCTCAGCGATGCCGGTGGCGCGGGCATTCGCTCTGTGCCCTGGTTTGCGGCTGCTCGAGCCACACTTTGAAAAATACCGACACTATTCGCACCGGGTCATGGAAATTTTTCGGGAGTTCACTCCGTTGGTCGAACCGCTGAGCATCGACGAAGCGTTTCTCGATGTTGCTGGTTCGTTGAGGCTCTTTGGGTCGCCGCAGCAGATCGCGGCACAGATTCGAGAGCGTGTGCGCGATCAGTTGCGATTGCCGGTCTCGGTTGGGCTCGCCACGACGAAACACGTGGCCAAGCTGGCTTCGGCGCGCGCGAAACCAGACGGTGTGTTCGTGGTGCCTCCAGAGCGAACCCTGGAGTTTTTGCATTCGTTGCCCGTTGAAGCCATCTGGGGGGTTGGCAAAGCCACTGCACAGGCGCTGCACGATCGCGCCATACACACGGTGGCAGATCTTTCGCGCGAACCACTGAGCAACCTGTCTCGCATCGTCGGGCACGCAAACGCCAAACGGTTGCACGAACTCTCCAACGGTCGAGACGCCCGCGAAGTGCAAATTTCACGAACCGAGAAAAGCATCGGGCACGAAGAAACCTTCGCCCAAGATGTGGGGTCTCGCGAGGTACTTGATCGTGAGCTGTTGCGCTTATCAACCCGCGTCGGTGAACGGCTGAGAGCAAAAGGGCTTGAGGCGAGAGTGGTGTCGATCAAGGTTCGATTTGCCAACTTTGATACCATCACACGTTCGCGAACCCTTGCTGAGGCTACAGATGCCACTCAGCGCGTGTTTCTCACCGCCCAAGAACTGTTTGCCGAGCATTGCGTGGGGGCCGATGGGTTCACTGTTCGACCGGTGCGACTCATTGGGGTGCGCACCGAAGATCTGCACCCCTCGGGCAGCGGCAGGGTGGGGTTGTGGAGTGACGACGAGCGTTGGCGTTCCCTCGATCAGGCCGCTGACCGGGTGCGTGAAAAATTCGGGGACTCCGGCATTACGCCTGCCAGGCTGCTCGGCCAGCCGGAGCAACGTGTTGATCCGCGTTCGATGCAAGAACCGCTTTAATCGACCGCCATTTGCAGCACTGACTCGAGAATTGCGCCGAGCCAATCAAACACCATCACGGTGCCGCGGTGTTCGTCATCGGTGGCTAGTTTTGCGTGATCTTGCTCGCTGTCGAGCCCGATTCGCGCAGCTATTGCCAGTCTGAGTGAGGTGAGTGTGCGCACCCAAGCCGCAATCGAGGCCGAGGTAATGTCGACCTCGACCGCACTGTCTTCGTCGAGTGATTCTGCCCCAAGCGCGAGCATGCTGGTCACATCAATGGCGTCTTGCAGTTTGCGATTCACCAACCCCTGCTCGGTCACCCGTCGAAACGCTGCGGCATCCTCTTCGTCTTCGAAGGCTTGCGGAAACAGCCTGGCGAGGGCGGGGTCGCTTGGTGGTTCGTCTGAACCGCCAATTTCAAGGTTGGCGAGCAACGGGTCAGGGTCGAGCGAGGTGCCACTGTAGCCCTGCAGCAGCTCAATGAGTTGATTGATGAGGTGTTGCAGCACCTCGGACTCGTCGTGATCGAGGCGCAAACGAATCGCAGCCCCCGGCAGGGGCAGCAGTCTCACGAGGCACCAAGTTGCCGGGCGGTCGCCCACAACCCATAGCCGTGCATCGCCTCGACGTGCAGTTCCATTGCCTCCCGAGAGCCTTCGGCCACGACGGCATTGCCGCGGTGGTGCACGCGCAACATGAGGTCTTCGGCGGTGGCCTGGTCGAACCCGAAGTGGGTTCGAAACACATAGGTGACATAGCTCATCAGATTCACCGGATCATCCCAGACCACCGTCTGCCACGGCCGATCGGTGAGTGACTCGAGCAGCTCCGACACCCCGGTCGTAGTCTGGGGTTGTGCGACGCGCGGCCCCATCAGCCCCACCCCAATTCGTGAATTCGTGCCTCGTCGATTCCAAAAAAGTGGGCGATTTCGTGCACCAGCGTGACCCGAATCTCGGCAACGAGTTCTTCGTGAGTGGCACAGTGCTGCAGCAGGTTCTCACGAAACAAAATGATGCGGTCGGGTTCTTCACCGTAGCCGTACTCGCTGCGCTCAGCGAGCGAGAACCCCTCATAGAGCCCGAGGATGTTCGCGCCATCTGCCGGTGCATCTTCGATCAAAAAGATGACGTTGTCGAGTGCGCTCAGCATGTCTTCGTGCAGGCTGTCGAGGCCCTCGCCAACCAGCATCTCGAACTCGTCGTGCGACACACTCAGCATGAGTTCACACTAGCAATGTGACATGAGATTCGCGCGTGCGTGTTCGCCCTGGAGCATGCGATATGATTGTCAGGTTGCCGATCGGGTTAGCCCGAACGGACAGCATGGTGGCTTTAGCTCAGTTGGTAGAGCACCGGCTTGTGGTGCCGGTGGTC
>CAYSQG010000002.1:0-55505 GCA_964433255.1 uncultured Leucobacter sp.
GATGCAGAAGCGTGCTAAAGTAGATCCTTGGTGCGCAAGCACCCGAATGTGAGCCCCCCAGGGTCGATGCACTCGTACTGCGCTTGAGCGGTACGGGACGCGGCAGGGGAGGGATCCACGAACCACTCCATTCCGAACGAAAGCAGCATTACTGTGACTCGCACGTATTCACCGAAGGCAGCTGAGCAGAAGCACGACTGGCTCGTCATTGACGCGACAGACGTGGTGCTCGGCCGACTCGCCACCCACGCAGCAGCCCTCCTGCGCGGCAAACACAAACCAACTTTTGCCCCACACATGAACATGGGCGACTACGTCATCATTGTGAACGCTGACAAAGTGGTGCTCACCGGGAACAAGGCCGCCCAGAAAAAGGCCTACCGTCACTCGGGATACCCCGGTGGCCTCACCGCCGTGAGTTACACCGAGCTACTTGAGAAGAACCCTGAGCGCGCCGTTGAGAAAGCTATCCGAGGCATGCTGCCCAAGAATTCGCTCGGCCGAGACCAGTTCCGCAACCTCAAGGTCTATGCAGGCCCTGAGCACCCGCACGCTGCCCAGCAGCCGACCCCATACACCATCGGCCAGGTCGCGCAGTAGTCGCCGGCACGAGATTGAGAATAAAGGATTCCAACGTGACTGAAGAAAACGTGGCCGTCGAGAGCTACACCACTGAAACCCCCGCGGCACAGGCGCCAGCATCCACCCCTCGCCCCGCACTCACCGTTCCTGGTGGCGCAGTGGGGCGTCGCAAGCAAGCAATCGCTCGCGTGCGTCTGGTTCCAGGCAGCGGCAGCATGACTGTGAACGGCCGTGAGTTTGCAGAATATTTCCCAAACAAACTCCACCAGCAGCTCATCACCGACCCATTCACTGTGCTTGATCTCGGTGGGGCATACGATGTGGTCGCACGCATCAAGGGTGGCGGCCCCTCAGGTCAGGCCGGAGCACTCCGGCTCGCCATTGCTCGTGCACTCAACGAGATCGATGCGGAACACAACCGACCAACGCTCAAGAAGGCAGGCTTCCTCAGCCGCGATGCGCGCGTCATCGAACGCAAGAAGGCTGGTCTGAAGAAGGCCCGCAAGGCACCGCAGTACTCAAAGCGTTAAGCGCACGGGTTTTCATGGGTCGCCTATTTGGCACCGACGGGGTCCGGGGTCTAGCTGGGGTCGATGTGACCGCAGAGCTAGCCCTGGGCCTCGCTCAGTCTGCAGCATTCGTGCTGGGACGTGACGCGCGCTCAGAAAGTCGACGTGCAAAAGCCGTCGTCGCCAGAGATCCTCGCGTCTCAGGCGAGTTCATCTCTGCGGCTGTGGCTGCCGGGCTCGCTTCAGCAGGTGTTGACGTGCTCGACGCCGGGGTAATTCCGACACCCGCTGCCGCCTATCTCGTTGCAGACACCAAGGCTGATTTCGGTGTCATGGTGTCGGCATCACACAACCCGGCAGCAGACAACGGCATCAAATTCTTTGCCGCAGGCGGCCGCAAACTCCCCGACGATGTCGAACATGAAATCGAGGTCGCAATGACCAGAAATCATGCCGGCACTACTGGCCGTGAGGTCGGACGCATTCGCCGTTTTGCCGACGCCGAAGATCGCTATTTGGTTCACCTGCTCGGCACCCTTGAAGGCGTGAAGCTCAACGGATTGCATGTGGTGCTGGACTGTGCGCACGGAGCAGCCTCAGGTATTTCGCCCGACGCTTTTAGTGACGCGGGAGCCAAAGTTACGGTCATTGGCAACGAGCCCGACGGCTTCAACATCAATGACGGGGTTGGATCAACGCATCTCGCCCCACTCTCTGCGGCCGTTCGCGAATATGGTGCCGATCTGGGCATCGCTCACGACGGAGACGCAGACCGTTGCCTCGCTGTCGACGAACACGGTGAGGTCATCGATGGCGATCGCATTATGGCGATCCTTGCCCTGTCAATGTCAGCCCGTGGAAAGCTTCACGAGAACACACTCGTGGCTACCGTCATGTCAAACCTTGGGCTGAAACTCGCTATGGCAAACAATGGAATCGATGTCATCGAAACCGGTGTCGGTGACCGCTATGTGCTTGAGCGATTAAATGCAGACGGCTTCTCACTTGGGGGCGAACAGTCTGGCCACGTCATTATGAGCGAATACGCGACCACCGGCGATGGCATTCTGACTGGTCTGCACATCGCAGCCGAGGTAGCCAGAACCGGCAAGAGCCTGTCGCAACTTGCGCAGTGCATGCGCGTCTACCCTCAGGTGTTGGTGAACGTTCGAGGAGTCGATCGAAGCCGAGCGAACGACGACGAGGTGCTGCAGCAAGCTGTTTCTCAGGCCGAACTCGCACTCGGGGGCAATGGCCGTGTGCTGCTGCGCCCATCAGGAACCGAGCCTGTCGTTCGCGTGATGGTGGAGGCGCCCGAGCACGAGCAGGCGCAACAGTTGGCAAACGACCTCGTGGAGATCGTGAAACGCCGACTTTCGGTGTAACACTTCAACCCACAACTGGGAGCACGCACATGAAACGCATGAACTCTTTGGCGATCGCCACACTCGCTGTGCTGACCCTGGTACTGAGTGGTTGCGCGTCTTCAGCCAACTCTGGGCCAGTCGATGCTGACGCAGCAGCTCAGACCACCACCACACAATCTGAGTGCACCGGAGTGTGGGCTCAGGTCGATTTCGAAGCCGAGAGCAACGCATCGTGTGTCGAAGCTGACGGTCCAATCACCGCGCTGCAAGCATTTCAGAGCGCCAACTTTGCACTAGAGCCAGTCAGCCCAAGCGATCAGTTCTTCGCCTGCCGCATCGACGGGTTACCTGCCGCGGGTGAGACACTCGAATACAACGGTGAGACCTACACCCCCGACTGTTCTGACTTCGGTCCGATGTGGGCCTACTGGGGTCTCTATGTCGATGCCGGGAACGGCTGGGAATACGCACTCGAAGGCGCCGGCACACAACTGATGCAACCCGGGCAGGCTGTCGCATTTGTCTGGCAGTTTGGTGACACCGAGGCAGAGCCAACTTTGCCCCACGCCTCAACCGATTAACCCGTGGGTGGTACACGGCAAAACTCGGTCACAACCGCGGTCGCCTCACTGCCAGGGTTCGTCTGGACTCTTGCTGCGAGTGCAGCCTTCGCTGGCGCGTTATTGCCCACTCCGTGGTGGCAGATTGCATTCATGGCTGTTGCCTGTGCGGTGGTCGCCTGGAGTGGCAAGCTGCACGCTCCAGCATTTCGGTTTGGCCTGATTGCCGCAACGGCATTTGTGTTGTTGCGGGTAGGGTACCGGGTGCTGTTCACCTCACTCGCCACTCCTGGGGCAGATGCGATCCTGGTGCTTGATCTTCCAATACTCACGCTGTCGGGCCCGTTTCGTGGCATCGCCATGTTTGGGCCGTTGACACTCGAGCAACTCGTGGCCACGGTGGCTGATTCCACACGATTTGCGGTGGTGTTTGTGCTGTTTGGTGCGGCAAACGCGCTCGCTGATGCCCGAACACTGCTCTCGCGAGCCCCAGCAATGATTGCCCCAATTGCATCGGTGCTCTCACTCGCATTCGGTTCCGTACCGTCGCTGATTGCGGCGGGTACACGTGTTTCGTTTGGTGCGAAACTTCGTTCAGAACGCACCAGTGTGCGCCTGCTCTTGCCGATTTTTGAACAGTCCGTTGAACGGGCGACGGCGCTGGGCGCGTCAATGGAACTCCGGGGTTTTTCGGGCGGTCGAGCCGCACTCACCCCGACCAGCAGTCGTACTGTGCACGGCAACAGCGATCGCCACCAACACGATGAATGCCCAGTGCTCAGCGCCACGCACGTCACAATTCAGCATGCGGGTGACATGATTCTTCAAGACGTGTCGCTACACCTTCGGGCTGGCGAGATGACCGTCATTACCGGGCCCACCGGATGCGGCAAAACCACGCTTATCTCATATCTTGCGGGCTTGACGCCCACCTACACGGGGGGGTCAGCCAGCGGGGTGCTCGAACTACGGGGCGTGCAGATTGAACGACCACGACCCGCGGCACTTGCCGGTCACGTGGCCCTGGTGCCACAGCGCGTGGAACACACCTTTCTCGCTGAAACAGTGCGCGCGGAACTCGCGTTCGGGCTTACGCGACTCGGGCAGGTGCACTTCGAAAATAAGACACCGCTCGACTTGGATGTACAACACTCACTTGAACGCTTTGGAATCGTTGAACTGGCTGAGCGGGACCCAGCCACCCTTTCTGCTGGTGAGGCTACCCGAGTGGCTGTCGCCGCTGCGTGCGCTGCCAACCCGGGCGCATTGTTGCTCGATGAGCCAATTGCAGATCTCGATGAAGCCTCGGTGTCGCTGGTGCTTGCGCAGCTGCTCGAGATGCTGCGCTCAGGGTGTGCGGTACTCGTTTCGGAGCACCGGCCCGATCCGCTGCATCAACTAGAACGCCACGTTCCAATGTGCTGGGTTGAGTTGAGTGACGGGAAGCTTCGCAGACGGTCACAAGAAAGTTTGTCGACTCAACCGCCGGATAGGCAGGCGGCATATGACTCACAGGCTGCGCCCCTCACTCCTCAAACTCAGACGGTTGCCTCTCCAGGAGATTCGACCGACCCGCGTCAGGGTTCACGCTCGACGACTATCTCGCTCGCCCGCTCTCACCAAGTGACACGGGGCGGGTCAGCACTGCTGTGGGTCCAAGACTTCACCACCAGTCCAGGCGAAATCACCCTGCTCACCGGGCCGAACGGATCAGGCAAAACCAGCCTGCTCGAAGACATCGCGGTGATCGGAACAAAGCGGGCGCCAGGCATCGCGTTCGTGCCGCACCGGGTCGACGATCTGTTGATTCGAGACACGCTTGACGCCGAATGCCGACATGCAGATCGCAGAGCAAGAATCGCACCGGGGGCCACCTGGCAGAGGTTCCTCCAGCTAGTGTCTGATTCGCTCACCGAACCAGAGAAGTTGCTGTTGCGACACCCGCGTGACCTGTCAGCCGGCACGCGGCTCGCGCTGGCTATTGCGGTGCAACTCGCGCTTGATCCGAAAGTGCTCTTGCTCGATGAACCAACTCGAGGGCTTGACAGTGCAGCACGCACGCGACTCGCGTCGCTGGTGGCTCAAGTCGCCGCCGAGGGCCGGGCAGTGGTGCTCACCACCCACGACCGACACTTTGAGCAGCTGCTTCAATCGCACGGGCACTCGCCGAGAAGACTGACCATTTCGGGGGGTGCGCTCCCGTGAGTCGCCCCCTGCAGCTGTGGCTGATTCCGTTGGTGAGCTTGGCAGCGCTCGCCGCATTTGCGTGGCCACTTATTTCGAGTGCGGTCTCGCCAGACACGCAAGCAGCGATCCCGGTGCTTGCGGTGTCGGCGGCAGTGGTGCTGGCCGGAGCCATCTTGGTCGCTCTTGGTGACGGTGTTCGGGGGGCAATGCTGGTCGCCATGCTCGGCACCCTCACCGCAGTGGGCATGGTGTTGCGATTCCTTGGCGCGGGGTTTGGTGGCCTGGAAACGGCGCTCATTCTATTCATCCTTGCAGGGCGTGCGTTTGGGCCTCGATTTGGGTTTTTGCTGGGGTCAACTGCAATGATCGGGTCGTCGCTGCTCTGGGGTGGTGTCGGGCCGTGGCTGCCCTTTCAGGTGTTCGCCGCGGGTTGGGTTGGCGCGGGCGCCGGCCTATTGCCGCGTCGACGCACTGTTTCGCGCCCGTGGATCGAGCTTGCCGTGCTCGCGGGGTACGGTGTGATCGCATCGTACGCGTTTGGGCTGCTGATGAACCTGTGGTTCTGGCCGTTCGCGGTTGGCTCTGGCACCAGCATCAGCTTTGATCCTTCTGCAGGCTTGGGCCCGAACCTCGTGAGTTTCTTCACCTATTCCCTGGTGACTTCAACACTGACTTGGGATACGGTTCGCGCGCTCACCACCGCGGCTGGCATTGTGTTGATCGGCAGGCCGGTGCTGGCGGCGTTGCGCCGCTCACCGCTGTCGGGTCACACCGAAAAATATTTGGCTTCGGGATGATGCAGCACAAACGCGTCGGTTGACTGCTCCGGGTGCAGCTGAAGTTCGTCAGATAACTCTACGCCGATGCGCTCAGCGCGCAGGAGTTCCATCACTTTACGCCGGTCTGACATGTCAGGGCAGGCCGGGTATCCGAGCGAAAATCGGGCTCCGCGATAGTTCAATTTGAAGTAGCCTTCGACGTCGTCGGGCTCCTCGCTTGCAAACCCGAGCTCTGCTCGCACGCGCTTGTGCCAGTATTCGGCCAAAGACTCGGTGAGTTGCACCGCGAGACCGTGCAGTTCCATGTATTCACGGTACTTGTCTGCAGCAAAGAGTTTGGCAGTGTGCTGATCGACCAAAGAGCCGACGGTGACCAGCTGCACCGCAAACACGTCTGGTGTTGCCGAAGCTTCATATGCCTGGCGTGAGTGAATGAAATCAGACAGACAGAGGTGACGGTCGCGCCGCTGACGCGGAAACGTGAATCGAAGCCGCTCGGTGCCAAGTGCGCCCCCAGAACCTCCGTCGGGTGCAAGTACACCCCCTTCTTCGCCGTGGTGCAGCACCACGATGTCGTTGCCTTCGCTGAAGGCAGGAAAGTAGCCGTACACCACCGAAGCATCGAGCATTCCCTCGGTGAGCATGCGGTCAAGCCACTCTCGCAGTCTGGGTCGGCCCTCGCGCTCCACGAGATCCTCGTAGCGAGCTGCTGCCTCGCCCCGACCAGATCGGAGCCCCCATTGACCCATGAACACCGCGCGTTCATCGAGCAGTGAGGCGTATTCAACGAGCGGAATGCCCTTCACGATGCGGGTGCCCCAGAACGGGGGAGTAGGCACGGGGTTCTCGGTGCTGACGTCACTGCGCCCCGGCATCTGTTCTGGTTCGGTGAGCGTGAGCTTGGCACCCGGTCGGTGGATGCGTTTTTTCAACGGGGGCAGCCCAACCGAGTCAGCTGATTCGCCTCGGGCCACCCGCACCAGTGGTTCCATGAGCGCCAGGCCCTCAAAGGCATCTTTTGCGTAGCGAACTTCTCCGTCAAACATCTCGGCGAGGTCTTGCTCAACAAATGCTCGGGTCAACGCAGCACCGCCCAGGATCACCGGCCACTTGCCAGCCAAGCCTCTGGAGTTCAACTCTTCGAGGTTTTCTTTCATGACCACTGTTGATTTCACCAGCAGTCCACTCATGCCGATGACGTCGGCGTTGTGTTCTTCTGCGGCTCGGATGATCTCACTGATTGGTTGTTTGATGCCGATGTTGACCACGGTGTAGCCGTTGTTCGAAAGAATGATGTCGACCAGGTTTTTGCCGATGTCGTGCACGTCACCGCGAACCGTTGCGATGACCATGGTGCCCTTTGAGGTCGATTCACCCTCGATGCGATCCATGTGTGGTTCGAGCCAGGCCACGGCCGCCTTCATGGTCTCTGCAGACTGCAGCACAAATGGCAACTGCATCTCGCCAGCGCCGAAGCGCTCACCAACAATTTTCATGCCGGCGAGCAGCACAGTGTTGATGATGCCGATCGCAGTGTGCCCGTCATCGAGTGCGAATTGCAAATCGTCTGCAAGACCCTTTTGCTCGCCGTCGATGATGCGTCGTTCGAGTCGCTCGGTGACGGGCAGTGCGGCGAGTTCAGCAGCCCGCTGGTCACGCATTGAGGCTAGGTCAACGTCGCTGAACAGATCGAGCATCTTCGCGAGGGGGTCGTAGGTGAGCCCACCATCAGCATCGTATTCGCGACGATCCCAGATCAGGTCGAGTGCAACTTTCAGCTGATCTTTGGGAATGGAGGCAAGTGGCAAAATCTTGGCCGCGTGCACAATTGCCGAGTCGAGGCCTGCCTCTGTCGCTTCGTGCAAAAACACAGAGTTAAGCACCACTCTTGCGGCGGGGTTGAGCCCAAACGACACGTTTGAGACACCGAGCGTGGTGTGTAGGCCCGGGTATTTTTTGGTGAGCTCACGAATTGCCTCAATGGTTTCGATTGCGTCACGACGCGTTTCTTCTTGGCCGGTGGCAATCGGAAAGGTGAGGGTGTCGACAATGATGTCACCGACGCTGAGCCCCCAGCGCCCCGTGAGATCATCAACGAGCCGCGAGGCAATGCGCACCTTGTTTTCACGCGTGCGTGCTTGCCCCTGCTCATCGATGGTGAGCGCGATCACGGCGGCACCGTGTTCTTTGACCAGCGGCATGATGCGCGCGTAGCGGCTCGTCGGCCCGTCGCCATCTTCGAAGTTGACCGAGTTTACGACCGCACGCCCACCAATGAGTTCGAGCCCGGCTTGTAGCACTGCGGGTTCGGTTGAGTCCATGACGATGGGCAGCGTGGATGCGCTTGCCAGTCGAGACACGACCGCCGTGGCGTCTGCCACCCCGTCACGACCCACGTAGTCCACGCACACATCGAGCAGGTGGGCGCCATCACGTGTCTGTGATTTTGCAATTTCAACGCACTCGTCCCAGTCGCCTGCGAGCAGTGCGTCGCGAAAGGCTTTTGACCCGTTCGCGTTGGTTCGTTCACCGATGGCCAAAAATGTGGCGTCTTGGGTCAGTGGAACTGCTTGGTAGAGGCTTGCCACCTCGTCTTCACGTTCGGGGGTTCGCGGTGCGGGAAATGCGTTGCCCAGCCTGTTCACGACCGCGCGCATGTGTTCGGGCGTGGTGCCGCAACACCCACCGACGAGGTTGAGCCCAAACTCGCGCACGAATTGTTCTTCGGCGACGGCAAGCTCTTCTGGGGTGAGTGGATAGACCGCGCCGTTCGGGCCGAGCTCTGGCAGGCCGGCGTTTGGCATCACCATGACGGGAATGCGTGCGTGCTTAGAGAGATAGCGCAGGTGTTCGCTCATTTCGGCCGGGCCGGTGGCGCAGTTGAGCCCGATGGCATCGATGCCCAGCTTCTCAAGGGTGGCGAGGGCGGCACCGATTTCGCTACCCATGAGCATCGTGCCAGTGGTTTCGACGGTGACTTCAACAAAGATAGGCAACCGAATGCCGGTGCGTTCGGCAGCGAGCTTGCACCCGTTCACTGCCGCTTTTGCCTGGAGCAGGTCTTGGCTGGTTTCAACGAGCAGAGCGTCTGCGCCGCCACGAATGAGACCTGCCGCCTGCAGCGCAAAAGTTTCTTTGAGGTGCGCATAGGTGGTGTGACCGAGGCTCGGCAGTTTGGTGCCCGGGCCCATCGAGCCGAGCACCCAACGAACACGCCCATCGGCTGATTCGGCCGAGTCAACGGCTTCTCGCGCAATGCGGGCCCCCGCTTCTGCGAGCTCTTCGATGCGATCGTCGATGCCGTAATCGCTGAGGTTTGACCAGTTGGCACCAAAGGTGTTGGTTTCGATGGCGTCCACGCCAGTGCTCAGGTAGGTGTCGTGTATTTCACGGATCATGTCGGGGCGTGACACGTTCAATATTTCATTGCACCCCTCGAGTTGTTGAAAGTCTTCGAGGGTGGGTGCGGCGTTTTGCAGTTGTGTGCCCATGGCTCCGTCAGCAATGACCACGCGCTCATGGAGGGCGGTCAGCAGGGCTGAGGATCGAGGCGGCAAAGTGGGCGCTGATTGAGTCACCTCATAATTCTAGGATCTGCCCACTGAACCGTTGCTCAACAAGTCACGCGGGGTCACGCTTTCACCGTTCGCGCCGTGTACCGGTTCAGCTGTTGCGACACCAGTCAGGTTTTTCGCAGCAACACTTTCTTCACACGGTGGTCAGCCTCTTTGCGCAGCACGAGGGATGCTCGTGCGCGGGTCGGGCGTATGTTCTCTACCAGGTTTGGTTCGTTGATGCCCTTCCAAAATTCCTCAGCCACACCAACCGCGGCCTCGTCGTCGATGCTGGCGAAGCGGCGAAAGTGTGAGCTTGGGTTCGTGAAGGCTTGATCCCTGAGCCGCAAAAATCGGTCAATGTACCACCGTTGAATATCGCTCATGCGAGCATCTACATAGATAGAGAAGTCAAACAGGTCGCTCACCGCGAGTGGGTGCATTTTGGTCGGGGGTTGCAAGACGTTCAAGCCTTCAACGATCAAAATGTCAGGGTTGTTCACGACAGTGAATTCACCGGGCACGATGTCATACGTCAGGTGACTGTAGTGAGGCACGCGCACCTGCTCGACCCCGGCCTTGACGCGAGACACGAATCGCAGCAGGGCACGGCGATCGTACGATTCAGGAAACCCTTTGCGATGTGTGAGCCCCCGGCGGTCGAGTTCATCGTTTGAATAGAGAAACCCGTCGGTAGTGATGAGCTGCACATGGGGGGTCTCTGGCCAGCGTGCCAGCAAATCTCTCAGCACGCGGGCGACGGTTGATTTGCCGACCGCCACCGATCCGGCAATGCCGAGCACAAATGGTGAGGGGAGCTCGTGGTTTCGTCGCAGAAAGCTTCGGGTGCGTCGATGCATCTCTCTGGCGGCAATGGCGTATTGATTGATCAAACGGCTGAGAGGGCGGTAAATGTCGCTCACCTCGGCAAGATCGAGCGGCACCCCGAGCCCGCGATAGGCGGCCACTTCTTCTTCGGTGAGCGGCATCGGCGTGCCCCCGGCGAGATGCGCCCATTCCTCTCGGCCAATTTCAATAAACGGCGACGATGGGTCTGGGCGAGTCAGGGCTCGCGTGTCGGTGCTGAGTTCAGTCATCACCTCCATGCTCCCACTAAACTGGCTTTCATGTGTGGAATCGTTGGTTATGTCGGTCATGGGAACACGGTTGAGGTGTTGCTCAGCGGGCTGAAACGTCTCGAATATCGCGGCTACGATTCCGCAGGCATCGCTGTGATCGACGACTCAGGCGACATCGTGGTGCGCAAGCGTTCAGGCAAGCTGGTTCGGTTGACCGAGTCGCTTGCAGACAGCCCGGTCCAAGCCAAATCAACCGGCATTGGGCACACGCGATGGGCGACACACGGTGGCCCCACCGATGTGAACGCGCACCCCCACCTGGGTGATTCAGGCAAACTTGCCCTGATTCACAACGGCATTGTCGAAAATTTTGCCGAACTGAGAGTTGAACTCGAGGCGGCAGGCATTGAGCTGCTGAGCGAAACCGACACCGAAGTGGTTGCAGCGCTGCTAGGTCTCGAGGTGGCACGCGTTGGTGACCTCGAAACCGCATTTCGTTCGGTCGTGAAACGACTACACGGCACGTTTACCCTGCTCGCCATGCACACCGACACCCCTGAGACGGTCGTCTCCGCTCGACACAATTCACCACTCGTGGTGGGGCTCGGTGACGGCGAAAATTTTCTTGGCAGTGACGTTGCCGCGTTCGTGGGCTACACGAACCGGGCGGTTGCGGTTGAAGAGGACAACATTGCCGTCATCACCCCCAGCAGCGTGCGCATCACCGATTTTGACGGCAACCCAGTCGACTTCGAAGAGTTCGAGGTGGCCTGGGACACCGAAGCTGCTGAAAAAGGTGGCTGGTCGTCGTTCATGGCCAAAGAAATCAACGAGCAACCCGAAGCGGTTGCCAACACCGTTCGTGGGCGCATCGTCGACGGCCATGTGGTGATCCCTGAGCTCGATTCCATTGGTGCCGAGAAACTTCGAGATGTTGAGCGCATCGTAATCATTGCCTGCGGCACTGCCTCATATGCCGGTCAAATTGGCGCCTATGCAATTGAGCAGTGGGCCCGCGTGCCAGTCGAGGTGCAGCTGAGCCACGAATTCCGCTACCGTGACCCCGTGCTCTCAGATCGCACCATGGTGATTTCTGTCAGTCAGTCCGGTGAAACCATGGACACCATGATGGCGGTCAAATATGCCAAAGAGCATGGCGTCACCACCGTGTCAGTGTGTAACACCCAAAGCGCAACAATTCCGCGTGAGAGCGACGCCGCCGTCTACACCCACGCAGGCCCAGAGGTTGCAGTGGCTTCAACGAAGGCGTTCACCGCTCAAATCACCGCGCTCTACCTCATCGGCCTGCACCTGGGCCGCCTGCGGGGCACGCTTTCAGCCAGCGACGAAGCAGACGCGATCCGGGCGTTTGAAGCGATGCCCGAAGCGCTAAAAGAGGCTGTTGAGACGCACGAGCAGATCGCTCAACTGGCTCACTGGATGGCCGACAGCCGCTCAGTGCTGTTCCTTGGTCGGCATGTTGGGTACCCCACCGCGCTCGAGGGGGCGCTCAAGCTCAAAGAAATTGCCTACATCCACGCCGAAGGTTTTGCGGCCGGAGAACTGAAGCACGGGCCAATCGCTCTCATCGATCACGGGCAACCCGTGTTTGTGCTGGTGCCAAGCCCTCGCAAAGCGTCGATCATGCACTCAAAAGTCGTTTCGAACATTCAAGAAATTCGTGCGAGGGGTGCCCGAGTCATCGCCATTGTCGAAAAGGGCGACACCTCGGTGCTGCCCTATGCCGACGACGTCATTCGTTTGCCACTGGTCGACCCGCTCTTTGAGCCGCTCGTGCAGGTCGTGCCCCTGCAATGGTTTGCACTCGAACTCTCCACTGCGAAGGGGCTCGACGTTGACCAGCCGCGCAACCTCGCAAAGTCGGTGACAGTCGAGTAACCACCCATGATCGTTGGCATCGGGGTAGACACGGTCGACATCGACCGGTTTTCGCGAGCACTTGAACGCACCCCTTCGCTTCGAGCGCGCTTGTTTGCGGCCGACGTGAGAGACCTTCCCGACCACTCTCTTGCTGCACGGTTTGCGGCCTGTGAGGCACTCATCAAGGCGCTCGGTGACTCGCACGGGCTCGGCTGGCACGACATGACAATCGTGAAAAATGCAGATGATGCCCCCTCGTTTGCGCAGACAGACGCTCTCGCTGACGTCTTGGCCCGTGTGGGCGGTCACCGTGCTCACGTATCGATGACACATGACGGCGGGTTCGCAACCGCATTCGTTATCGTGGAATCGACTGGAGGTGCGGCATGAGAACGGGTTCGATGCGCGTGGCAGACATTTCTTTGCCCGCCATTCGCCAGAACGTTCGCCGCATTCGTGAACTCACCGGCAGTCATGTGATTGCGGTAATCAAAGCGAATGGTTACGGTCACGGCGCCCAGTTTGCGGCGCAAGCTGCAATTGAGGGGGGCGCGGTGTTGCTCGGCGTGACTGACCTCGAAGAGGCGCTCTCACTTCGAGCAGCCGGCATCGACGACCCGGTGCTCTGTTGGTTGCACGGAGCAGGTGCAGACTTTCAAGCAGCCGTACTTGAGCACATCGAAATTGGCGTCAGTCATCTGCCCCAACTCGAAGCCGTTGCCGCAGCCGCTCAGGCAGTTGGTCGCCCGGCTATCGTGCAGTTCAAGGTTGATACCGGTTTGAGTCGAAACGGTGCCGCTCCAGAGGAATGGCAGCAACTATTTGATCGCGGGGCTCAACTCCAGCGTGCTGGTGTGCTGCAGGTTCGGGGCATTTTCAGCCACTTGGCAAATGTAGATGAGGCTGAGGATCGCGCCCAAGCCGGTCGATTCGATCAAGCAGTGGCACAGTTGCGTGCCGCCGGTTGTGAACCCGAACTGATTCACTTGCAAGCCTCAGCCGCAGCACTCAAATATTCAGACTTTGGCTATAACACCGTTCGAGTGGGCATGGCCTGCTTCGGGTTAAGCCCTTACAGCGACCGCACGTCAGCCGATCTGGGGTTGCGCCCTGCCATGACCTTGCGCAGCGAGATTGTGGCGTTGCGCAACGTCACCGCCGGAACCGGGGTGAGTTACGGGTACAACCATGTCGTGCAGAGCGACACCACGCTTGGTCTGGTGCCGATCGGCTACGCAGACGGCATGCCTCGTGCGCTCAATGGTTCTGGAGTCACCGTTGAGGTCGCTGGCCAGCACTGCCCAATTATTGGCCGCATCGGCATGGATCAGTGCATTGTCGACCTTGGCAAATTTGGGAAAAAAGTGAAACTTGGCGACCCGGTCGTGCTCTTTGGTGACCCCGCCACGGGTGTGCCGCCGGTCGAGCTCTGGGCTGAGGTGATGGGCACCATCAATTACGAAATCGTCGCTGGTATTGGCTCGAGAGTGTTGCGTGTGGCGTCAGAAGATGACCATGGCAGAGACTGACCCATCGGCTGGGCCGACTACATTGCGCGTTGAGCACCCGCAGGCCATGCACGAGCTAGGGGTGCGGCTGGGAAACAGGCTTCGCGCCGGCGATCTTGTGGTGCTCACTGGCCCCCTGGGTGCTGGCAAAACCACTCTGAGCCGGGGCATTGGCGAGGGTCTCGGGGTTCGCGGGCCAGTCACGAGTCCAACCTTCGTGCTCGCGAGAACGCACCCTTCGACTGTTGGCGGCCCCCCGTTGGTGCACGTCGATGCATATCGACTCACCGACGCAAGTGAACTCGATGATCTTGACATCGATTTTGATGCGTCCGTGGTCTTGATGGAATGGGGTGCCGGGCTCGTGCAGCCTGGTGAATCATGGATCGAAGTCACCATTGAACGCCCAACGGGTGCTGCGCTCGCTGCACCCCCGCCAGGTGGCGGTGATTCCTCTATTGCTCAGTCGGGCAGCGATGCCCTCTTCGAAGATGAGATGGTTGAGCCGCGAATCGTGACGATCGCTGGTTACGGACGGCGCTGGGTCGAGGGGGTGCTCTAATGTGCGGGTATGTGCCAGGGGTGCACGACGTCGAAGCTAACTCTGACACTCGCGCTCAGGGTCACAACAAGAGGACGCTGCTCGCGATCGATACGTCAATCGGCACCAGCGTCGCGCTTGGTGTGGACGGTGAGGTGTACGAGGCGTCAAGCGATGACCCGCGTGGACACACCGAAGTAATCGGTCGGCTCATCGCGGAGGTGTTCGCGGCGGCTCAGGTATCACCTGACCGTGTTACCGAGGTAGTGATGGGCGTTGGGCCCGGCCCGTTTACCGGTCTGCGTGTCGGCATCGCCGCGGCCAAGGCGTTCGCTGTCGCGAGAGGGGTTCGTCTGTTGCCAGTGCAGGGTCACGAAGCGGTGGCGTTTGAGCTCATGACCGGCACCCCGAGTGTCACCAAAGTGCGGGTGGTGCAAGACGCCAAGCGGCGCGAGCTGTTCGTCTCCGAGTTCGATGGAGTCGACGCGAAAGGCTTGCCGGTTCGAACTGTCGACGCTCACCTGGTGCCGAGGGCAGGCTTGATCGAAGAGTCACGGGATGTGTGGCCCGAGCGCATACCCGCAGGGGCTCTGGTTCGCCTCGCCAACCTGCGATTAGACGCTTGGCGCAAGTTCGAGCCGCAAGAAGCGCTCTACTTACGAGCCCCAGATGTCAAACCTGCGGCTCAAGTGAAGCGGGTGAGTGCTGGTGGGTGAACCTGTCGCAACCCAGAACCCTGGTCTGCGCACGGCCAACATCGAAGATCTCGACGCAATGTGGGCCATCGAACGTTCCGTGTTTCAGGGCGAGGCCTGGAGCCTGGAGCTCATGCGCGAGGAACTCCTTGGCCCGCACCGCACCTATCTTGCGCTCGAAGACGGGCGAGGTGAACTGCTTGGCTACGGTGGAGTACTGGCTCTCGGAGAAGAGGGCGATATTCAAACGATTGCCCTCGTGCCCAAGGCTCGAGGTCGTGGTCTTGGCAGAACCCTGCTCAACGGGTTGCTCGACGAGGCGCGGCGGCGTCGAGTGAGTCAAGTTTTTCTTGAGGTTCGAGCTGATAATCTTGCGGCTCGCACACTGTATACCTCTACCGGCTTTCAAGAGATCGCCGTTCGGCCCAAATATTATCAACCAGACAACGTTGACGCAGTGGTGATGCGACTGCTCATGGAGAACAGGCGATGATCAAAGAACCAGTGGTGCTCGGCATTGAAACCAGCTGTGACGAGACTGGAGTGGGCATTGTGCGTGGCCGCACTTTACTCGCGAACGTGATCGCCTCGTCCATGGATGAGCACGCCAGGTTCGGGGGAGTGGTGCCCGAAGTCGCCGCCCGGGCGCACGTCGAAGCGCTGCAGCCCACCCTTACGCGCGCACTTGCTGACGCAGGGGTGGGGTTCGATGACATTGACGCGATCGCAGTGACCTGTGGCCCCGGCCTAGCTGGTGCGCTGATGGTTGGGGTGTCTGCGGCAAAGTCTCTTTCGGTGGCCTTGAATGTCCCGGTATATGCGGTCAACCACCTGGTCGGTCACGTGGGCGCAGACGTATTAATCGGTCAAGGGTTGCGTGAAGTTACGGGTACGGTGGGTGAGCTTGAGTTGCCAACCGTTGCGCTGCTGGTGTCTGGTGGTCACACGTCTCTGCTGTTGGTTCGCGACCTCACGAGCGACGTTGAAATGCTTGGTGAGACGATCGATGATGCCGCCGGCGAAGCGTTCGACAAAGTGGCGAGGGTGCTTGGCTTGCCCTACCCCGGAGGGCCCCAGATTGACAGTGTTGCCTCTGAGGGTGACCCCAACGCCATCAGGTTTCCGCGGGGGTTGTCGTTGCCAAAAGACCAGCAACAGCATCGATACAATTTCTCATTTTCGGGTCTCAAGACATCGGTTGCTCGGTGGGTCGAGCAGCGTCAGGATTCCGGTGAAGAGGTGCCCGTCGCCGACGTGGCCGCGAGCTTTCGAGAGGCCGTCGCCGATGTGCTCACCTCTAAAGCAATCGCCGCCTGCACCGATTTGGGAGTTCCCAGGCTGCTGCTTGGCGGAGGCGTGGCCGCGAACGCTCGGTTGCGTGAACTTGCCGCAGAACGGTGTGCCGCCGCAGGTGTCGAGCTTCGGGTGCCACCGCTTTCGCTGTGCACCGACAACGGTGCGATGATCGCATCGCTCGGGGCGCAGCTGGTGGCCGCGGGCCACCAGCCATCCACGCTCGAATTTTCGGCAGATTCGACTCTGCCGGTCACACAAATTCAACTGCCCTAAATGAGTTTGGCTCTGCCGCGCACGCGAGAGAGCCAAACTGTAGCGCGTGCCCCCGGAGAGATTCGAACTCCCGACCTACGGTACCGGAAACCGGCGCTCTATCCCCTGAGCTACGGAGGCTGGCAAGGCTACCGATTCAGCCTAGCGCACCCGGCAACTTTGCCTGTAGCAGGCCAGCCCAAGCCTCCACGCGATGCTGCAGCTTGACCCCATCGAAGCAAACTAGAATTGTGCTTCGTGACCCCTCAAGACATCTCCGATCTTCTCGCTAGCATTCTTCACGACATCATTGCTCAGCGTGGCGATGATCTTTCGCAAGAGAAATTCACCGTGTCGCCTGCTGACACGCAACCCGAGAGACCGAAAAATCGCGAGCACGGTGACTGGTCTTCGAACGTTGCCATGAAGTACGCAAAACGCCTCGGCATGAACCCGCGTGAGCTTGCGTCTCTCATTGTTGAACGCATCGCGAACGCGGCAGGGGTTTCGAAGGCCGAAATTGCTGGCCCGGGTTTCGTGAACATTACGCTCGATGCGGCCAGTGCCGGCGAGACAGCGAAACGCATTATCGAGCAGGGTGAAGCCTATGGTCGAGGCAACACACTTGCCGGTCAGCGCATCAACCTCGAGTTTGTGAGCGCGAACCCAACTGGGCCGTTGCACATGGGCCACACCCGTTGGGCGGCACTCGGGGATTCCATCTCTCGGGTGCTTCGTGCGGCCGGCGCAGAGGTCACGAATGAGTACTACATCAATGATGCCGGCTCGCAAATGAACAAGTTCGGTCGTTCGGTACTTGCTGCCGCGCTTGGCGAACCAGCCCCCGAAGACGCATATCCAGGCGAATACATTGGTGAGCTCGGCAGAAAAGTGTTGGCGCAGATCCCGGATCTGCCCGACATTGCTGCCAAGCATCCCGACCAGGCGCTTGAGCTCGCTCAAGAGGCCGCGTACCAACAGCAGCTTGCAGAAATCAAGCGTTCACTTGAAAACTTTCAGGTTCACTTTGACGTGTATTTTTCTGAACGCACACTGCACACTCCCGGGCCAGATGGCGGGCCCAGCCCAATCGAAGAAGCCATTGATCGACTTCGCGCCCAGGGGCATGTCTATGAGCAAGACGACGCTATTTGGGTGCGCACCACTGATTTTGGTGATGACAAAGATCGAGTGTTCACTCGCGGCAACGGCGTCTACACCTACTTTGCCGCAGATGCCGCATATTATCTCTCGAAAAAAGATCGGGGCTTCGGTGAAAAAATTTATCTCCTGGGCGCCGATCACCACGGCTATATCGGTCGACTCACGGCAATAGCGGGGGCTGCGGGTGACAACATCGATACCGACATCACGGTGCTGATCGGCCAGCTCGTCAACCTCAACGGCGCCCGGTTGTCGAAGCGAGCCGGCAATATCGTTGAACTTGATGATCTGCTCGAGTGGCTTGGCAGTGATGCCCTGCGCTATTGGTTGGCCAGATACCCCGCAGATTCGCCCCTTTCGCTCGATGGCGAAAAGTTGCGCAGTCGCACCAACGACAACCTCGTGTTTTATGTGCAGTACGCCCACGCCCGAACCAGTGCGGTGGCGAGAAACGCAGAGGTGGCTGGGGTTCACCGGGAGATCTTTGAGCCAGGGTTGTTGACCCATGACACCGAGACTGAACTGCTTGGCAAACTGCAGGAATACCCGAGCATCGTCGCGGGCGCTGCTGAGCTCAGGGAACCTCATCGAATAGCGCGTTATCTCGAAGAACTCGCTGCAAGCTACCATCGCTGGTACGACAACTGCAGGGTTATTCCCAAGGGAGATGAACCAGTGACCGAGCTGCACCACACTCGACTGTGGCTGAATGATGCCACCGGCCAAGTCATTCGCAACGGCCTGGATTTGCTAGGCGTGTCTGCGCCCGAACGGTTATGAGCGAGACAAGTCAGCCGATTCGAACACGCCGCCGCCTCATTGTCGTTGGCAGCGCGCTGGCACTCGTTGCCCTGGTGATAGTTGCCGAGTTTTCGTTGCGGGCAATTATTCGCAATGAAATTGAGCAAAATGTTCGCTCGAACTTTGGGTTTTCTGCTGACCAACCGATAGAGGTGCAGTTGCACGGCTCCTCCCTGTTGCCTGCACTGTCGGGTCGGGTTGGTGCTGTGGACATCAGCATTCCAAACGTCACCGTGGCGGAAGGCATCGAAGCCACGCTTCGAGCGAGTGCAGACTCTATGCCCTTTGACCCTTCGACAGGTGAGATCGTGAACGCGAAGGCCTCGGTGACCATACCTGCAAGCAGCATGGATGAGGTGGTGAAGCTTGCAACGAATGGTGTCGCATCCAGCGGTCGGGTAAAAAATGGTGAGATCGCAGTTGGCACGACACTGAACCTGTTCGGTGTTGAGTCGAAACTCTCCACTACGCTTGCGCTTTCAGTGCAGAGCGGCGACGTGCTCATCACCCCGACCTCAGTGCAAGCTGCTGGTTTCGATTTGAAAGCTGAACAGATCAAACCCTTGCTGGGTGAGGCGTCTGCGGGGCTCATTGACGATCATGTGGTGTGCGTGCGAAATCTTATGCCGGTTGGCATTGAACTTACGAACATTGCCCTGACGCAAAACCCTCAGGGTGGTGCAGCAACCGTGTCGGTGTCGATTGCGCAAGACATATTCTCAAACCCTGCGCAGATGAACACCGGTACGTGCTAACCGCAGTTATGCCTTCGCTCGGCCACTAGACTTGTGCAGGTGAACGATCTTAACGCCGTAGATACCCGAGTGTTCCCCCCCTCTACCGTGCGCGATCAAGGCAGCCACCAAGTACTTTTTGGCGGTGTTTCTGCAGTTGAACTCGCTGAAACCTTCGGCACGCCGCTCTATGTCATAGACGAGGCAGCGGCTCGCAACCAGGCGAGAATCATTCGCGAGGCCTTGCAGAGCGAATTTACTCGCGTTGGTACCGATGCCACGGTGTATTACGCGGGCAAAGCGTTTTTGTGTGTGGAAGTCGTTCGCTGGATGACCGACGAAGGCCTGTACATCGATGTTGCCAGTGGTGGCGAGCTCGCGGTCGCACTTGCGGGTGGCGCAGACCCCGCCCACATTGGTTTTCACGGAAACAACAAAAGCGAAACTGAGATTGCCCGTGCGGTTGCTGCCGGGGTTGGCACCATCATCATTGACAGCGTGCAAGAGATTTCTCGCATTGCCGAAGCTGCCGAGGCGGCTGGTGTTCGGCAGCGTGTTCGCCTGCGCATGAATAGCGGGGTGCACGCTGGGGCTCACGACTATCTGTCGACTGCTCACGAAGACCAAAAATTTGGTCTCCCGCTCAGTCGCGCGGTTGAGCTGAGTGCCGTCATAGACGCGCATCCAAGCCTTGACTTTGTTGGTTTGCATTGTCACATTGGGTCCCAAATTTTTTCAAGCGAGGCGTTTCGCGAATCAGCTCGTCGCCTGGTTGGGGTGTACAGCGATATTGAACGTGAACTCGGCCGACCAGTGCCGGAGCTCAATCTGGGTGGCGGATTCGGAATTGCTTACACCCCGGATCAGGCTGAGTTAGTGCCCGACATTCGCGTGATCGCACGAGAACTTGCCGACATCGTCTCAGAGGTGTGCGTCGAGGCTGGAATTTCACTGCCCAAGGTCGCCTTTGAACCCGGCAGATCAATCATTGGCCAGGCAGGCATCACTCTGTACCGGGTCGGCACCACCAAACCTGTGCTGCTTGCAGGCACTGACACCGAAGCACACGGTGCAGATCCGCTTGATGCCGGTTTCGCTGAGCGCCTCTATGTGAGTGTCGACGGTGGGATGAGCGACAACGCCAGGCCAGCGCTCTACGGGTCCGACTATCACGCAATCATTGCGAACCGGCACAGTGATGCACCAGCAGCTCTCGCCCGCGTGGTGGGCAAGCACTGTGAATCTGGCGACATCGTGGTTCCAAGAGTGTTGCTTCCGGGCGACGTGCAGCCGGGCGATATTCTTGCTGTCGCTGCAACCGGAGCCTACTGTTGGTCACTGTCCAGCAATTACAACTACTTGCCTCGACCAGCAGTGGTAGCGGTGAAAGACGGCGACACGCGAGTGATTGTTCACGGCGAAACCGAAGAAGAGCTGCTCGCTCGCAGCGTGCTTTAAACGAACGGAGATTTCAATCTTGAACGCATACCGTGACCTTCGCGTTGCGCTGCTCGGTGGCGGCACTGTTGGCTCCCAGGTGGCTCGATTGCTACTTGAAGAAAGTGACGAGCTCGCTGCGCGAATTGGTGCCCGACTGCAGTTGGTTGGTGTCGCCGTACGTGATCTCGAGACCAAACGCGATGTGCCGTTTCCTGCTGAGCTACTCACTACCGATGCTGAAAGCTTGGTGTTGAGCGCTGACATTGTGATCGAACTCATGGGTGGCGTCGAACCAGCAAGAAGCCTTATTTTGCGGGCGTTTGAGGCTGGCGCCGACGTCATCACGGCAAACAAAGCGCTCATCGCGGCTCACGGGCCTGAGCTGAGTGCGGCCGCAGAACAGGTCGGGGCTCAGTTGTTGTACGAGGCTGCGGTGGCTGGGGCGATACCCATCATTCGGCCTTTGCGCGAGAGCCTTGCCGGCGATCACGTCACCAGAGTCATGGGCATTGTGAACGGTTCGACAAACTACATTCTTGATCGCATGGATCGCTTTGGCGATACAGCTGAGGAAGCGATGCGGGTAGCGAGTGAACTTGGCTACCTGGAAGCCGACCCCTCGCTTGACGTTGAGGGATACGACGCAGCTCAGAAAGCCACGATCTTGGCAAGCATTGCGTTTCACACCGACGTGCCACCCGCTGCTGTGTACCGCGAGGGCATCACCGGCGTCACGAAAGAGCAAATAGAAATCGCCAAGCACGGGGGCTACGTCATCAAGTTGCTTGCGATCGCTGAACGGGTCACCACCGATGACGGGGTTGTGGGCGTGTCAGCCCGTGTCTACCCTGCTCTCATCAGCAAGGATCACCCGCTCGCCTCGGTACACGGCGGCAAGAACGCGGTGTTTGTCGAAGCTGAAGCCGCCGGTGAACTCATGTTTTACGGTGCCGGTGCCGGTGGAGCAGAAACTGCTTCCGCCGTGCTCGGTGACCTGGTTTCGGCAGCTCGCCGCCATGTGGTGGGGGGGCCCGGCATTCCGGCATCCTCGCACGCAGATCTTAAAATTTTGCCAATTGGTGATGTGCTGACCCGATACCAAATCATGCTTCGTGTTCGTGACGAGCCCGGTGTACTTGCCGCCATCGCTGGCTTGCTTGCGCAACACGGCGTCTCGGCTGCGAGCGTTGAACAAACCCTCCCTCAGGGTGAAGCAAGCGGTGTGGCGAGCATCGTCATTGGCACACACGAGGCCCGCGAGTCTGAACTCGCGGCCACTGTCGACGCCATTCGAGCACACGACGCTGTCACTGAAGTGGTGAGTGTGCTTCGACTCGAAGGCGACGCATGACCACACTGCGCGTTCGGGTACCAGCCACCAGCGCAAACCTGGGGCCGGGTTTTGACACACTTGGTATCGCACTGAGCTATCTCGATGAGCTCATTGTTCGGCCCAGTGCTGCTGGGGTGACCCAGGTGCGTGTGCACGGAGTGGGTGCGGGGGAGGTTGCCACCGACGAGTCGAACCTCGTGGTGCGCTCAATTCGTCACGTCTTTGACCGCGTGGGCAGAAACATGCCCGCACTTGACATCGAGGCCAGCAATCGCATCCCGCACGGTCGTGGCATGGGATCATCGGGTGCCGCGATAGTGGCGGGTGTCATGATCGCATCGGGTCTTTTGGCCCATGGCGATCCTGCGTTGCATCTTGACGAAGACTCGTTGTTGGCGTTTGCCACCGAACTCGAGGGACACCCAGACAACGTTGCCCCTGCCCTCTTCGGCGGGCTCACGATTGCTTGGATGGGTGACGATGGGGCGCCCCGTTTCAAAGGCCTCGCTGTGCACCGGGGAGTGTACCCACTCGTGCTGGTGCCAGATTTCACGATGTCCACCAAACTTGCGCGTACGTTGCAACCGCAGCAGGTGCCCCATGAAGACGCGGTGTTTAACGTGTCGCGTTCGGCTTTGCTGATCGCTGCGCTGACCCAAAGCCCTGAGCTGTTGCTTGAAGCCACCGAAGACCGCTTGCACCAAAATTATCGGGGTGAAGCCATGCCCGCGACCCGTGACCTCATTCGCGAGTTGCGTGGTGCCGGCCACGCTGCGGTGGTGTCGGGTGCCGGGCCCTCGATTTTAGTGCTAGCCGCGGATCCCAGCTCTCGAGTTGCTGCTGCTGGCATCGCCGAGCAGCGCAGTGAAGGTTGGACCCCGTTGTTCCTTGCGGTCGACATCAAGGGTGCTACAGTTGAAGTGATTCCCGCGTAGCAACGCTCGTTGATCGCGAACGTGAATCGTTCCCTCACCACTTCCGGTGATTGAAATTATTGCTGTGTGTACTGCAGCACGGCCATTGTTGGCCACGAGTGCACACGCGTGTCGAAAGGACCACTGTGGATCTGAACCACGAACCGACCGAAGCGGCCAAGACTGCCGATTCTCCAGTAACGGCGAATGCTGAACCTCAGCAAGCACCTGTGCGCCGCCGAGCTTCGCGGCGTGTGACCGCCGCTGCAGGGGAGGCGGTCGCGCCGATAGAGGCAGTCACTACTGAGGTTGTTCGTTCGGCTGAAACGATAACCACTGAAACAGTAACCGCTGATTCCGATGAAGCCCCGAAAAAACGTGTTTCTCGTGCTCGGAAAAAAGTTGAGACCCCGGAAACAAGTGATGCGGCAGTCGCCGAACCCCTCCCTCCAGCTTCTGAAGACAGCACCCAGGATCACGTTGTAACGACAGCGACAGCTCAAGTGCCATCGACAGCGCCAGTGGTTGCTGGCGAAGAAACAGCCCCCCGCAAGCGCAACACCCGAGGTCGCAAAACGGCCGCCGAAAGAGCCGAAGCGGCTGCCGAAGGTGCTGCTGCCGCAGGTACCGCAGATCAGACCGAAGCGAGCGACACTCAAGAGGCGAGCGACGCATCCGAAAAGGGCGAAAAGCAGGACGCAAACGGTCGAGACCCCCAGGCGCGTTCGAGCCGCACTCGTCAACGCGAGCGCAAGCGTCGCGGCACCACTGAAGACGGTGAACCAGAAATCACCGAAGATGACGTGTTGCTGCCAATCGCTGGAATCCTTGACGTACTTGACAACTATGCCTTTGTTCGCACCTCGGGCTACTTGCCAGGCACCAGCGATGTCTATGTTTCGCTCGGTCAGGTAAAAAAATACGGGTTGCGAAAAGGAGATGCGGTAGTTGGTGCTATTCGCCAACCTCGTGAGGGCGAAAACCACGGACGCCAAAAGTACAACGCGATTGTGAAAGTCGACTCGGTGAACACTCGCTCCGCTGAAGATCAGCAGGCGCGACCAGAGTTTGCAGACCTGACTCCTGTGCATCCTTCAGAACGGTTGCGACTCGAAACCAAGGCCACCGAGCTCGGCTCTCGAATTGTTGACCTGTTTTCTCCCGTTGGTAAGGGGCAGCGCGGTTTGATTATTGGCCCGCATGAGTCGGGCAAGAGCGCGCTCCTGCAAGAGATTGCGCACGCAGTCGCCCAAAATCAGCCCGATGCGCATCTGATGCTGGTGCTCGTCGACGAGAGGCCTGAAGTCGTCACCCAGTTGCAGCGCACCATCAACGGTGAAGTTATTGCTTCGACCTTTGATAAGCCTGCAGAAGATCACACGACGATTGCTGAACTCGCGGTTGAGCGGGCAAAACGCCTGGTTGAACTCGGTCACGATGTCGTCGTGCTCATTGATTCTCTCACCGACCTGGCGCGGGCTTACAACCTTGCGGCTCCCGCTTCGGTGCGCGTGCCCGCGGGGAGCCTTGATGCTGCGGCCGTGTTCCCGGTGAAACGACTGCTCAGCGCTGCCCGCAACATCGAAAACGGAGGCTCACTTACCATTTTGGCAACGGTCTCGGCTCAGCCTGACTCACTTCTCGATGACGCGCTGATTGGCGAACTTGAGGCTGTGGCAAACATGCAGGTGCGGCTCAGCGGTGCTGCTGCCGATCAACGGGTGTTTCCCGCGATCGATTTGGCTCGATCCTCGACCAGAAACGAATCAATGATCACCAGCGAGGCTGAGGTTCGTGTCATGAACCAGTTGCGCCGAAACTTGTTGGCAGGCGATCAGCTACATGCGCTCGATTCTGTGCTGCAGCAGCTCGGCCGCACCTCGTCAAACGTCGAGTTTTTGGCGGTGACTCAGCGCCAGCAGGCTGGCGCATAACCCGCATGTTCGAACAGATAGACGCCCTGCTCGCTGAGCACGCTCAACTGCAAGATGAACTTGCAGACCCCGAGCTGCATGCAGATGCTACTCGGGCAAAAAAGGTCAACCGTCGATACGCAGAGCTCAGCAAAATCAAGAGCGCACACGAGCAGTGGAAACAACTCGGTGACGATCTCGAGGCGGCCAGGGAACTGGCAAAAGAAGATGAGGCGTTTGCCGAAGAGGTCCCAGAGCTCGAAGAACAGCTTGCTGAGGCGCAAGAAAAAGTGCGCAGATTACTCATTCCGCGTGACCCAGATGACGCCCGCGATGTGATTCTCGAGATCAAAGGTGGGGAAGGTGGTGCCGAGTCGGCACTGTTCGGGGCAGACCTCTTGCGCATGTACATGCACTATGCCGAAAGCAAGGGCTGGAAAACCGAAATTCTTGAAAAAGACGAGAGCGACCTCGGCGGGTTTAAAAACGTGCAAATTGCTATCAAGTCAAATGCAACCGATCCGTCGCAGGGAGTCTGGGCGCACCTCAAATACGAGGGAGGGGTGCACCGGGTGCAGCGTGTCCCAGTGACAGAGTCGCAGGGGCGCATCCACACCTCAACCACCGGTGTGCTGGTCTATCCAGAAGTTGATGAGCCTGAAGAAGTTGAAATCAATCAGAATGACCTCAAGATAGACGTCTATCGTTCTTCGGGTCCAGGCGGGCAGTCAGTGAACACCACTGACTCTGCGGTGCGCATCACTCACCTGCCCACCGGCATTGTGGTGGCCATGCAAAACGAGAAGTCTCAGTTGCAAAACCGCGAGGCGGCGATGCGTGTGCTTCGCGCGCGCATCCTTGCCAAGCAGCAAGAAGAGGCGGCGGCCGAGGCTTCAGCGCACCGTTCGAGTCAGATACGCACCATGGACCGTTCGGAGCGCATTCGAACCTACAACTTTCCCGAAAACCGCATCGCAGACCACCGCACTGGCTACAAGGCTTACAATCTTGACCAGGTCATGAATGGTGCGTTAGACGCGGTGATCGATTCGTGCATTCGGACAGACGAAGAACAGCGTCTTGCCGAATTGGGCCAATAGCACCGCTGGCGCACACCCGCACTGCGTGCTGTTGTTCCCCCGGCCGTCATGGGGTCTAGCATTGGCGGTATGACTGTTCGCCGACCGCTGTTGCCCTGGTTGGTCTACGGAGCGGGAGTGTTGGCCTACGCGGTCGCAATTATCAATCGGTCCTCGCTGTCGGCCCTGGGCCCAACCGCGCAAGAACATTTCAGCATTGATGCGACCACGCTTGCTGCTTTCGCGGTCATTCAATTGCTGGTCTATGCCGGCATGCAAATTCCTGTCGGTGTGTTACTCGACCGATTTGGTTCCACAGTGTTGATCATCAGCGGTGGGGTGTTGATGGCGGGTGGTCAGTTAGTCATGGCTGCGGTCAGCGATGTGACCCTTGTGATTTTGGCGCGCGTGCTGGTTGGCGTTGGTGACGCGTGCACGTTCATTAGTGTCATGCGGTTGTTGCCCGAGTGGTTTTCGGTGCGGCAGCTCCCTACGGTGTCGCAGTGGACCGGGTTCATTGGGCAGGTAGGCCAACTGGTCTCGGTGACTCCCCTCGCGTTGGCGGTGGGTGCGTTCGGTTGGTTCGCTGGCTTTTCAGGGATCGTTGCGGTGTGCCTGCTGGTGGCCATCTTGGGCGCGCTGGTGTTGCGCGATAAGCCAGGCGATGGAACCGCGGTTGAGCGCATGAGTGGCAGGCTGGGCCCGGTCAGTCAGCGGGCACGTTCGTTGGGGGCGTCCGATTCCACCACCGCACTCATGGCCGTTGCGCCGCCAGCAACCTCGGCGTTCACCGCAGTGAAGCCAGGCCCACCAAAAAAGCTCGGGTTGTTTCGCAAAATTTTTGTATTACTGTCCATTCCCGGTGTTCGACTCGCATTTTGGGTGCATTTCACGTCACCCTTTGCCACCACAGTGTTCGTCTTGTTGTGGGGCACCCCGTTTTTGCAAGGGGGTGTAGGTCTCAGTGAGTCCCGTTCCAATTCTCTGCTCAACCTTGCAATCGTCGCAGGCATGCTCGCGGCGTTGGCGCTCGGGCCGTTAACCTCTCGCTTCGTTGAAAGACGAGTGTGGATCAACTGGGGCATTACCCTATCGATCATGCTCGTTTGGGTGGTGGTGTTGCTGTGGCCCAACATGCCGCCATTCTGGTTGCTGGTGGTGTTGATGGTCGTCATTTCTGTGGGTGGCCCGGCTTCGATGATTTCGTTCGAGGTGGCGCGCTCTCACACTCCCCGCAGCCTCTCTGGGGTTGGCATTGGGTTGGTCAACACCGCAGGGTTCATTGCTGCGTTGCTCGTCATTTTTTTCATAGGGTTTGTGCTCGACCTGCAAGGCGCCGGATCACCCGAGCTTTACACGCTTGACGCGTTTCGGTGGGCGTTCGCCGTGCAGGTGCCGGTGTGGCTGCTTGGGCTCATCATGATGGTGGTCGAAGAGCGCAAGACAATTCGGTGGATGCGAGATCACGGACACACCCTGCGCTAACACGTGCGTGTCAGATATCGTAAAAGCTGGCTGAGTCTGGCATCTCAGCCAGTGGTGCCCCTCTTCGGGGTCGGATGGTGGCTGGGATGCCGGTCATGGTTGACCAGGGGGGCGCGGATCGCACGACTACCGCGTTCGAACCCACGGCGCTGTCATGACCGATTTCGATGTTGCCGAGCAGTTTTGCGCCGGCTCCGATCACGACGCGATCACCGACAGTCGGGTGGCGTTTGCCGTGGTCGTGGCCGGTGCCGCCGAGTGTCACTCCGTGGTAGATCAGCACGTCGTCGCCGATGTGTGCGGTTTCGCCGATGACCACCCCCATGCCGTGGTCGATAAATAATCGTTTGCCAATAGTGGCTCCAGGATGAATCTCGATGCCGCTCGTGAAACGAACCATCTGTGAAATTGCGCGAGGCAAAAAACGCAGGCCACTTCGCCACAACGCATGCGAGAGTCGGTGCCACCACACGGCGTGCAGGCCTGAGTAGACGAGAAAGATTTCAAGGGAGCCTCGCGCAGCCGGATCGTGACTGCGCGCGCTGTCAATATCTTCTCGAATGGTGGTGAACCAGCTCAAGGGTGGTGTGCTCCTTTTTGACCGGGGGTGCTGGGACGGGATCCTCGAACGGCGCCGACCGCTTCGGTGATGCTGCAGAAGGTGCATGCCAAGGTGCCATGATTTTTTGCATGAATTGACGGACTCAGGGACCGAATAGAACTATAGCGCACCGTTATTACTCATTTCACTTGCTGTTATATCTAAGACCGCCTGCTGCACCCGAAACAACCTGTGGCAGAGTCGCATTCCCACCCCGTGCCATTCTTCTCGAATCAAGTTCGCCGAGGAGGGTGACGTACTCTTGTTGGGTGTCCACACCAGTCCCGATCGCTCAAGTGATCCGAGAAATCTCTGACATGCTCCAAGCAGCGGGCATCGAACACGCTGCAGATGCTGAGTTGCTGATCGGGCATGTGCTCGGCGAGTCAAGAGGAGGGGTGCAATCCGCAGCATTCTTGGGTCGCACACTGTCTGGAGAGCAGCACGCCACAGTGCTCGATCTCGCGGCTGAGCGGGCGCGACGAGTGCCATTGCAGCACCTCACCGGTAAGGCACCGTTTCGTTCCATTGAACTTCTGGTGGGGCCAGGCGTGTTTGTGCCAAGACCCGAGACTGAGATTGTCACACAATATGCCATTGATGCGTTGAACATGGTGCCCGATGAGCACCCCATCGCGGTCGATTTGTGCACCGGAAGCGGGGCGATCGCGCTCTCACTGGCAACTGAAATTCCGGGTGCACACGTCTGGGCACTCGAAAAAAGCCCCGAGGCGTTCGCGTGGGCAACACGCAATGTCGAGGCACTCGGTGACGACAGAGTGAACTTGCTGCTCGCAGATGTTGCCGATGCGGAACACCTGCTGTCAGAACTTTCCGGCCGGGTAAACGTGCTCGTTTCGAACCCCCCGTATGTGCCGGATGGCATGGTACCGAGGGATCCTGAGGTGCGTGATCACGACCCCGAACTGGCGCTGTTTGGCGGTGCTGACGGACTCGACGTGATACGAGTCATCAGCACAGTGGCTCGGTCACTGGTTGCTCCGGGCGGTGTGCTGGTGCTTGAACATGCCGAAGTTCAGGGTGCAACGATCCGGGCCCTGCTGCAAGCAGACGGTTGGCTCTCACCCGCCACACACCAGGATCTCGCTCTTCGAGATCGGGTGACCACCGCGATTCGCTAATCACACTCAGCTTGCCTGAGTTCGGTGCAGTACAGTTATTGGTCATGGCCGAAGTGTTTGATTGCAACGACAGCACCCAGTTACTCCCCGCTGTTCGTACGGCTCGGCAAGCGATTCAGCGAGGCGAACTTGTGGTGTTGCCCACAGACACGGTCTATGGGCTCGCCGCTGATGCCTTCACCCCTGATGCCGTCGATCGTTTGCTTGAGGCGAAAGGGCGTAGTCGTGTGTCCCCACCGCCGGTGCTCATCGCCGACATCTCTGTGCTGAGCGCGCTCGCAGCCGATGTGGTTGAGCCTGTTCGCACGCTCGCACACTCATTTTGGCCTGGGCCGCTCACCATCGTGGTGCACGCGAACCCGGCACTCGACTGGGATCTCGGCGAGACCGGTGGAACGGTGGCTCTCAGGGTGCCAAACCACCCATTCACCCTTGAGCTTCTCCGTGAAACGGGCCCGCTCGCGGTGTCCAGCGCGAACAAAACTGCGCAGCCCGCGGCCCACACCGTTGCCGAGGCGCGGGAAATGCTCGGCGATTCTGTATCTGTCTATCTCGACGCAGGCAAGGCAGATGGCACGGGTGAGGCCTCTACTATCGTCGACGCTACGGCACTGACCAACGACGGGGGTGTGTTGAGGGTGCTGCGCAGTGGGGCGATCACCAGCTCTGAAATTGCACAGGTGCTGCCTCACCTCATCATCGAGGGGTAGCGGGCGACTTCATGGTGCCTTTTGTTCTGGTCGCGGTCAGCGCAGCAGTAGTGACTGCGATCATCACCTCGCTGTTGCTCAGATTCAGCAAGACTTCCCAGATCGCACCCGAAATTCGCGATCGCGACGTGCACGCAACCCCGACGCCGCGGCTCGGTGGTGTTGCCATGTTTTTCGGAATCCTTGTTGCGCTTGCATTTGCGAGTACTCGACCACAACTGGCGAGCGTCTTTGCAGAGCCGAGGCTCGTGTGGGCGCTGGTTGCAGCGTGTTTCATCATTGCGGTCATTGGGGTGTTAGATGACCTCTTCGATCTTGATTGGATGCTCAAGTTGGCGGCCCAGCTTCTCGCCGCAGGTGTGTTGGCTTGGAACGGCGCGCAGATTGTCTCTTTGCCCCTCGGCGACACCCTGGTCATTGCCTCGCCAGCGCTGAATTTTGCGCTCACGGTTTTTCTGATGACACTCGTCATGAACGCAGTGAATTTTGTTGACGGGCTCGACGGTTTGGTAGCCGGTGTCGCGATCATTGCCAATCTCGCGTTCTTTATTTACACCGAGCTTCTCATTCTGCAAACTGGCAGCAACAGCGCAATTCTGCTTGCGGCACTCATCGCTGCAATCGTGGTCGGTATCTCAGCTGGGTTCATGCCGTTTAACTGGCATCGAGCCAAAATGTTCATGGGGGACACGGGCGCACTGCTGATAGGTCTGCTGATGGCAACCTCTACGGTCACGGTGACCGGGCAGTTAAACCCGGCTCAACTTGATCAGAAGCTCGTGCTTGCCAGCTTTATCCCGATTATTTTGCCTGTGGCGGTGCTCATTGTGCCCCTGCTTGATTTCACTCTCGCAGTGTTCAGGCGGCTGCGAGCCGGTCAGAGCCCTTTCGCCGCGGATCGCAAGCACCTGCACCATCGGTTGCTTGATATGGGTCACTCGCAGGTGCAGGCGGTGATCATTTTCTATCTCTGGACGGCCATGATTTCGTTGGCATTCTTATTGGTATTTATTACCCAGAGCTATTTCTGGCCGGCAATCGTGGCGATTTCTGGAGGAGCCTTGTCGCTCATCGTCACCCTGGCGCCCGCGGTGTGGGTAAGGGACTGGCTTGCTCAGCGAGGGTTGATACGGTTATCGATGTCCTCAAAACGTCATGCAGCTGAAGAAAGAGCAACCATTGTCTGAGCACCCCTCGCAGGTCGAACCCTTCGACATGCCAAGTTCACAGCCACTTCTCCTGAGGGCGCTGAGGTTCGAAGCCTTGGCGACTCTGGCGTTGCTGTTGACGTTTGGAGTTATCGGATATTTTGCCGCTGGCACCCCGGGTGTGATTGGTGGTGTGATCGGGGCGATACTTGCGGGGTTGCTCTCTGCGATCACCATTGGCAGCATTGCCTTCGCAAATCACCGGTTCATAGACAACCCAAATTATGTGGTGATTTTCTTTGCACTGGTGACTGGCAGCTGGCTGTTCAAGCTCATTGCATTCATCACGGCAGTCGTGCTGCTTCGAGACCAATCCTGGTTGGACACGCGAATACTGTTCTTTGCTTTGGTCGCCGGCATTCTCGTGTCACTGGTTGTCGATGTGATTGTGGCGACCCGAAGCCGCATGCCCTACGTGTCTGACCCAAGTAAGTAACAGATGTCACTTGGCGTTCATTTTCTTGCTAAGATGAGAGAGTTCCAACTTGCGCTGTAATTCTGGTTTTTACGTGCGAGGGGGCACGAAATCGTTCGTCGCTGTGTGAACTGTGTTCACACCCCGAATCAGGAGAATGGCGCTGTTTTCTAACGCTGTGCAACTCGTGACCCCGGTTCCCTTTGCATCTGAGGGTGTCGAATTTCACCCACCCACGATGTGGGAGTTCTTTCCCGACGCCGTGCTGTTTGCAGGTACGCCGTTTGAGATGAACCGCATCATGATCATTCGCGTGATCATGGCGGTGCTGCTTTTGGTGTTGTTCTGGATTGGCACACGCAAGATGCGAGTCATTCCAGGCCGTTTTCAGTCGGTTGTCGAAATGGGTCTCGACTTTGTGCGGGTCGGCATTGCCGAAGACCTGCTGGGCAAAAAAGATGCCAAGAGGTTTTTGCCAATATTGACGGCAATCTTTTTCATGGTGTTGTTCTTTAACATCACCGGCATCATTCCGTTCTTCAACATCGCAGCTTCCTCGGTCATTGGCTTGCCGTTGATGCTCGCGCTGGTGTCTTATGTGACTTTCATTTACGCGGGCATCAAGAAAAGTCCGAAAAACTTCTTCAAGAACTCGTTGTTCCCTGCCGGGGTGCCAAAAGCGATCTACATCATCGTTACTCCAATCGAATTCATCTCGACCTTCATCATTCGCCCGGTCACACTGACCCTGCGACTCCTCATGAACATGATGGTCGGTCACCTCTTGCTGGTGCTGTTATTCGCGGCCACCCACTTCTTTTTCTTTGGGGCCGAAGGCATCATGTTCAAAATCTTCGGTGTCGGAACGTTTGCGTTCGGCTTTGCGTTCACCCTGTTTGAGATTCTTGTCTCTGTCCTCCAGGCTTACGTCTTTACACTTCTGACCACCGTCTACATCCAGCTTGCGCTGGCTGAAGAGCACTAAACCACAACGGGTTCGGCAACCGCCGTTCTCACACATGGAAGGAAACACATACTGTGTCTGTTCTCGCTGAACTTTCTGGCAACATCGCAACCGTCGGTTACGGTCTCGCCGCCATCGGCCCCGCCATCGGTGTGGGCATTGTCGTTGGCAAGACCATTGAGGGTGTTGCTCGTCAACCCGAGCTGGCCGGCCGTCTGCAGGTGTTGATGTGGATCGGTATCGCCTTTACCGAAGCACTCGCCTTCATCGCTATCGCGACTCCGTTCATCTTCTAATTTGTTCTTCCTTAGTCTCGAAAGGGAGGCTCGATGAATACCGCAATGATTTTCGCGGCTGCTGAGGCAGAAGGGACTCCACCAAACCCCCTTCTGCCCGCTGTCTACGACATCATTTGGTCGGCGGTCATCTTTGTCATCATCCTGATCGCATTCTGGAAGGTGTTCCTGCCGAAGCTTTACAAAATGCTCGATGAGCGTTCTGCAGCTATCGAAGGCAACATCGCCAAGGCCGATGAAGCTCAAGCCCAGGCCGAAGCTGCGCTCCAGCAGTACACTGCGCAACTTGCAGGTGCTCGGGAAGAAGCAGCTGAAATTCGTGATGCCGCTCGTGCTGACGCGACAAAGATCGTTGCGAAAGCCAAAGAAGATGCCACTGAAGAAGCTCACCGCATTGCTCAGGCAGCTCAGGCTCAGATTGAAGCCGAGCGTCAAAGTGCTGCTGTGTCACTTCGCAAAGAGGTCGGTGCTCTCGCAATCGACCTCGCCTCTGGAGTGGTTGGCGAACAGCTGAGTGACGACAAAAAGGCAGGCGCGCTCGTAGACCGTTTTCTTGCCGACCTTGAAGCATCCGAGAAGGCAGCAAAGTAATGGGCAGTGCGTCTCGCGAAGCCCTTGCTCACGCGAGGGTCTCTTTGAGCGGTGTGCTCGAGCAGCGAGCTGGTTCTGACCTGTTGTTCATGTCGGCCCAGCTTGAGAGCTCTTCAGCATTGCTCGCTACGGTGACCGACACCTCCGTCGAGTCATCAGCGAAGCATGCACTGCTTGACCGCATATTCTCCGGGGCATCTGTCGGCTCACGACGTGTGCTCTGGGCTGCGGTTGAGGCACGCTGGTCCAACGGTGCTGAGCTTGTCGCTGGCATCGAAGAGCTTGGCATTCGCGCTGAGGCAGTGACCCACCCCGATCTCGCTGACGAACTCCTAGGTGCTGCAGCAATTATCGAAAGCAATCACGACCTCGAACTTGCTCTGGGCAGCAAGCTCGGCGATGCTGACACAAAACTGCAGTTGCTGAATTCGCTGTTTGAAGGCAAGCTTTCTGCGGGTGCGCTCTCGGTGGTTCGCCACTTGGTTGCTTGCCCACGTGGTCGACGCATCAACACTGCGCTCCGAGAGAGTGCACGGGTGGCCGCAGATCAGGGTGGCAGCGATCTTGCAACGGTCACCGTTGCTGCGAAACTCAGCGATGAACAGCAGCAGCGTCTTTCTGCCCTGCTGGCTCACAGCGCGGGCCGACCTGTTCGTGTAACAACCGTTGTTGACCCATCGCTGGTTGGCGGCGTGCGCGTTCAGATCGGTGACGACGTCATTGACGGTAGCGTCCGATCACGTCTTGAAGACCTTCGCCTGCAACTTGCAGGGTAACGACTTTTTCCTCGAGGCCTAGCCTCAACAGAGATATAGAGAGAACGAAATGGCAGAACTCAGCATCAGCCCCGATGAGATTCGCGATGCGCTGAAAGACTTTGCGAAGTCTTACGAGCCTAAACAGGCAGAGAAAACCGAGGTTGGCACCGTCATCGATGCAGCCGACGGAATCGCTCACGTCGCTGGACTCCCAGGAGTAATGGCGAACGAGCTCGTTCGCTTCGGCGACGGAACCCTTGGCCTTGCCCAGAACCTCGACGAGAACCAAATTGGTGTCGTGGTGCTCGGCGAATTCACTGGCATCGAAGAGGGTCAAGAAGTGACCCGTACCGGTGAGGTGCTCTCGGTTCCGGTTGGTGAGGGATATCTCGGTCGCGTCGTTGACCCACTTGGCAACCCAATTGACGGGCTTGGAGAAATCACACGTCTCGAGGGGCGCCGCGCCCTCGAACTGCAGGCTCCAGGCGTCATGCAGCGCAAATCAGTGCATGAACCACTGCAAACCGGCATCAAGGCAATCGACGCCATGATTCCGGTTGGTCGGGGCCAGCGTCAGCTGATCATTGGTGACCGCCAGACCGGCAAGACCGCAATTGCAATCGACACCATCATCAACCAGAAAGCAAACTGGCTTTCTGGTGATGTCAACAAACAGGTGCGCTGCATCTATGTAGCGATCGGTCAAAAGGGTTCAACCATTGCCTCGGTAAAGGGTGCACTCGAAGACGCCGGCGCAATGGAATACACCACCATTGTTGCTTCTCCAGCGAGTGATCCGGCTGGCTTCAAGTACCTTGCGCCCTACACCGGTTCGGCTATCGGTCAGCACTGGATGTATGGCGGCAAGCACGTCCTCATCATCTTTGACGACCTGTCAAAGCAAGCCGAAGCCTACCGTGCGGTGTCGCTCTTGCTCCGTCGCCCACCGGGCCGCGAAGCCTACCCAGGTGACGTGTTCTACTTGCACTCGCGTCTGCTGGAGCGTTGCGCCAAGCTGAGTGACGAACTCGGTGCGGGCTCAATGACAGGTTTGCCAATCATCGAGACTAAAGCAAACGATGTTTCAGCCTACATTCCTACGAACGTGATCTCGATCACCGACGGGCAGATCTTCTTGCAGAGCGATCTCTTCAATGCGAACCAGCGCCCAGCAGTCGATGTGGGCATCTCGGTCTCTCGCGTTGGTGGCGATGCGCAGGTGAAGTCGATCAAGAAGGTATCGGGCACATTGAAACTCGAACTTGCTCAGTACCGCGCACTCGAAGCTTTTGCAATGTTCGCAAGCGACCTTGACGCAGCGAGCCGCAAGCAGCTCGAACGCGGAGCTCGCCTCACCGAGCTGCTCAAACAGCCTCAGTACACCCCATACCCGGTTGAAGATCAGACGGTCTCGATCTGGGCTGGCACCGGTGGCCACTTCGACACCGTTCCAGTTGAAGACGTGCTGCGTTTTGAGAGCGAGTTTCTCGACTACGTGAGAAACAACACCACCGCCCTCACCACGTTGCGTGACACCAACGTACTTGACGATGACACCGTGGCAACGCTGGAGCAGGCTATTGCTGACTTCAAGCTGTTGTTCCGCACCTCTGCCGGTCAGCTTCTCGCTGAGCAGTTCGAGGCACTCGACGAGTCAGAAATTCAGCAGGAGCAACTCGTAGTCAAGAAGTAGCTATTTCAGGAGGCCACTGGCCCTCCTGACTCACCACTTCACTACTTTCTCGCTCAACCGAAACAGGAGAGACATGGGAGCGCAACTTCGGGTCTACCGGCAGAAGATTCGTTCTGCCCAGACGACCAAGAAGATCACGCGTGCGATGGAGCTGATTGCAGCCTCACGCATTCAAAAGGCGAGGGCACGAGTTGACGCCTCAACTCCCTACGCCACAGCGATCACCCGAGCTGTTTCTGCAGTCGCAACGCACTCAAACACCGATCACCCTCTGCTCACCGAAGCAGAGCAGGTAGATCGGGCCGCCGTGGTGATTTTCACTTCGGATCGCGGTCTTGCCGGTGCGTTCAACTCGCAGGTGCTTCGCGAAGCGGAAGAGCTCAGTGAACTGCTGCGCGATGAGGGCAAAGAGGTTTCGTACTTTCTCATCGGACGCAAGGCCCAGGGATATTTCTCGTTTCGTCGCCGTGTGGCTGAGCGAGTGTGGACTGGCGATACCGAGAGCCCGGTTTTCGACACTGCGAAAGAAATTGCAGACTCGTTGATTGAAGCTTTCGGCCGCAGCACCGCTGAGGGTGGAGTGCAGGAAATTCACCTCGTATACAACCGTCTCATCAGCATGGTGAGTCAGGTTCCTCAGGTGGTCCGCTTGCTGCCCCTGCAACTGGTCGAGGGAGTCAGTGAATCGAACGAGGTCGAACCGCTGTACGAATTTGAGCCAGACGCTGACACGGTGCTCGACACGTTGCTCCCTGACTACATTGAATCGCGCATTTACAATGCATTGCTCGAGTCGGCAGCTGCGAAGCACGCCGCCACCCAAAAGGCAATGAAGTCGGCAAGCGACAATGCCGACACACTGATCCGCGATTACACGCGCCTTGCGAACAACGCGCGCCAAGCAGAAATTACCCAACAGATTTCCGAGATCGTGGGCGGCGCTGACGCGCTCGCCAACTAATTCCAGTACGAAGAGAGAAAAACCATGACTGAAACCGCAGCAGTGGCCACCAAGACGGTCGGGCGAATCGCTCGCGTCACCGGCCCCGTGGTCGACATCGAGTTCCCGCACGATGCGATCCCGGGCGTCTACAACGCCCTTGAGACCCGCGTTGACTTTGGCGAGGGTGCAAACTCGTTCACACTCGTGCTTGAGGTTGCGCAGCACCTCGGAGACAACCTGGTTCGTGCCATCGCCCTCAAACCAACCGACGGTTTGGTGCGTGGCCAAGAAGTCACCGACACCGGCGGCCCAATCACTGTTCCGGTCGGTGATGAAACCAAGGGCAAAGTGTTCGACGTCTCGGGCAATGTGCTCAACCTGCCTGACGGTGAAACCTTCACTGCAACCGAGCGTTGGAGCATTCACCGCACCCCGCCCCCCTTCGATCAGCTCGAGTCAAAGACACAGCTCTTCGAAACCGGCATCAAGGTGATCGACCTGCTCACCCCCTACGTGCAGGGTGGCAAGATTGGTCTCTTCGGTGGTGCCGGTGTGGGCAAAACCGTGTTGATTCAAGAAATGATTCAGCGTGTGGCTCAAGACCACGGCGGTGTGTCAGTGTTCGCCGGTGTTGGTGAGCGCACTCGTGAGGGCAACGACCTCATTCACGAAATGGAAGACGCAGGTGTGTTCGATAAGACCGCACTCGTGTTCGGCCAAATGGACGAACCGCCCGGAACTCGTCTTCGTGTAGCACTTTCGGCTCTGACCATGGCCGAGTACTTCCGCGATGTGCAGAAGCAAGACGTGTTGTTGTTCATCGACAACATCTTCCGCTTCACCCAGGCAGGCTCTGAGGTGTCGACACTGCTCGGACGCATGCCCTCCGCGGTGGGTTACCAGCCGAACCTTGCAGACGAAATGGGTGTGTTGCAAGAGCGCATCACCTCAACGCGCGGCCACTCGATCACCTCGCTCCAGGCCATTTACGTGCCAGCCGACGATTATACTGACCCTGCCCCGGCGACCACATTCGCCCACCTCGATGCAACCACCGAGCTCTCTCGTGAAATTGCGTCGAAGGGCCTGTACCCGGCCGTGGATCCGCTCACCTCAACGTCGCGCATCCTCGATCCGCGCTACTTAGGTGCAGATCACTACCGTGTGGCCACGACAGTGAAGCAGATTCTTCAGAAGAACAAAGAGCTTCAAGAAATCATCGCCATTCTTGGTGTTGACGAGCTCTCTGAAGAAGACAAGATCACCGTGGCACGCGCACGTCGCATCCAGCAGTTCCTCTCCCAGAACACGTACATGGCGAAGAAGTTCACCGGTGTTGAGGGTTCAACTGTTCCGCTGAAAGACACCATCGAATCCTTCGACGCAATCTGCAAGGGCGAGTTCGACCACGTTGCCGAGCAGGCATTCTTCAACGTCGGTGCAATCACCGACGTCGAAGAAAACTGGGCCAAGATGCAGAAAGACCTGGCATAAGTCATGTCACTCAACGTCAGTGTTGTTTCTGCCCAGCAACAGATCTGGAGCGGCGAAGCCGAGCAGGTAATTGCGAAGACCACCGAGGGTGAGATCGGTATTCTGCGCGGGCACGAGCCATTGCTTGCGGTGCTCTCAAGTGGCGTAGTTCGCGTGACCGCGCTTGGAGGCGAAAAAATTACAGTCAACGCTGAAGAAGGGTTTCTTTCAGTAGACCACGACGTCGTCACCATCGTTGCGGGTAAAGCCACACTCGCGCCGTAACCGCTGCACGGCAAACAATGCACATTCTGCTGCCACCCTCCGAAACGAAACGTCTCGGGGGTGGCAGCGTTTTTTTGCGACCATCGCTTTCGCACGATAGGTCGTTGCGCACCGCACGCACCGCGGTCTCTGAAGCCCTCGTGGCTCTGAGTGGCAACGAAGAAGCTGCCGTGGCCGCGTTGAAACTCGGTGTCAAAAATCGTGAGGAACGCACACTCAACCTGCAGCTCGAGACCAGCGGTGCAATGCCAGCCATCGAACGGTACACCGGAGTGCTCTACGACGCTTTGGCAGCAACCGATCTGCCTCAATCTGCTCAGGAGTGGCTGGCAAGTCACGCGTCAATTCAATCGGCTCTCTTTGGCCTGATTGCTGCTGGTGATGCGATCCCTGCCTACCGATTGTCGGCGTCAAGCCGTTTGGAGAAGCTGGGCGTGCCCTTGAAACGCGTGTGGCAATCCGCTCACGACACCATCGACTGGGGGTCGTTCGGTTGGGTGCTCGATCTTCGCTCAAAAGATTACGCTGAACTGGCGCCTCTGCCCGAGGGCATTGGCGTGTACCTGCATGTGGTGCAGCGCAGCGGCGATGGCACCGTTCGCGCACTGAACCACTTCAACAAAGCGGCCAAGGGTGACCTTCTGCGCAGGCTTGCACTCTCAGCACCTATCATCGAAAACACAAATCAGATGCTGACCTGGGCGGCCAGCCAGGGCATTGAAATCATTGCCGCACCTCGAACGGGTGAACTGACACTGGTGACGCAGCTGGGTGCGCCGATGCTGAAAAGTCCCTAGTGCACACGCTAGGCTGATCAGATGCTATTCGGGGTGATTCTGTGACGACACGTGGGAACAATGCGGTGCGCCAGCTGTTGCAACTCGACGGGCAATCTGAACTCACTGTCGAACTTTCCTGGTGTGGGCTGACACATGTCGGCCACCGCCGTGAAGTGAATCAAGACAGTTACGTCGCGGTACCACCAGTGTTTGCCGTGGCTGACGGCATGGGTGGGCACGCGGCTGGTGAAATCGCATCTGCAGCAGTCGCGAGGCGGCTTTCTGAGCTCGGGCCTGGTCCGGTGAACCAACAGCAAATCGAACTTGCACTGAACGAAGCGATCGAAGACATCGAACTGAACGCAAACGAAATTGAGCTCGGCACAGGCACGACGGTCACCGGACTTGTGCTAGACGTCAGCGAGGGGCAGCCCAGCTGGAGTGTGTTCAATATCGGCGATTCTCGCGTGTACCAATTTTTTCAAGATACGTTGACACAACTCACCGTTGATCACTCTGTGGTGCAGCATCTCATTGACACCGGTCAGATCACCCCCGAAGAGGCAGAGTTTCACCCCCACTCAAATGTCATCACTCGTGCAGTTGGCATGACCGAAGACCCAGTGCCCGATTACAGTCGTGTGGCTTTGGCTGCCGGGCAACGCATGCTGATCTGTTCAGATGGGCTCACCAAAGAGCTCACCGACAGTGGCATTCGCCACTATCTCGCTGAGGGGGGGAGCGCACAGCAAGCTGCTGAAACGTTGCTTCGAGAGGCTCTTGCGAACGCGGGCAGAGACAACATTACGGTGTTGGTCATCGATGTGCACGCAGTCGGAGACTCGCGCGAAACGATAGAGATTGAACCCGTTTAACGGCCCTCTTCGACGAGCGCTTCATCGAGCACACGCACCACAGTGGTAATCAGTTCATCGGTGAGCTGCAGCGAGGGCAGGAACCGGATGACGTTGCCATAGGCTCCCGCGCTGAGCAGCAGCACGCCCTGCTGCGCGGCTCGATTGATGACGTTTTGCACCAACGCGGCATCTGGCTCAAGAGTGCCGGGGGTGACGATTTCAATCGCAAGCATTGCTCCACGCCCACGCACTTCCGCGATGCAAGAGTGAGCGGCTGCTAGCCCGCGAAGGGCGTCACCGAAGACCTGTTCGATATGTCTGGCCCGATGCAACAGGTCGCCCTGTTCGATCTGTTCAAAAACGGCGACCGCCGCCGCGCATGAAACCGGGTTGCCCGAGAAAGTGCCGGCAAGGCCTCCAGGTACCGGGCTATCCATGATCTCAGGTCGACCGCTCACTGCCGAGAGTGGCAGACCACCGGCGATGCCCTTGGCAGAGATGAGAATGTCAGGTTCAATGCCGAACTGGGCCGACGCGAACACGGTTCCGGTGCGCGCAATGCCAGACTGCACCTCGTCTGCCACAAACACGATGCCGTTCTCGCGGCACCACTGCTGCAAGGCGGGTAAATAGCCCTCAGCGGGCACAATAAACCCACCCTCGCCCTGAATCGGTTCGGCAATGAGACAGGCGAGGTCTTCGGCCCCAGCAACTTTTTCGAGGTAGGCGATGGTGCGGGCGGCGGCCTCGGGGCCGGTCAATTTGTCTCGCAGCGGGTACGAACCCGGAGCCTTGTAGATGTTGCCAACACGTGGGCCATATCCCTGCGCGTAAGGCGCAGCCTTATAGTTCATGCTGCTGGTCAAGACCGTGCGACCGTGGTACGCCTGCTCTAAGACCGCAATACCGGGGCGCCCAGTGTGCTTGCGAGAGATCTTGACGGCGTTTTCAACCGCTTCTGCGCCGGAATTCATGAAGAAGGTCTTGTAGGGCGTGGCTGGGGTTGATCCGGGAACGTGAGTTGCCAGGTGCTCAGCGAGCTGCACGTATGGTTCGTAGGGAGTCATGCCAAACGCGGTGTGCGTTACACGACCAAGCTGGTGACGAGCTGCGGCCACCATCGCCTCGTTGGTGTGACCAATAGTGGTGACACCAATGCCAGCGCACATGTCAACGAACTGGTTGCCATCGACGTCGACCAAAATGGAGCCGTGCGCCCGGTCGATGTAGACAGGCAACACGCTGTGGGCACCTCTTGGCACTACCGCCTGCCGCCTGGCATGTAATTCACGGCTCTTTGGGCCAGGGATCTCGGTCACGACAAGTGGGGTCTGGGTGATCTGCGAATCGGCGCTCATACACTAGAGCCTACCGCCGCCCGCCAGCGCCATAGAATAGAGATCATGCCCGAAAGCAAGCGCTTTTTTCTCACTACGCCAATCTTCTATGTGAACGATGCCCCACACATCGGGCACGCCTATACCGAGGTGGCGAGCGATGTTTTGGCTCGTTGGCACCGTCAAGCCGGTGACGACACCTGGTTTCTGACCGGCACCGACGAGCACGGCCAAAAAATCTTGCGCACCGCAACCGCAAACGGGGTCGCGCCAAAAGAGTGGGCTGACCGTCTGGTAGAAACCGAGTGGAAGCCGCTGCTCGACACCATCAACATTTCGAACGACGATTTCATTCGCACCACCGACCAACGGCACGAAACCGGTGTGGAGAAGTTTCTGCAAAAACTCTACGATGACGGACACATATATGCCGGCGAGTTCGAGGCGCTCTATTGCGTTGGGTGTGAAGAATTTAAGCCGAAGAGTGAAATTGTTGACGGCGAGGGGGCGTTTGCCGGCGAAAAGGTGTGCGCGATCCATTCAAAACCACTCGAGCTGCTGCAGGAGAAAAACTATTTCTTCAAGATGAGTGCGTTCCAAGAGCGACTGTTGGCTCTCTATGAGACGCGCCCCGATTTCGTTCAGCCTGCAAGCGCGCGCAACGAGGTGATTGCGTTTGTGCAGCAGGGGCTTGAAGACCTGTCAATTTCGCGCACCTCGTTTGACTGGGGTATTCCAATTCCTTGGGACAGCTCACACGTCACGTACGTGTGGTTTGATGCTCTGCTGAACTACATCACTGCCACTGGTTACGGTGCCGACGAGGCTGAGTTTGCGCGTCGTTGGCCAGCTGTGCACATTGTGGGCAAAGATATTCTGCGTTTTCACGCCGTCATCTGGCCTGCGATGTTGATGGCCGCCGGTGTTGAGGTGCCAAAGCATGTGTTTGCTCACGGGTGGTTGCTGGTCGGTGGAGAAAAGATGTCAAAGTCTAAGCTCACCGGCATCGCACCGAACGAGATCACTGACACGTTTGGCAGTGATGCGTTCCGTTACTATTTCATGCGCGCAATCTCGTTCGGGCACGACGGTTCGTTCAGTTGGGAAGACCTCTCTGCAAGATACCAAGCTGAGCTCGCAAACGGGTTCGGCAACCTTGCAAGCCGGGTCCTCGCAATGAATGCGCGGTATTTCGATGGCGTCATGCCTCAGCGTTTTGACGAAACCGAAGCCGACCGTCAGATTCGTGAACTGGCCCAGAAAGTGACTCTGTCCGCCGACGAACGCATTGAGCACTTTGCCATTCACGAGGCTATTGCCGAAATTTGGCAGCTCGTTGACGCATTGAACGGTTACATCACCGAGCAGGAGCCGTGGGTGCTGGCAAAACACCCCGAACAGCGCGAACGTCTTTCGACGGTGCTGTCTACTGCGACCGAGGGTCTTCGTGCCCTCAGCGAACTGTTGCATCCGGTGATTCCTGTAGCCACCCAAAAACTGTGGCGCGCTCTCGGTGCTGAAGCCGAGCTTGGAACCCTTGGCCAGCAACCGCTGCGTGAAGCTGGCAAGTGGGGCAGGCTGCCAGCCGACACCCCACAACAACCGCTAGAAGCGCTGTTTCCGCGCATTGAGGTCGAGACGAATTCATGACGACTGAACCACCCGCCGCAGGCCTCCGAAAACGGCACGCGGATGGGCGTGATTTGACACGCCCACCTGCCCCAGAACCGCTACCGATTGCGCTCTTTGACAACCACACTCACCTCGAGTTCGAAGACGGCGTGGAGGTGCTTGATCCGCGCGAATCACTCGATCGCGCTGAAGACGTTGGGGTCGCAGGTGTGGTGCAGGTCGGCACCGACCTCGAAACCAGCCGGTGGAGCGTACAACTCGCCGAGAGCGATGAGCGTGTGCTTGCCGCGGTTGCGCTGCACCCAAACGAGGCACCGAAGCTGTTTGCGCAGGGGCTATTGAGCGCTCAATTGAGCGAAATCTCACGACTCGCCGCACACCCGCGGGTTCGTGCCGTCGGTGAGACTGGGCTCGACTACTACCGAACCGGTGAAGATGGCAGAGAGTCTCAACTCGAATCGTTTGAGGCGCACATCGAGATCGCTCGGCAAAACGGCATTGCACTGCAAATTCACGACCGTGACGCCCACGAAGCAGTTGTTGACACCTTGAAGCGCGTTGGTGCACCCGATCGCACCGTGTTCCACTGTTTTTCAGGCGACGCTGAGTTGGCCGAAATCTGCAACGAGAACGGCTGGTACATGTCGTTTGCCGGGACCTCAACATTTAAAAACTCAGTCCCTCTTCGACAGGCCCTCGCAGTAGCCCGACCCGAGTTAGTGCTGGTTGAAACCGATGCGCCGTTCCTGACTCCCGAACCATATCGAGGCCGACCCAATGCGCCCTATTTGCTGCCGTTAACGGTGCGCGCGATGGCCCTCACGCTCGGTGAAGACCTTGCAGCGCTGTGCCAGCGGCTGGTCGAAAACACTCAGCGGGTCTACGGATCCTGGAACACGCCCCAAGAAACTGAGTGACAGTGTCTTTGCTGGGCCCCGCAGAAGTGCGCGAACTCGCTGAACGACTAGGGGTGAACCCAACCAAAAAGCTGGGTCAAAACTTCGTCGTTGACCCGAACACGGTTCGCAAGATCGTTCGACTTGCTCAGCTGCACAAAGGCGATCGGGTGCTTGAAGTTGGCCCAGGACTCGGATCGCTGACGCTCGGGCTCACGGAAATTGGTGCTCACGTCACCGCGATCGAGATCGACCACCGATTGGCGGCCGAACTGCCACACACGGTTGCGCAGATGCAGCCCGAGGCGCTGTCAAGGCTGCGGGTGGTGAGGAGTGACGCACTCGACGTGACCGCTCAACAATTGACCAACGAGGGGCCGCCGGCAGAGGTGCTCGTTGCGAATCTTCCGTACAACGTGTCAGTACCGATTCTTATGCACTTGCTTGAAATTGTGCCGACGCTGCGCAGCGGCTTGGTGATGGTACAGGCCGAGGTCGGCCACCGAATTGCCGCTGCACCGGGTTCGAAAGAATATGGAGCCCCGAGTGCGAAGGCCGCCTGGTACGGCGAATGGGGCATTGCCGGCACTGTGAGTCGACGCATTTTTTGGCCTGTTCCGGGGGTGGACTCGGTGTTGGTGTCATATCGGCGAAGTGAGAGCACCATGGGTACTGAGATCGAGCGAAAACGCACTTTTTCGCTGGTGAATGCGGCGTTTGCGGGCCGTCGAAAAATGCTCAGGCAGTCGCTGCAGGGGGTGCTTGGCATTCCGAACACCGCGCAGGGTGCATCTGATGCAATCTCAGCAGCAGGAATTGATCCCACGGAACGAGCCGAGCAGCTTGGCATCGAGCAGTTTCTTGCCATCGCTCGCACCCTGCCGGTGCACTAGCGTGGAATCATGGGGAGCATGAGCCGTTCGGTCACCGTTCGCGCACCGGGCAAAATCAACCTCGGTCTGCGGGTTGGTGCGCTGCAAGATGACGGCTACCACGACGTGGCTTCGCTCTACCAGGCTGTGTCGCTCTATGAAGAGGTCACTGCAACCGCAAGCGATACCTTTTCAGTGAATTTCACCGGACCCATTGATTGCAGTGGGCTTGCGACTGACGACACCAATTTGGCGCTGAGGGCCGCGAAACTCTTAGCAAGCCACACTGGTTCCCAGCACGGGGTGGCGCTGACGGTAAACAAGCACGTGCCAATAGCAGGTGGAATGGGTGGGGGCTCCGCTGACGCTGCCGCAAGTTTGTTGGCTTGCGATGAACTGTGGGGCACGGGTGTCGGCAAGCACACTCTCATGGATCTCGCCGGTCAACTGGGCGCCGATGTTCCATTTGCGCTCGAGGGGGGCACCGCGATCGGAACCGGCCGAGGCGATCGACTCACCCAGGCGCTCACCTCGGGTGAGCATCACTGGGTGTTGATCTTTGCGGCCACGGGGTTGTCAACCCCGCAGGTGTATGCCGAGCTTGATAGACACCGGCAGCAACACGTTCATGATCTGCCAACGGTAAACGACACTGTCAGAATTGATAGTGGTCTCCTGCAAGCCGTGAGATCTGGCGACCTGGACCAACTTGCTGAAAGCTTGCACAACGACCTGCAACCGGCAGCGTTGAAGCTTCGCCCTGAATTGTCTGAAACGCTTGAATTTGGAGACACTCGGGGTGCGTTGGCGAGTTTGGTGTCAGGTTCTGGCCCCACTTGCGCGTTTTTGACCGCTGACACTCACGCAGCAGCACAGTTGCGGCACGCATTTGAGAGTCGAGGGGCAACCGCGGTGTGCGTCACAGGCCCGGTGCGCGGTGCACGAATTGTTCGGGGAATGGAATAAAAACACTCACGGGAGTGCTGAATCTCATATGACAAACACTATTCGCGTCGACGTGTGGAGCGATATTGCTTGCCCATGGTGCTACCTCGGCAAGCAAAGATTCGATCAAGGACTTTCGGCGTTTGCTCGTTCGCACCCCGAAGTGGGTGTAGAAGTTGAGCACCACAGTTTCGAACTTGCGCCGGATACGCCAGAAGATTTCGACGGAAGCGAAATTGACTTTCTTTCTACCCACAAAGGGATGCCACGTGAGCAGGTTGAGCTCATGCTGCAGCAGATGACTGAGATGGGCGCCGCCGAGGGAGTCACTTATAATTTCGACCGGCTGCGCCACGCGAACACCCGAAAAGCTCATCGAGTGCTGCACCTCGCGAAATCGCAACAGCTACAATCCGAGATGTTAGAGCGGTTGTACCGTGCGTATTTCGAGGAGGGTGTGCTGATTTCTGACCCGGACACCCTTGCTGAACTCGGTGAAGAAATCGGTTTGAGCGCTGACGAGATTCGTGACGCCATCGATGACGATGAGGGCTTTGGTGAAGACGTGGAGAGCGACATCACCCGTGCTCGCATGCTGGGCATCAGCGGTGTGCCATTTTTTCTCATTGATGAGAAATATGGCATTTCTGGCGCACAATCAGCTGAGAGTTTCGCCGGCGCACTCGGCCAAGTCATGAACATGCGCGATAATGAACACACTGACGCGCGATAATCGCGCGGCGCACAGTCTGCGCACAACCAAGGAGGCTCTCATGAGTGACACCACACAAACCAACACCGCCCAACTGAACACCGAGGCCTCGATCGCGGCCGCAGCGGCCGCCGAGAGCTCTGAGGTTTTGAATCTGCTCGGTGAGCAGGAATCGGCTGGGAGTTGCTGCGGGGGCGCTTGCTGCTCGAGTAACTAGTGGCGCACCTGCTCGGGGCTGAGGCCCTGCACTTTGAGGTGCCCACAAAAGTGGTGTTTGAAGCGGTCACCGTTGGCGTCGCTGAGGGTGATCGCATCGGCATTGTTGGGCGAAATGGCGACGGAAAATCTTCGCTGCTGCTCATGTTAGCTGGCCGGCGCACGCCCGACAGTGGTCGGGTCACGGTTCGAGGTGGAACCACCATCGGAGTGCTCGATCAAGAAGACCATTTTGACCGGGGAGAAACGGTCGGCCACGCCATCGTTGGCGACACGCCCGAACACGAATGGGCTGGCTCACCTCGGGTTCGGGAGGTCATTGCTGGCCTCGTGCAAGATCTTGACTGGCACGAGCCGATCGAAGCCCTGAGCGGCGGGCAACGCCGAAGAGTTGCACTCGCACGGTTGCTCGCAGGGGAGTGGGACATCCTCGCCCTAGACGAGCCAACCAACCATCTCGACGTCGAGGCCATCGCGTGGTTGGCAGATCATCTGAAGCGCCGCTGGCCCGCGAATGCGGGAGCCCTGCTCGCAGTGACTCACGACCGCTGGTTTCTCGACGAGGTAGCAAACGCCACCTGGGAGGTGCACGATCGCATCGTTGAACCCTTTGAAGGCGGCTATGCTGCCTACATTTTGCAACGTGTGGAGCGCGATCGGCAGGCGGCCACGGTCGAACAGAAGCGGCAAAATCTCGCACGAAAAGAGCTTGCTTGGTTGCGTCGTGGCGCTCCGGCGCGAACCTCCAAACCGAAGTTTCGCATCGATGCCGCAAACGAACTCATTTCTGATGTGCCCGAGCTGCGAAATTCCACCGAACTGAAATCACTCGCGCTGACCAGGCTCGGCAAAGAAGTCGTGAACCTGGTTGAAGCAGGCGTGACCTACGGCGACCACGTGGTGTTGCAACACGTCGACTGGTTGCTGGCGCCCGGTGAGCGAACCGGCATACTTGGGGTCAACGGGGCTGGAAAGTCGACATTGCTCGGGCTGATTGCCGGCACGGTACAACCCACTTCGGGGAGAGTGAAGCGGGGAAAAACGGTCAAGGTGGCGACGCTCACACAGCGACTCGAGGAACTCGAAGCCCACCTAACGGAACCGGTTCGTCAGGTCATCAGTCAGTTGCGCACCAGTTTCACGGTGGGCACCGGCTCAAAAGCGCAAGAACTCACGCCCGGGCAGATGCTCGAGCGCATGGGCTTCACCAGTGCACAATTGTCCACGCCGGTGAAAGATCTCTCGGGCGGGCAGAAGCGCAGACTACAGTTGTTGCTGATTTTGCTGGCGCAACCAAACGTGCTGATCCTAGATGAGCCAACCAACGACCTGGACACCGACATGTTGGCGGCCATAGAGGACCTGCTTGACTCTTGGCCGGGTACGCTCATTGTGGTTTCACATGATCGCTATTTTCTTGAACGGGTCACTGATCAGCAATATGCGATACTCGACCACGAACTCAGGCATTTACCCGGTGGGGTGGACCAATATTTACAGCTTCGCGCGGAGCAGCAACGTGCGGGTGTCGCCTCGGGCCAGCGGCCAGTTCGCACCACCCATACTGATGCAGAGTTGGCCGTCACCGTGCATCATGCACCCATGCTTTCTGGCGCTGAGCGTCGGGCTGCCGAAAAAGAACTGGCTGCAGCCGAGAGACGCATCGAAAAGCTGCACGAAGAGGTGTCCCAGGCTCGTGAAGCGCTCGCGGAATTTGATCAGACCGACTACCAAATGCTCAATCTCGAAATGATGAAGATCAGCGCCCTAGAAACAGAGGTCGAGGCACTCGAGCACCGGTGGTTGGAGCTCAGCGAACTGTTGGCCTAGCGCAATTGTGCACGAGTGGCCATGCGCCCGTGTCCGCATTCCCCCAGAACAAATCTGCATCACAGACCCCGCGTTCGAAATCGACCAGATGCAGTCTGACCTGCAGAGTGCTGCAGATACAGCAACACACACTTTGAGCTGATGCACGTGAACATGAAAGAGTCAGCGACGCCGACTTCAAAATCGGCGTCCCTTACTCGTGTTCACCATCTGCGAGAAATGTTGCTGGGCCTTCGGGCGCAGCCCCGCCCTCATCACTCCAGTCCGATCCAAGATGATCGCCTAATGCCGGATCGCTCATGACATCTTCTCTCACGACCTCATTTGGGTTGTGTCTGCTGGGATGAACAGTTTCAACCCCTTCGAGTTCGTCTGTTGATTGTTCTAGGCCGGGTTCGGATTTTCCGTCTTTTGACATGATGTCTCCCCTCACAGCAGTAGTTCACTGATCTCCACAGTAAGCAGGTTGCTCTTTGCCATTCAAGGGGGTTGAAAAGAACTAACGCGTTTGACAGGGGTGGGGGTGGTCTTCTGGCCTAGCGCAATTGTGCACTCACGGCGCTCAGCACCTCGTCGGGGTGTGAATCTGAGCGGAATGCGGCAACAATCACGCGTGAATCACCGCGATCGCTCACTCCAGAAAACCAGGGTGAAAACCGATTCACCAGCTCAACAAGGTCATGTTCAAGTGCGGTGAGCACTTGAGTGCTCCCTGTTCGCAACCAGCCCCTCAGCGCTGCGTTGTGCACCGCTACCAACCCTGCAGCAAGCGCCACAGGCACCCAACTCGGGGTGTGTGGTTCGACGATACGTTGCAGAAACGAGACAAACACGCGCTCGTATTTGTGAGTGCCAACGAGTTCCCGCTCACGCAGTTGTTCATGTTCACGAACGAGTTGCCACCGCAGCCGCGCCGTTGCCTCATCTTTGGTGAGGAATCGTAGCACCTCGACAGGCCCCTGAATGATGGCGGCCACACTTGACTCAGTGATGTCGTCAAGCAGCTGTTCCAGCCGGGCAAGAGCGAGTTCATGATCAATGAAAATCACGTCTTCTTTGCTGCCAAACCGGCGAAAGAAGGTGCTGCGACTCATGCCCATTGCATCAGCGAGTTCGGCGGCAGTTGTCGATTCGAAACCGTGAGCGGCGAGGTATCGTACCGCGGCGGCGGTAGCGTTTGTGGCGAACTGATCGAGGCTGTCTGCACTTTGTCGATTCATGGGCTGAAAGTATCACATTTGAGACTCGGTGTCAGTTTCTTTTGAGCTGAAATGGCTAATTTCTAGACACCTACAATTTATTTGCACTTGAAATGAGACTGAGTCTCATGCAGAATGTTCTCAACACACTTGCGCACACTCACAAGGGAGCTACCATGGCGACTGATTCGACACTGCACTCATTTGCTGGTGACCTGTCAAGTTATACCCCACCGACGGATGAGTATGCGTTTCTGCTCGGTGAAGCGTTTGGTGAAGACCTGGTGGCTCGATCGACCAATGGTGAACTGACTGCTGGTGACGCAATGGACGCCATTAATGCGGCCGCAGATTTTGCAGGTGAAGTGTTCGCCAAACTTGATCGGATCGGAGATCAGCAGGGCGCGCGCCTCATAGACGGGGCCGTGCAGCTGCCCGAAGGGTTTCAGTCGGCATACAGTTCTTTCGCAGAAGCCGGTTGGATCTCTGCGGCCGCCTCCGAAAGAGCGGGCGGCGACGGCCTCCCAGAGACCATCACCGCAGCGCTCAGTGAGTTTTGGAACGGGGCAAACATGGCCTTTGCCCTGTGCCCGATGCTGACTTTGGGTGCGATCCGCGCTCTCACTGCCACCGGCTCAGATGAATTATTGAGCACCTACCTTCCCAAGATGGTCAGCGGGGAGTGGACTGGCACCATGAACCTCACCGAGCCGCAAGCAGGCACTGACCTCGGAGCTGTTCGGACTCTTGCCAAGGATCGTGGTGACGGTGCCTGGTTGATCCGGGGCCAAAAAATTTACATCACCTGGGGTGATCACAACCTCGCTGACAATATTGTGCATTTAGTGCTGGCCCGAACGGAAGGCGCACCTGAGGGGCACCGAGGTCTCTCGCTGTTCCTTGTGCCAAAGGTACTGCTGAACACAGATGGCTCTCTGGGCGAGCGAAACGCGGTCACCACAGTCAGCATCGAACATAAGCTGGGCATTCACGCCAGTCCAACTTGCGTGCTGCAATACGACGATGCAGTCGGGTATCTCGTTGGCGAATTGCATCATGGCCTCGAAGGCATGTTCGTCATGATGAACGAGGCCCGGTTCGCAATGGGCATGCAGGGCATCGGTGTGTCGCAACGCGCGTTCGAACGAGCACACAAATATGCACAGTCACGTGTGCAAGGCCAAGTCATTGGCAGAGAGGCCGGGGCGACTATTGCCGAGCACCCTGACGTTCGTCGCCTGCTGCTCTCGATGGCGAGCCGCATCTCAGCCATGCGCGCATTTGCGGTCTTGGCAGCTGACTTTCGTGACCGTGAAGCTGACGAAGAACTGCGCGTGCTCTCTGATTTCTTTATCCCCCTGCTGAAATCATGGTGCACCGAAGAAGCGGTGCAGATTGCCTCGGACGCCATTCAGGTGCACGGTGGCATGGGCTTTATTGAAGACACCGGTGCAGCTCAACACTTTCGTGACGCGCGCATCATGACCATTTACGAAGGCACTACCGCTATACAGTCAAACGATCTGGTTGGTCGCAAAGTGTTGCGTGATGGGGGGCGCACGGTGTCAAACGTCATGGCCATGATTCATGCCCAACTCGACAAGCTCCGCGCCTTCGATCACCCAGTTGCCAAGCGAACTACTGAACGCCTGCAGCGGGCGATGGCGGCGTCTACCGAAGCCACCGAAGCACTTTTGCGCAACGCTGCAGCTGATCAGCGCGATGCGTTTGCGGTGTCGGTGCCCTATCAAGAGATGCTCAGCCTGCTGATTGGCGGGTGGATGCACGCTGTGATGGTTACGGCGGTCTTGGCGAGTGAACAAGGTGCGAGCTCAGCAGATCGTCGACTGCTGGAGGCCGATTTTTACGGGGCTCATCACCTGCCTCGTGTGTACGCTCTCGCGGAAACCGTTGCTGCAGGAGAAATCAATTCCACACAGACTGGTGCAGGCAGTTCACCCCACTAAGAATTCACTGGTCTGGCCATCTTGTTGCTGAAAGGATGAGCAAATGGAAAGAATAATTTATGACGAGGATCATGAAGCGTTTCGTGATGTAGTCAAAGAGTTCATTCGCCGCTATGCAACCAACGAAATCCGTGAGGCATGGGATCGCGAAGGCGAGGTGAGCCGCGAGACCATGCTGGCTGCTGGTGAACACGGCATTATTGGCTTGTCTGTGCCAGAACAATTCGGTGGAGCGGGCATGTTGTTCGACTACCGCTTCCGTGCCATCGTGAACGAAGAGACGATTCGGGCCGGCCTGGGGTCTTTTGCGGCGGCCTGTGCGATTCAGGACGATCTTGCGGTGCCATATCTGGTGCACTTCGGCACCGATGAGCAGCAGCAGAAGTGGTTGCCGAGGATGGCCACTGGCGAAGTCATTGGCGCTCTGGCAATGACCGAGCCGGGTGCGGGTAGTGATCTACGGAGTGTGTCAACTACGGCCAAAAAGGTTGATGGTGGCTACCTGGTGAACGGTGCCAAAACATTCATTTCGAGCGGAAAGACTGCCGATCTGCTGGTGACATTCGTGAAAACGGGTGAGGGTACTCGCCCCGATGCGTTCAGCCTGGTGCTCATCGAAAATGGCATGCCAGGGTTTGACCACGGTAAGAAACTGAACAAGATGGGGTTTCACGGTCACGACACGGCTGAACTGAGTTTTGTGGACGTGTTTGTTCCCACGGAAAATTTGATCGGTGGTGTTGAGGGCCAGGGTTTTGTGCAGCTCATGAAAAATTTGCCACTTGAGCGACTCTCGATCGGGGTGGCTGCCGCTGCGGCGAGCGAAGCCGGATACGAATGGACCCTGGAGTACACGAAAAATCGTCAGGCCTTCGGCCAGGCAGTGGCAGATTTTCAGAACACTCGTTTTCAACTCGCCGACATGGCCACCACGGTTGACGTCTTGTGGGCATACGTTGACCGGGCTATCGAGCTCTACAACGACGGCAAACTCACTCCCGAAGAGGCTGCGAAAGTGAAGTTTTGGGCTACGGAGCGTGAGTGGGAGGTGCTCGATGCGGGAGTGCAGTTGCATGGCGGGTACGGCTACATCATGGAATACCCCATCGCGCGGGCGTTTGTCGACGCTCGTGTGCACCGCATCTACGGTGGCACGAATGAAGTCATGCGTGAGATCGTCGCACGTGCAATTACCGGCAGCAAATGATCGTCGAAAATTGCTGATACGGGGTAAGACGATTTTCACGATGAAGAAATTATTATGGCTTCAAAGTATTATTGGTAGATCATTTGTCCACGTACGTTTCATCGAGAGACTGGAAATATGAAAATTGTTGTGTTGTTGAAAGAAGTACCAGACACCTGGGGTGACCGAAAACTCAATCTCGAGACCGGTCTTGCCGATCGCGCGGCGTCTGACCCGGTCGTGGATGAAATCGGCGAACGGGCACTTGAGGTTGCGCTGACTTACGCTGACGCGAACGAGGGCACCGAAGTCACAGTGTTAAGCATGGCGCCTGAGGGGGCTGTTGCCTCGATTCGTAAAGGTCTGGCGATGGGGGCAGCTGCAGCCACTCACATTGCAGATGAGGCGCTCTCTGGTGCCGACTTGGGGTTGACCGCTGAGGTGCTCGCCGCAGCGCTGAGGGCTGAATCTTTTGACCTGGTCATCGCCGGCAACCAGTCAACTGACGGCTCAGCTGGCATGTTGCCGGCGATGCTCGCCGAGCTGCTTGGGGTGCCTCACCTGACGAACCTTGGTTCGGTCAAGATCGAAGCTTCACAGGTGTCGGGTTCGCGTGATTCGGACAGCTCTGTCATGCAGGTGTCTGCCGAATTACCGGCGGTGATTTCGATCAACGAGTCGCTTCCGGACGCACGTTTCCCGAACTTCAAGGGCATCATGGCCGCGAAAAAGAAACCCCTCGAGGTGAAAACTCTCGCTGATCTTGGTGTCGATGCAACCGACATGACCGCATCGAGGTCAATCATGATCGATATTAGCGAGCGACCACCTCGCGCTGCGGGCGTCAAAGTTGAAGACGATGGCACTGCGGCTGGCCAGCTTGCTGCGTTTCTTGCCGAAAACCGCCTGGTGTGAGACTGAAATTAGAAAGAGAACACGAACATGGAATTTGCTGCTGACTCAATCTTGGTGCTTCTCGACACCAACCATGACGGAACACTTGCGAAATCTTCGGCGGCCTTGCTTGGTGCTGCGAACAGCATCGGCTCACCTGTTGCGGTGGTGATCGGTGACGAAAACACTGCAGCGCAGGCGGCTGAACTCGGGGCGGTGACGGTGCTGCGCGCTGATGCCACCGATCAGCTCTCTGCACGTGCCACCGATGCGCTGACCGCTGCGGCGTCGCTCGTGCACCCAGACGCCGTGCTGATTTCTCATTCAATTGAAGGCCGAGACGTGGCGGGTAGGTTTGCTGCGCGCACTCGCTCAGGAATCATTTCAGATGCGGTTGGGGTGGCCCGTGACGCTGAAGGCGTCACCGCACTGAACGCCGCCTATGGAGGTGCCTACAATGTGGGCGCTGCGGTGACTCACGGCGCCCCGGTCATTACGCTTCGTCAGGGAGCCGTCGATGCCAGGGCTGAGGCGCAGCCTGCGAATGTGCACACCCTCGATGTGACTGAAAGTGGTGCGAGGTCGGCTCGTGTGGTGTCAACTGAGCCTGCGGTCAGCAGTGGGTCACGGCCTGAGTTGCGGGGCGCCAAAACAATTGTCTCTGGTGGTCGCGGGCTCGGATCACAGGAACAGTTCGTGCTTGCCGAGCAGCTCGCAGATGCACTAGGTGCCGCCCTTGGCGCGTCTCGTGCTGCGGTCGATTCAGGGTGGGTTCCTCAGTCCTATCAGGTGGGGCAAACCGGGGTGTCGGTGTCTCCGCAGCTGTACATTGCGCTCGGCATCTCTGGTGCGATTCAGCACCGTGCGGGCATGCAGACCTCGAAGTTCATTGTGGCTGTGAACAAAGACCCCGAAGCACCGATTTTCGAGATTGCTGATTTCGGCGTGGTTGGTGACGTGTTCCAGGTGGTGCCGCAATTGATCGCCGAAATTGAAAAGCTGAAGGCGTAGTCTTGGCGACCTACTCACAGCGCATGCGACGCGGTTTGCCTCGCACACCAGGGGGTCAACCCTGGCCTGAGGGCGGTGATGTGAGAGCGCCGATTGCGCCGACTGCTGCGACAGAGGCTGCCGACACAGTTCACTCCTCAACAGCGGCGTCAGAGACATCTTCGCCTTCTGTGCCAGCGCCTTCCGCAACAGCACCTGCCGCAACCGCGCCAGCCGCAACCGCACCAGCACCTGCCGCAACCGCGCCAGCCTCGGCCGCTGCTTCGGTCGAGGCTGCAGGCGACACAGTCGCCTCTGAGGTGTCCCTTCGCCGAGGGCTACCCCGTGTGGCGGGTGGAGATCCCTGGCCGCCAGCGTCAACGATTGCTCTGACCCGATCAGCAGTTTCGGCGGGTCTTGCCGCAGCAGGTCCAATCCCTGATGCCTCCAAGGCGACTGCC
>CAYSQG010000002.1:55605-81712 GCA_964433255.1 uncultured Leucobacter sp.
ATCCGAGACGGTGTCGACCCCGTCTGTGCAATCCGAGACGGTGTCGACCCCGTCTTTGCCATCCAAAGGTGTTTCGGACTCGCATGTGCCAGCCGCGCCTGTTTACGCCGGTGAGACCGTAACCTCTGAGGTTTCACTTCGCCGGGGGTTGCCTCGCGTGGTGGGTGGTGATCCTTGGCCGCTCGCGGCAACGGTGACACTCACCCGATCGGTGGCAGCGGCTCCGTCTTCCACATCAGCCACCCAACCAGCAGCCGAACCGGCTCTCCAAGAGGTTGCTCAACCAGCTGATGCAGCTCTTGCTGCATCGCAGCGGATGGTGAAAGAGGGTGCCCCAGCTGATCTTTCAGCACCGGTTGTCACAGCCCCAGTTACCGAATCTGCGCCAGAGATAGCGTCAGAACCTGCAACACAGTCGGCGCCCACTTCAACCGCGGCCTCGGCAACTGTGACCTCGGCAACTGTGACCTCGGCGACCGCGACCTCGGCAACTGCGACACAGGTGAAGAAGGCAGCAGCTGAGCCCAAACTCATTGGCTCGAAAACCATTGCCCAGTGGGCCAAATTCTTGGGCCTGTGGGGTGGTGGGGCTATTGCCGCCGCAGGAATTATTGTGCTGGCTGCCCGCGGCGTGACAACGCTTCCCGGAGTGCCCGAGTTTATGCAACGCTATCCGGGCGAATACGCGCTCCCGGCATTTGTGGATCCAGGGTTCCCGGCCTGGGCTCGCTGGTCCCACTTCCTGAACTTCTTCTTTATGGTGCTCATTATTCGCAGCGGGTTGCTGGTGAGGCGCCAGCAAAAACCCGACGCCTATTACACCCCGAAACAGGGTGGCAAAAAAATCAGCATCTACCTCTGGTTGCACACGAGCATCGACTTGCTCTGGCTGACCAACGGCATCATTTTTGTGGTGTTGCTGTTTGTCAGTGGGCACTGGGCGCGAATCGTGCCAACGAGCTGGGAGGTGATCCCGAACGCCCTCAGCGCGGCTTTGCAGTACCTCACCCTCGAATGGCCGCACGAAGACGGGTGGGTCAACTACAACTCACTGCAGCAGTTGATGTACTTCACCGTGGTGTTCATTGCCGCCCCGTTGGCAGCTCTCACAGGGGTGCGCATGAGCGAGTGGTGGCCCGAGAAAGCTGATCGGCTCAACAAGCTGTATCCTGCGCCAGTCGCACGTGCAGTGCACTACCCGGTCATGTTGTTCTTCGTGCTGTTCATTCTGGTGCACGTGTTCCTGGTGTTCGCCACCGGTGCGCTCAAGAACCTGAACCATATGTTTGCTGGCACCCCAGAGGTTTCCTGGGTTGGGTTCTGGTGGTTCGCTGCCGGGCTCCTGGTCACTGCAGCCGTCACCTGGGCCGCGAGGCCACTGGTGATTGCACCGATTGCAAACCTCTTCGGCAGGGTCAGCGAGCGTTGAATTTCGACCCCGTCGAAGCCAACATTGCTGACACGCTCGAAGCGTTGGCAGCGGGGAACACCACTGCAGTTGAACTGACACAGTGGTGCCTCGATCGCATCGACGCCCTTGATCGCAACGGACCTTGTCTCAACGCTGTCCCCATCATCAATCCGAATGCACTGAAGGAAGCCCAAGCGAGCGACGCAAGGCGAGCAGCGGGCAACGTCGGGTCCCTTGAGGGCATACCCTTCACCGTCAAAGACTCATACATGGTGCAGGGGCTGACGGTTGCCGCAGGCTCGCCCGCGTTCCGCACGCTCACTGCCCAGTGGGACGCATTTTCGGTTGAAAAACTTCGTGAAGCCGGTGCCGTGCTCATCGGCAAAACCAACATGCCACCCATGGCCGATGGTGGAATGCAGCGGGGGGTCTATGGCAGGGCCGAGAGCCCCTACAACCCCGACTATCTGCCCGCGGCCTACGCCTCGGGATCCTCGAATGGATCTGGTGTGGCCACCGCAACCAGCATGACACTCTTTGGCATGGGCGAAGAGACAGTCTCAAGCGGCCGCAGCCCAGCCTCAAACAATGGTCTCTGCGCCTATACGCCGAGCTGGGGGCTGCTCAGCATTCGGGGCAACTGGCCGCTGTTCCCGGCGAGAGACGTGGTCGTGCCGCACACCCGCTCAATGCCTGACATGCTGCGCGTGCTCGACGTGCTCATGCAAGATGACCAGATCACCCGTGGCGACTTCTGGCGCAATCAACAGGTACTGAAATTGCCTAGTCCGAACGCATTTCGTCCGCCGTCGTTTGCGCAGCTTGAGCGCAGTGACTCGCTGCAGGGAAAGCGTTTCGCGGTGCCACGAATGTATCTTGGCAAGGACCCAGCGTTTCCGATTGCGGTTCGACCCTCGGTTTTGCATCTGTGGCAGCAGGCTCGCGACCGACTCGAATCACTCGGTGCCGAGGTGTTAGAAACCGATTTCCCCCTGATCGAACGATATGAGGGTGATCGGCCAGGTCAAGAACACGTCGCGGCCCTCGGCGTGTTGCCCGACGGGTGGATGGACACAGAATTCACCCACTTTTTGGCGTTTGGCTGGCAGGACTTTTTGCAGGCTAACGGAGACCCGCACTGTGCCGCGCTCGCAGAGATCGACCCCGATCTCATCTTTCCAACCCCGCCCGGCACGTTGCCAGATCGCTACGAAGAAGTGGACGACTACCCAAACCGATACCGTCAGGTGGTGCAGTTGGCGAAGCAGGGGATTGCTGATCCGCGCGAACGCGCCGATTTTGCTGACGGACTTCGTGCGCTAGTGCAACTTCGTGAAGCACTCTTTGAGTCTTGGCTTGACGAACACAGTTTTGACGGGGTGGTGTTCCCTGCAAACGCTGATGTTGGCCGCGAAAATGCGGAACGTGATCTTGCTGCCGCGGATCATGCCTGGTCGAATGGGGTCTTTTTCTCGAACGGCAACTATGCGATTCGACATCTTGGCATTCCCACAGTAACGGTAGCGATGGGACAGATGAGTGACACTCGCATGCCGGTGGGGCTCACGTTTGCTGGCCGCGCCTACGATGATCTGGCGCTGCTCAGTTACGCGTACGCGTTTGAAATCGGTGGCCCGAGTCTGCGACCGGTGCCGAGGTGGTAGCTCGGGGTGTGCCCGCAACTGCCTGACCTGGAGTGGCTGTGCTGATGAACAACAAAGGTGAATGCTGCGGGTGCTCAATGACCTGACCCAAAGCGATCCACACTCAGGGTCAGTCGTCGAAGCAGGGTTGCCAAGCGTTCCCGATCAGCGCGACTCAGCGCACCGATGAGCTGGTCTTCGGCGTCAACCAGGCGGGTGATTGCGGCATCGACCAGGGTTTGCCCCTGCTGGGTCATTTCGACCAACACGCCTCGACCATCGTTTGGATCGGTCAGTCGGTTTACGAGCCCTCGCTCGACCATTCGGTCAATTCGATTCGTCATGGTGCCACTTGACACCATGGTCTGTTTCACCAACACCTTCGGGCTCTGGCGGTACGGTGCGCCACCTCGGCGCAACACCGCCAACACATCGAACTCCCATGCGCTCAGGCCGCTGCGTTCAAATGCCAGGGCACGCACCTTGTCGAGACGTTTCGCAATTCGTGAAATGCGCGAGAACACAGCCATCGGAGCGATGTCGAGGTCGGATCTTGCCGCAGACCAATCACGAAGTATGAGGTCAACATCGTCGGGTTCATGCATTCATCTATTATTGCGTTCAATCTTGGCTGTGACATCTGCCAGAATAGAACGGTGCCAATTGCTGGCACGATCCGCCTTAGTGTAACGGCAGCACGACAGCCTTTGGAGCTGTTAGGTCCAGGTTCGAATCCTGGGGGCGGAGCCGCTGTCCGCGAGTGAACTTCGCGAACAGCCCCAGGCCGGCGCGAATGTGTGCGGGTGCGGGTGCGCAATCATTCACCGAAAGGGCGCGCATGGCTGAAAACCTCGCGGTTGTGATTCTTGCAGCTGGTCAGGGCACACGAATGAAGTCGGCCTTGCCCAAGGTGTTGCATCGCATTGGGGGTCGCAGCCTCATTGCCCACGTGCTTGACACCGCGGCCGGGCTGAACCCCCAAGAGATCATCGCCGTGGTCAGGCACGAGAGAGACCGGGTATCGCAGGCCATCGTCGACCACGCGCCTCACACCCGCATTGTCGACCAAGATGAAATTGCCGGAACTGGACGCGCAGTCGAGTTAGCACTTGCCGCACTTCCCGAGTCGTTCGACGGCTCAGTCGTGGTGTTGAGCGGTGACGTGCCGCTGATCGACCATCTGACGCTGCAGCGGCTGATCCTTGGTCATCATGAGCAAAGCCGTGGCATGACGTTGCTCTCTGCCATCATCGACAACCCGACCGGGCTCGGACGAATTGTGCGTGACAGCGATGGCTCGATGGTTGGCATCGTCGAAGAAAAAGATGCCAGTGACGATCAACGCTCGATCACTGAAATCAACGGCGGCATTTATGTGTTTGCCCGAGCAGCACTGCAAGACGCGCTCACTCACATTCAGACGAACAATGCGCAGGGCGAGAAATATCTCACCGACGCTGCCGCACACATTCTTGCCGCAGGGGGAGTGGTCGAAGCGGTCGCCACGCAAGACACCTGGCTCATTGCCGGTGTGAACGATCGCGCACAACTCGCAGAGGTCGGCCAGGAGCTAAATCGACGAATTATCCTGGCGCACCAGCGTGCAGGCGTGAGCATTCAAGACCCGGCGACCACCTGGATCGACACCGACGTCACCATTGAGTCTGATGTTGAAATCTTGCCGGGCACGTTCTTGCACGGTGCCACCACGATCTCTACCGGAGCAGTAATTGGCCCCGACACCACGCTCGTTGACTGCGAGGTTGGCTCGGGTGCTCGAATTCGACGCAGTGAGGCCACTCTGGCCGTCTTTGCTCCCGATTGCGAGGTTGGCCCCTTTAGCTACATTCGACCCGGGACCGAACTTGGCGAAGGCGGCAAAATTGGCGCTTTTGTCGAAACCAAGAACGCCAAAATCGGCGATGAGAGCAAAATTCCTCACCTCAGTTACGTGGGTGACGCCACAATTGGCCAGGGCAGCAACGTGGGGGCCGGCACCATATTCGCGAACTACGATGGCGTGCAAAAGCATCACGCAAAGGTCGGTGATGCGGTGCGCATTGGTTCTAAAAATGTGTTGATCGCACCTGTCACCATTGAAGACGGCGCCTATACCGCTGCCGGCACCGTGGTTCGTAAAGATGTTCCTGCGGGTTCTTTGGCCATGAATGTCGCCCCGCAGAGAAACCTTGAGGGTTGGGTGGCCGAGCATCGTGCTGGCACACAGAGCGCAGAAGCTGCAGAACGAAGCAAAAAGGAATCATCATGAGCAAGATTCAAATGGCGGGCCAGAAAAAACTGGTGCTCATTTCTGGCAGAGCCTACCCCGAGCTGGCAGAGAGCGTAGCTGCAGAACTTGGCGCCGAGTTGGTGCCTACCGATGCCCGCACCTTCGCCAACGGCGAGCTCTACGCCAGGTTTGATGAGAGTGTTCGCGGTTGCGACGCATTTGTCATTCAGAGTCACACCCACCCCATTAATGAGTGGCTCATGGAGCAACTCATTATGGTTGATGCCCTGAAGCGTGCCTCTGCGAAACGCATCACTGTCGTTGCTCCGTTCTATCCGTACTCGCGACAGGACAAAAAAGGGCGTGGTCGCGAACCCATTTCGGCTCGGCTGGTTGCTGATCTTTTCAAGGCAGCGGGCGCGGATCGCATCATGTCGGTTGACTTGCACGCGTCGCAGATTCAAGGCTTTTTTGATGGACCCGTCGACCACCTGTTTGCGATGCCTGTGCTGCTTGAGCACTTCAAAAAAACCATTGATCGCGATGATCTCACCGTCGTGTCACCCGACATGGGTCGAGTGCGGGTTGCCGATATTTGGAGTGACAAACTTGGGGCTCCTCTCGCAATCATTCACAAGCGTCGCGACCCGATGGTGCCAAACCAAGTCAGCGTGCACGAAATTGTTGGTGACGTGAAAGATCGTTGGTGCGTGGTCGTCGATGACATGATTGACACCGGCGGCACCATCGCAAAAGCCGCTGAAGCGCTCAAGACAAACGGGGCCAGGGGTGTCACGATTGCCTGCACCCACGCCATTTTTTCGGGCAAGGCTACTGAGTACCTCTCTCAGGATTTCATTGACCAGGTGGTGGTCACCGACACTCTGCCGTTGCCGCCCGAGAAACGGTTCGACAAGCTCACGGTGCTTTCGATCGCACCCTTGCTCGCGCAAGCCATTCATGAGGTATTCGAAGACGGGTCAGTGACCTCCATGTTTGAGGGCGCTGCCTAATACCTCCTACCCTGCACGCTCAGCTTTCAATTCTCGGGCAATGCAGCTCACCAAAATGAGGTATTATGGTGAGCTGTACTTCGGCGAGGGGCGTTCGCGCCCGTGATCGACGCGGTGGTGCCTCCATGCGGGCCCTCCTGACGCGCCATTCGGCGAGGCAATACTGACCGGGCGGGCTTGCCCCGCTCACAAGGGGCTGAAGCCCGCAAGGAGAAACACATCATGAGTAACGCGATAGCGCTTGATGCCACACCGCGCAACACGTTTGGTAAGGGTGTCGCCCGCAAGCTTCGTGCCGCTGGCCACACGCCCGTGGTTGCCTACGGTCACGGAACCGAGCCACTGCATCTGTCTGTCGAGACACACCCGCTGAGCCTCATTGTGCGTCACGCAAACGCTCTGATTGAGCTAAACATCGAGGGCAAGAAGCAGATTGTTCTTGTGAAAGACGTGCAACGTGACCCGGTGCGTCAAATTATCGAACACGTCGATCTGGTCATCATCAACAAGGGTGAGGTCGTTGAGGTTGAGGTGCCGATCGTGCTGGTTGGCCACTCGTTCTCCGGCACCAACGCGCTGCAGGAACTCAACACGCTGCGACTCAGTGTGCCCGCTACCAATATTCCCGAGCACATCGAAGTCAACGTTGAGGGCCTCGAAGAAGGTGTGCAGATTCACGCAGGAGACATCAAGCTTGCCAGCGATGAGACCCTGCTTGACGACCCACAGGCACTGGTGGTGAATGTGGTCGCACAGCGTGCAGAAGCGGGTGCGGAGTCCGACACTGCTGAGGCAGCCGCAGACGAAAGCTAGTGTGATGCTCGGGCAAGCCCGCCAAGAGTCGGTGTTGACCAACTCTTGGCGGGCTTGTTTCGTCGCACCTCACGCAGCTCACTTCTGATTTCAAACCTCCATGTTTTGGCGCACACGTAAAAGAAAGGGCACGCTGATGAGTGATGCGTGGCTGATCGTCGGGCTCGGTAACCCCGGCCCGCAATACGAGATCACCCGCCACAACGTCGGCCAGATGGCCATCGACGTACTGGCCGCCAGAATGGGTGCGAGTTTCACCTCACATCGCGCAAACGCCCGTGTTGCCGAGGCGCATCTGCGCCACGGTGGCCCCAAACTCATCCTCGCAAAATCGAATGGCTTCATGAACACCTCGGGTGGCCCGGTAGCCGCACTAGCCAACTATTTTGAGGTGCCTGCCGAACGTGTCGTCGTGTTGCACGATGAGCTTGACCTGCCCTTTGACTCATTGAAACTCAAGCAGGGTGGTGGTCACGGGGGGCACAACGGGGTGCGTGACATTGCGAAAGCGTTGAACACCCCAGAGTTCTTTCGAGTACGCATCGGCATTGGTCGGCCACCCGGTCAGCAGGACGCCGCCGATTTTGTGTTGCGCCCGTTTCACGCGAGCGAGCGAGAACAGTTGGCGGTGTTGCTCGAGGATGCCGCAGATGCCGCGGAGGGCATAGTCACCGATGGCCTTACCGCGACTCAACAACGATTTCACGGACGTGAGGGGCGATGAGTCTCGCTGGAGTAGAGAGAGCACTGCGCCACTCGGCCTCGTTCTCGAAGGCTCTTGATTGTGCGAGCATCAGCACAGACTTTTCAGCGATAGAGGCCCTCCGCCCTGCACTCATAGCCGGGCTGATTCGCCGCAGACAAGAGCTGGGAGATGGTGGCGCTTCGCTGGTGATTGCTGCAACCAGTCGCGAGGCTGAGTCGTTGCGGCAAGCGGTGGAGTCACTCATGCCTGAGGCAACAACTGCTGAACTTGCCGCCTGGGAAACGCTGCCACACGAGCGGTTAAGCCCAAGTGCTGAAACGGTTGGCCGCAGGGCGCTTGCTCTGCGTCTGCTTCGTGAACACCGAGTAGAGACCCCACTGGTGTTGTTTGCGTCTGTTCGGGCAGCACTGCAGCCAATTTCGCCGCATGCTGCCGAGACAGAACCGGTGGTGCTTCGACCAGGCCAAGAAACGACTGGGTTGCCAGAACTGGCTCGCCAACTCCTTGACCTCGCCTACACGCGTGTCGACATGGTAACCCGACGGGGCGAGTTTGCTGTTCGAGGGGGAATTCTAGATGTGTTCCCTCCAACCGCAGACCAGGCTGTGCGAGTTGACTTCTTTGGCGACGAGATCGATCAGATTCGCCACTTTGCGGTCAGCGATCAACGCAGTGCTGGTGATCCGGTGCCCGAAATTGAGTTGTGGCCCGCCCGGGAGCTCTTGCTCACCTCTGAGGTGCGAGCGCGGGCGGCGGAGCTGATTCCTCAATTGCCGGCTCTTTCCACGATGCTCGAAAAAATGAGCAACGGTATGCCCGTAGAGGGCATGGAAAGCCTGTTGCCTCAGCTGCTGCCAACACTGAAACCCATCACTGCGATGCTCCCAAAAAACAGTGCGGTGATGGTGGTGTCCCCGGAACGAGTGGCGAGCAGAGCTGTGAGTCTTGCCGAGACCAACACCGAGTTCCTTGAGGCTGCGTGGGCCTCAGCGACTGCCGGGGCTGACTCTCCGATACCCTCTGACGACCATGGCATGCTCACTTTGACCGAGTTGCGGGCAGCAGCAGGCGATCGACCCTGGCACACCGTGACTGGGTTTGTGTCAGACGCGCCAGACGACCCGAATGAGACTCGGTACTTTGGTGACACGCAGGTAGTTATCGAGGCTTCATCGTTACCCAAACCAGCCCCTGGTTCAGACGCAGCTGCTGCGGCACTGGCGCACCTCGGGCAACGTTTGCGTGAGCGTTGGAGAGTAGTGGTTGCCGCTCAGGGGGCGGGCATGATTGAGCGCGCGCGCGACTTGCTTGCAGAGGCAGGGCTGGCTGCGCGCATGGTCGACGAAGTGCCCGATGAGCTTGAAGCAGGTGTGGCGTATCTCGCTACTGGCACCGCCTGGGCTGGGTTTGAAAGTCGTGAAACGCAATTGATGCTCGTGAGTGAAGCCGAATTTTTCGGTCGATCAATCAGTCAGCACCAGGCTCCAACGAAGCTCGCCAAACGCCGCGGCCAACACGTGGTCGACCCTCTGCAACTTCGTGCCGGAGAGTACGTGGTGCACGAGACTCACGGTATTGGGCAATTCGTTGAGCTGACTCAGCGCATGGTTCCGGTTGGGGGCACTCGCCCAGCAGACAAGAGCAAGGTAGTTCGCGAATACCTGGTGCTTGAATACGCCGCTTCGAAGCGCGGCATGCCGAGAGATAAGCTGTTTGTGCCCACCGACCAACTCGATCAGCTCTCTCGATATGTGGGAGGTGAAGCCCCAACCCTCTCCAAAATGGGGGGTGGGGACTGGGCCGCCGCAAAATCAAAAGCCCGAAAAGCGGTTCGTGAGATTGCGGTTGAGCTGGTGAAACTCTACTCGGCACGCATGGCTTCAGCTGGGCACGCATTTTCGCCAGACACCCCATGGCAGCACGAACTTGAAGAAGCGTTTCCTTACGTTGAGACTCGCGATCAACTCACCACCATTGAAGAAGTGAAGCGTGACATGGAGCGGGCAGTTCCGATGGATCGTCTGATCTCTGGTGACGTGGGGTTTGGCAAGACTGAGATCGCAGTGCGAGCGGCATTTAAGGCGGTGCAGGACGGCAAGCAGGTGGTGGTGCTCGCTCCCACCACACTGCTGGTTGGGCAACATCTCGAAACGTTCCAGAACCGCATGGCGGGGTTTCCGGTGCGACTACGTGCGCTCAGCCGTTTTCAGTCAGATAAAGAATCACGAGACACCATTGAGGGTTTGGCTGCAGGCACAGTTGACATTGTGATCGGCACCCACCGGTTGCTGTCAGATCAAATCAGGTACAAGGATCTTGGCCTTGTGATCATTGACGAAGAGCAACGCTTCGGCGTTGAGCACAAGGACGCACTGAAAAAGCTCAAAACCGGAGTCGATATTTTGGCGATGAGTGCGACCCCGATTCCCCGAACGCTCGAAATGGCGGTGACCGGCATTCGTGAAATGTCGACCTTGGCAACGGCGCCAGAAGATCGCCACCCAATCCTTACCTTCGTTGGCCCACGCAGCGATAAGCAAATAGCCGCTGCTATTCGTCGCGAACTGTTGCGTGAGGGCCAGGTGTTTTTTGTGCACAATCGAGTGCAGTCCATTGGCCGTGTTGCCGCTCAGATCGCTGAGCTTGTTCCGGAGGCCCGGGTGGCTGTTGCCCACGGCAGGCTGGGGGAACATCAACTTGAGCAGGTGGTGCTTGACTTCTGGGAGCGAAAATACGACGTGCTTGTTTCGACAACGATTATCGAAACAGGTCTCGACATCGCGAACGCGAACACGATCATCATTGACAGCGCAGATAAATATGGGCTGAGTCAGTTGCATCAGTTGCGCGGACGAGTTGGTCGCAGCCGCGAGCGCGCCTACGCATATTTTTTGTACGACCCAGACAAACCGCTCACTGAACACGCTCACGAGCGACTCGACACGATCGCATCGAACAACGAGCTCGGGTCGGGCATGCAGGTTGCGCTGAAAGACCTGGAGCTGCGAGGTGCTGGCAACCTGCTCGGTGGTGAGCAATCTGGGCACATCGCCGGAGTGGGTTTTGATCTCTACCTTCGTATGATCGGAGAGGCGGTCTCGACGTTCAAAGGTGAAGATGTTGCCTCAGTTCAGGAGCTCTCTCTTGAGCTCCCAGTGGATGCTCGCATTCCTGAGCATTATGTTGAGAGCGAGCGGTTACGTCTGGAGGCGTACCAAAAGTTTTCGGCGGCTTCACACCCGCACGCGCCAGAAGACCACGTGGCACTTGTGCTTGAAGAGCTTACCGACCGATATGGGGAACCTCCGATTGAAGTTCGACAGCTTGCAGCGGTCACGGCCCTGCGCCGACGGGCTGCACACTTCGGGCTCACGAAGGTGATTGCCAGCGGGCCTACGTTGCGCATCGAACCAGTTACGCTTCCAGGTTCACGGCAGATGCGCATGAACCGGCTGTATCCCGGCGCACGCTACACCGAGTCGACGAAGACGCTCATGGTACCCGTGCCACATGCTGGGCCAACTTCGCAGAGCCCACTCGCTGTTGTTGGAAGGTCAGCGCAGCGTTCCACTGAAGACGATATTGTGACCTGGGTTGGTGCTGTGTTTACGGCCTTGCTTGAGCCAGAAAGTCCGCCCGTCGATCTCGTGCAGTAACCAGCTTCAACTCCGCTCCGCTCATGCGAGTTTTGGGGCGCGCCGAGGCCACGCAGGCAAAAAAGCACTTGTATTCGTAGGCTCTGAGCATGGCTGGCAAGACTTCGACTCGCGCAAAATCGGGTGGCAACACGCGTTCACCGCGTTCGCGTTCGAACGCGAAAACCCGGGTAATTGAACCGGTGCGCACCGAAAGTGGACTGGTTCGGTTTTGGTTGTTGCTCGCGCACGCGGTGGGTGGCGCAGCCCGGGCTTTTCGTGCTGAACCCATGGCTCCCGAAGAGCGGCGGGATGGCATGCCATTTACCCTCGTGCTGTTGGCAGTGGTAGGCGCAGTAATCGAATGGTTTTTTATTGGCAATTCAGTGGCCGAATTGGTGAGCAGTTTCACGTTCGGGGGCTTATTTGGGGTCATCGCTTTTGGCCTGCCTCTGGTGATGGTTGGGTTCTCTCTCTGGCTGTTCAATCACCCCTTAAGCGTGCACGACAACCGGCGCATTGCTATTGGCATTGTGTTGGCGTTGTTCAGTGCATCAGGTCTGGCCCATGTGTTCGGTGGGCAGCCAAGCCCTGAATCGGGCAAACTGGCTGATGCCGGAGGCCTGTTCGGTTGGCTGATTGCCTCCCCGCTCCTGCTGCTCACAGCCTGGGTAGCGGTCATCGTGTTGGTGGTGTTGCTCTTTTTCTCATTGCTCATCATTACGAAAACGCCCCCGAGTCGCATAGTGGCTCGCCTGAAGCAGGCATACGGGTATCTGTTTGGTGAACATGCTGCTGTGCCAGAAGATGGCTCAGATGGCGGCGATTTGGTTGATCAAGCTTCTCGGGACCAATTGCCCTGGTGGCGCCGCAACGCATCTGGCCGCGAGCAAGACCCCGACTTTGTCACTGGCGAAGACGCAATGACTGAGCTGCTTGGCGGTGCCGACAGTTCGCGTTCAGGAGCCTTCGACACCGCACTTGAAGACAACGACACCACCGAAATCTTTGCTGACGGGCTGTTCGATGACCTCGAAGCGGCAGAGGCCGCAGTCGCCGCAACCGCCGGCGCGGGGGGCAGTGGGCTCGGTGACGACTCAATTACCGAAGTCTTCGATGATTTCGATTTTGACTCTGTACCAAAAGAGGGTGAATCAACTCCGTTCGAGGTTGCTCCAGCCCACAAAGAGGCCGAGAAACTGTACCAACTGCCAGACCAAGCCTCACTCTCGATAGGTGATGCGCCAAAGGCCAAGACGCAGGCAAATGAGCACACGGTCGCTGCCATTGATTCGGTGCTGAAACAGTTCGGTGTCGATGCGGTGGTCACCGGGTTTTCACGTGGCCCGACGGTGACTCAATATGAAATCGAAGTTGGTCCAGGGGTTCGCGTCGAAAAAGTGACCGCACTGCAAAAGAACCTCTCATATGCGGTGGCCTCGAACGAGGTGCGCATTCTTTCGCCCATCCCAGGCAAAAGCGCAATTGGCATTGAAATTCCAAACAAAGATCGCGAAAACGTCGCGCTCGGCGATGTGCTGCGTTCGGCGAAGGCGCAACGCAGCACACACCCAATGACCATTGGCATCGGCAAAGACGTCAAGGGCGACTTTGTGGTCGCGAACCTTGCAAAGATGCCTCACCTCTTAGTTGCGGGTGCCACTGGGTCAGGCAAATCCAGTTTTATCAACTCGATGATCACCAGCATTTTGATGCGGGCCACCCCAGCAGAAGTACGAATGGTGTTGGTTGACCCGAAGCGCGTTGAGCTGACGGTCTATCAGGGTGTGCCGCATCTCATCACGCCCATCATCACCAACCCCAAAAAGGCTGCCGAGGCCCTGCAGTGGGTGGTCAAAGAAATGGACATGCGTTACGACGACTTGGCCAGTTTTGGGTTTAGACACATCGACGACTTCAACGAGGCGGTGCGAAAAGGTGCGATCGTGTTGCCCGAGGGCAGCGAACGCAAGCTGAAGCCCTATCCCTATTTGCTGGTGGTGGTTGACGAGCTCGCAGACCTCATGTTGGTGGCGCCACGTGACGTTGAAGATTCCATCCAGCGAATCACACAGCTCGCTCGGGCAGCGGGCATTCACCTGGTGCTTGCCACGCAACGACCTTCGGTCAACGTGGTCACTGGCGTCATTAAATCGAATGTGCCAAGCCGCTACGCATTTGCGGTCGCTTCTGGCACCGACTCGCGCGTGATCCTTGATGAAGTCGGTGCGGAACGGTTGATAGGTCAGGGTGACGGATTGCTATTGGTGAACGGCGATTCGACACCCATGCGTGTGCAGGGCGCATGGGTGAACGAAAGCGAGATCGCCAAGGTGGTTGCGCATGTCAAACAGCAGGCAGCTCCTGACTATCGCTCAGATGTGGCGCAATCTGCTCAGAAAAAAGAGATCGATGAAGACATTGGTGACGATCTCGACGTGTTGCTTCAAGCCATTGAACTCGTCGTCAGCTCACAATTCGGTTCCACCTCTATGCTGCAGCGAAAGTTGCGTGTCGGGTTTGCAAAGGCTGGCAGGCTCATGGATCTCATGGAATCGAGAGACATTGTCGGCCCTTCCGAAGGCTCGAAGGCTCGGGACGTGCTCGTTGCCCCCGAGCAGCTTGCTGAGGTGATTGCCTCAATTCGCGGTGACGGGCCAAGCGCGGCAGCGTCGGGCGCCAATCAGCCATTTGATGCCTATGCAGAAGATGAGCCAATTGAACACAGCGAAGACGCCTGGCAACTCACCGGCCGAGACTAGGTGCCGACTGTGCCCGATCGGAAACCAAGCAACTGGAACACCCCAAATGTGATCACCGGTGCGAGAATTGTCGCAACCCCGTTCTTTTTGTGGTTGTTACTGGCAGACGATGGCCAAATGGGTCCGTTGCGTTGGGCTGCTGCCATCTTTTTTATCGTAGCGATTGCCAGCGATGCTTGGGATGGCTATATCGCCCGGAGCCGAGGCCTCGTCACGAACCTCGGAAAACTCCTAGACCCGATCGCCGACAAATTCCTTACCGGCGCAGCCCTCGTCGGCCTGTCGATCCTCGCTGAACTGCCATGGTGGGTGACCATAGTCGTGCTGGTTCGCGAAGTAGGTATCACCGTGCATCGATTGTTTGAGGCACGCACGGTGGTGGTGGCAGCGGCTTGGATGGGCAAGTTGAAAACCGTCGCTCAGTCGGTGGCGATATCTCTTGCACTGCTGCCCTTAGCGCCTGTGGTTGGCGACTGGATCGTGTGGGTCAATATCGTCACCATGACCGTTGCGGTCTTGCTGACCATCGCGAGCGGCATTGACTACGTTGTGAATTTTGTTCGCATGACCCGCCCGAAGCCTGAGGGTGTCTCGTGACCTCAGACACCTCGCTACTGGCGATGAAACTTGGCTCACTCGCAAGTTCCAGAGCACTTCGCATTGCGGCAGCAGAATCCCTCACGGGAGGTTTACTTTCTTCAGCAATTGTCTCAGCAGCGGGAGCCTCGCACTACTTTGTCGGAGCTATTGTGGCATATGACACCGCTGTGAAGCACTCGTTGCTCGGTGTCGATCCTGAGCTGCTGCGCACCAATGGGCCAGTTGACGATGAAGTAGCGAGACAGATGGCTCGCGGGGTGCGGGAGGCGTGCGGTGCCACGCTCGCTGCAGACGTCAAGAATCGCCACGTTGACATCGGTGTGGCAACGACCGGCGTTGCAGGCCCAGACCCAGACCCCCAGACAGGTCAGCCAGTCGGCACGATCTGGATCGGGGTGAGTTCAGACAGGGGTGAGCGAGCAGTTCATCTGCAATTGTCTGGCACTCGCTTGCAGATTCGCGAAGCAACAGTGCATGCTGCACTGCAGGAACTGATTGCCGAGATCGAGTCGTTGTAGCCTCAGAGTTGGCCCAGCACTCAAACTTGAGTCAAGTCGACTCATGTTCAGCAAACCCACAGGAATAATTCCGGTAGAGTAACAGTTATTCTCAGCAAGGCCAGGCACACTAAAAGCAGCTAGTCTGTAGTGCAAGGCTCTGAAACGAACACACGACTCGCTCGTGTCAGAACACAGGAGGATGCGATGGTACTGCTTCGTCAAGAGGTTGGAGATGTGCTGCGTGACTTCCGGCTGCAAAAGGGACGCACACTGCGCCAGGTTGCCGGAGATGCCAGTGTGGCGCTCGGGTATTTGAGCGAGGTTGAACGCGGACAAAAAGAAGCGTCAAGCGAAATTCTCGCCGCCGTGGCCTTCGCGTTAGACACCCCTCTGTCGGTCATCATGGGCGAAGTAAGCGATCGACTCGCCATTGTCGAGGGTCTGACCTCGCAAACCGCTGTTCGGGTGCCTGACACGGTTCCTGCCGACTTGGTTTCAGGGTTTGGGCCAGAACTGCTTGCCCGGGGCTAACTTCAACATGTTGCAGCGAAAGCGCTCGGCTGAATTGCCGGGCGCTTTCGTCTGCCCACTGGTGTGGCAATGAGACAGAGCGAATTTCAGAGGGCCATGGCCGAAGAATTTGGGCAGGTGTATTCGGCTGTGCTGATGCGGGATTACTGGCTTGCTCAGTTTCACGGCACAGCCGAGGAGGCTATTGCTCGGGGGGTGCCGGCCAGAGAGGTCTGGGTGGCGCTGTGCGAAGATCTGCAAGTGCCTATTGAGCGTCGCCACGGTCGTGGCTTAATTGATCCGGGTCACTAAATCACATCGCAATTCGGCGTGTCGTTCGAATATGTGTTCGACTAAGCGTATTCTCGCTCACAGGTGCGTTGCTGCATCGGTTCACCACAGATATGAGTTGTCGGCAGTGAGTGTCGGGGGTTCGATCTAGTGTCTGAAGCACAGCCACCAGGCCTTGTCGGCGATTTTCGTTACGACAGAAGGTAGGCAGCAACCCGGCGAACATCGCCTCAACACAAGGAGCCCAAGATGGCAGAGAAAAAAGATCGCGAAAAAGCTCTCGAAATGGCACTCGCGAACATCGACAAGCAGTTCGGCAAGGGTGCAATCATGCGTCTTGGCAGCACCGAACGTCCGCCAGTCGAAGTGATCCCCACTGGCTCAATCGCACTCGATGTTGCGCTTGGCATCGGCGGGCTCCCACGCGGACGCATCATCGAAATCTATGGCCCCGAATCGTCAGGTAAAACCACGCTGACCCTTCACGCCATCGCCAACGCACAACGCGCCGGTGGCATTGCTGCATTTATTGACGCCGAGCATGCGCTAGACCCTGAATACGCGCAGAAGCTCGGAGTCGACATCGATGCCTTGCTGGTGTCACAGCCAGACACCGGCGAGCAAGCGCTCGAAATTGCTGACATGCTCATTCGTTCTGGGTCAGTCGACCTGGTTGTCGTGGACTCGGTCGCTGCGCTTGTGCCCAAGGCCGAAATCGAGGGTGAAATGGGCGACAGCCACGTTGGCTTGCAGGCTCGCCTCATGTCTCAGGCGCTGCGCAAAATCACCGGTGGTCTGAACCAGACGAAAACCACCGCAATTTTCATTAACCAGCTCCGCGAAAAAATTGGCGTGTTCTTCGGCAGCCCCGAAACCACATCTGGCGGCAAAGCGCTGAAATTCTATGCTTCTGTTCGTCTCGACATTCGTCGAATTCAGACCCTGAAAGACGGCGCCGATGCAGTGGGCAACCGCACGCGAGTCAAGGTCGTCAAAAACAAGATGGCTCCGCCCTTCAAGCAAGCTGAGTTTGACATTCTGTACGGTATTGGCATTTCAAGGGAGGGCTCCCTCATCGACTTCGGAGTCGAGCACGGCCTCATTAAAAAGAGCGGCGCGTGGTACACCTACGACGGTGAACAGCTCGGCCAGGGCATGGAAAACTCTCGCCGCTTTTTGATTGAACATCCCGAAATTGCTGCCGAGATAGAAGAAAAAATTCTCGTCAAACTCGGGGTGAAAGAGGGCCCAGCCAGCGCTGATCAGCACACAGTAGTCGAATCTGGCAGCGATGTGGCGAGCGATGTGGCGACCCAAGAAGATGCTGACGAAACAGCACGCATGAGTGCCTAGAGCAGCCACCATGGTCGTTCGTTTTTTACCCACAGCAGCTCAACCGCCGCACGCCTCTGAGCGTGACGGCGGTGAGCTCGCTGAGGTCATTCAGCTTCGCACTCGCCTTACGGCGAACAACGAAACGGCGAACAGTGAAAAGGTGACCACCGAAACGGTGACCACCGAAACGGTGACCACCGAAACAGCCGTGCCGTCAGTCACAACGGAGCGTTCAACACGCAACAGGGCTCACAGCACTTCGTTGAACGAAGACGTCTATGAAGACGCAGTGAAGCTGCTCGCTCGTAAGGCGCGATCGAGCGGCGAGCTCAGGCGTGACCTCATCGCGAAAGAGCACGACCCAATCGATGTTGACGCGGTGGTATTGAAGTGCGAAGCAAGCCTGTATCTCGATGACCTGGGCCTGGCGCGCGTCGTGTGCGAAACGCTTCGTGAGCGCAAGCGCGCTAGTCGCACTCAGATTCGCAGGAAGCTTCGCGAACGATTGTTCGCAGACGGGGTCATCGAGGAGGTTGTGAGCGAACTCGATGCTGAAGCCGAAACTGAGTTATTGCGTGACACGGCCGAGCAGCGAGCAGCAAGGCTTTCCGGGCTCGATCGACAGACCGCTGAGCGTCGCCTGGTAGGTTTTCTTGCCCGGCGTGGCTGGAGCGGGGAGCAGGCCACACGAATTGCTCGTGAAGCCCTTGACCGTGCGAGTGTTCGAGGTGCTGTTCGCTTTCGTTAAGGTTCGTAAGTGGCAGAAAAGGTAGAATCTAGACCATGCCCTCAGCTGAAACCACGCTTATTGATCCGTCACCGGCCGCCCTGCGGGCTGACGGCACCAGGCGCAGCTACACCGTGCGAACCCTGGGCTGCCAAATGAACGTGCACGACTCAGAGCGACTCTCAGGCTCACTTGAGGCTGCAGGGTACGTCCCCTCAGCAGACCCTGAAACTGCAGACGTGGTCGTCATTAACACCTGTGCAGTCCGAGAAAATGCAGCGAATAAGCTCTATGGCAACCTGGGTCAGCTCGCCGCGGTCAAACGAGAGCGTGATGGCATGCAAATTGCCGTTGGCGGTTGCCTTGCGCAAAAAGATCAAGGAACCATTGTCAAAAAAGCACCCTGGGTTGACGTGGTCTTTGGCACACACAACATGGGTTCTTTACCAGCATTGCTGGAGCGAGCCCGTCACAATGCTGAAGCACAGGTCGAAATTCTTGAGTCCCTCGAGGTGTTTCCGAGCACACTGCCAACCAAGCGCGACTCAGCTGCGAGCGGGTGGGTGTCAATCTCAGTGGGTTGCAACAACACCTGCACATTTTGCATTGTGCCCGCGCTCCGCGGCAAAGAAAAAGATCGCCGACCGGGTGACATTTTGGCCGAGGTGCAAGCCCTGGTCGATGACGGGGCAATCGAAGTCACGCTGCTTGGCCAAAACGTCAACACCTATGGTGTCGAGTTTGGTGATCGCACCGCCTTCAGTAAATTGCTGCGCGCAATGGGTGAAATCGAGGGGCTGGAAAGAGTTCGCTTTACCAGCCCGCATCCGGCTGCCTTCACTGATGATGTGATCGAGGCAATGGCTGAAACCCCGAACGTCATGCCGACCCTTCACATGCCGCTGCAGTCTGGCAGCGACTCTGTGCTGAAAGCTATGCGACGTTCCTACCGCTCTCGTCGCTACCTTGACATTCTCGATGCGGTCCGCGACCGCATCCCCAATGCTGCAATTACTACCGACATTATCGTTGGGTTTCCTGGCGAAACCGAGGCAGATTTCGAAGACACCATGCGCGTAGTTGCACAGGCACGCTTTCAAAGTGCCTTCACCTTTCAATATTCAATACGGCCGGGCACTCCAGCGGCCACCATGCCAGACCAAGTGCCAAAACATGTGGTGCAAGAGCGGTACGAGCGACTGCTTGACCTGCAAGAGCGCATTTCACTCGAAGAAAACCAGGCACAGCTAGGCCGCACGGTGCAGGTGCTGGTCGCCGTTGGTGAGGGCAAGAAAGACAGTGCAACACATCGTCTGTCCGGTCGGGCCGAAGATAACCGCCTGGTGCACTTTGCCGTGCCCAAGGGGCACCAAGAACCACGCCCGGGTGACGTGGTGACAGTTCGGGTCACCTCTGCAGCACCATACTTTTTGATCGCAGACGACAGCGAGGCGTACCAAGTGCGGCGAACACGAGCCGGCGACGCCTTCGACCGCAGAGAAGCTGAAAGCTGTGGAGTGCCTTCGACGGGTGCGGCATCAGTCGAACCGCAAGTGGTAGGGCTGGGCATGCCGGCTCTGCGCAGCCTGTGAACTCTTCAAGACTTTGGGCCATCGTTGGTGCCACTGGCACCGGCAAAACGGGAGCCTCCATCGACTTGGCGCAGCGGTTGCGAGAGGAGCGCGGCAAGCAGGTTGAGATTGTCAACGCAGACGCGATGCAGTTTTACCGCAACATGAACATCGGCACCGCAAAGCTCCCTGCGACAGAGTGGCAGGGCATCGAGCACCACCTGTTTGATGTGTTAGATGTAACCGAAGAAGCCACGGTCGCTTGGTATCAGCCCGCTGCAAGAGCAACGATTCAAGACATTTTCTCTCGAGGGCACGACGCGATACTTGTTGGTGGGTCCGGGCTCTATGTCTCCAGCGTGCTGTTTGATTTCAAATTTCCTCCTCGAGATAAACAACTGCGGGCCAAACTCGAAGCTGAAGCTGAGGCAGAAGGTGTGCAGCCGTTGCTTGATCAGCTGCGTCAACTCGACGCGCGAGCTGCCGAAGCAGTGGATGCAAAAAACCCACGGCGTGTGGTTCGTGCTCTCGAGATTGCGCTGCTCGGTGAAGCTGCACAGGTCACTCTTCCTCAACAACCCACGCTGTGGTGTGACCGAACCACGGTGCTTGGGTTGCATTGCGAACGACAGGTGTTAGTTGACCGACTCGACCGCAGGGTTGAAGAGATGTGGCGTCAGGGGTTGTTGCATGAGGTGTCAGAGCTACAGGTTGCTGGCATCGAACGCGGCAAAACAGCGAGCCGCGCAATCGGCTACGCCCAGGCGCTCGCTCAATTGCGGCACGAACTCAGTGAGGCTGAAGCCATTGCGCACACGCAGGCACTCACGCGACGGTATGCCCGCAGGCAGGTGAGTTGGTTCAAACGCTACCCAGAGGTGCGCTGGATCGATGTCACGAATGGCCAAAACGTCGCTCATCTTGCGCCAATAGACTGAGCCTGTGCCAATTCTCAGTTTCACCAAATATCACGCCTCTGGCAATGACACAGTGCTCTTTTTTGATCCCGAGGGTGAAGTCACGCTTACCTCAACGCGGGTGAAAGCGCTCTGCGATCGACACAGCGGCATCGGTGCGGACGGGGTGATTCGCGCGGTCAAAAGCCGTGCAGTTCCAGAGGGTGCGGCGATCCTTGCTGAAGAACCAGAAGCCGAATGGTTCTTTGACTACTGGGGTGCCGACGGTTCGCCGCAAGACATGAACGGCAACGCCGTTCGAGTGTTGGTGCACGCACTCATTGAAGCGGGGCATATTTCACCCGAGCGGCGAGACACCGTGCCAGTCGGTACGCGCAACGGCGTGAGAGATGTGCTGGCAGGCGTCTCGGGGTACACCGTCGATCTTGGTCGTTGGCGACTCGCTGATGAGTTTTTGGTCAACGCCCGTGGGTTGCACGTGTCCAGGCCCGGCCAAGGCATCGAGCTTGGCGGTTTTCACGTGGTCACGGCCCTCTCTGACGACGCAAAGCTTGAAGCGCTGAATTTGGCTGACTCACCTGAGCTTGGCCCCCTGCCTGACGGTGACACCAGCGTCGAATTTGTAGTGCCCGAAGACCCCTTCATTAAAGACGGCGTGGCTAGAATTCGCATGCGTGTGCACGATCGAGTGGGCGCTGAAACGCTCTCAAGCGGAACGGGCGCCGCTGCGGCAGCGCTTGCGTTTCGGCACTGGGGTGGCGATCAGATGCCGCACAGCTGGAGTGTTGAGACGCCGGGTGGCAGACTCGCGGTTCGCATGTTTGCCACCGAAGAGGGTGAACATGTGTCTCTCAGCGGGCCGGTCGAGCTGGTGTTTCGCGGAACTATCGAGCTGCCCGAATAACGTGAAACCCTTTTTCGCGGGCCACTCTGCTGACAGTGAGATCGGTGAACTGGCTGGCGATCCACTTCTGCAGCGATTCTGCACCGAGGTGCTTCGCGACCACCAGGTGGGCTGACCCACGCTGCGTGAGGCGGGGGAGCCAGTGCTGCAACATCTCGTGCAGGGCTTGCTTGCCAACACGAATGGGCGGGTTTGAATGAATGGCGGCAAACGAGAGGTGTGCGGGCACTTCATCGGGTGCGGCAACTCTCACATTGGTGAGTCCCAGACGTTCAGCATTGAGAGCGGCAAGGGTGCGTGCCCGTTCGTTGATGTCAACCGCCCATACCTCGATCTCAGGGTGTGTAAGGGCTGCTGAGAGCGCGATTGGGCCCCAACCGCAGCCCAGGTCGAGCAGAGCTCCCTCTGGCGCAGGTTCGTCTGCAACCGCTTGAAGCAACACCTTTGTGCCCTGGTCGAGGTGTTCCGGGCTAAACACCCCGCCAGCGGTCAGCAAGCTATGGGTGTTGCCGGCAAGTTCGACGGTAATTTCACGCGGATCAAATTCGCCGCCGGGCACCTCGCTGAAGTAGTGTGCAGTCACGGTTCAAGTATCCCAGCAGTCGGCCATCACTGCGCTCTCGGTGAACAACTCATGACACTTCTGGTTTGCAGACGTACACTGTGACACAGATGACAAAACGTTTTACCACAGATGACGGGTTCGAGGCACACGCCGATCCTAGCCGCGCAGTGAACAACGCACCGACTGAGAATCGCATGAGCGACGACCCGCTTGAGCGGGTGCTGCAGCGCGCCTCCCGAGCGGGCAGCGCGACGGTCATTAAAGATTTGTCTGGGGGCGCTCAAGCGCTTGGCGAAGCAGCTGACGATCAGCTTGCCGAAGATCTTGACGCCATCAGGCTCGAACGAGAGGCACGCGCGTCGCTGAATCGCGTTGCCGGCATCACAACCGAACTCGAAGATGTCACCGAGGTCGAGTACCGACAGTTGCGCCTGGAAAAGGTGGTGCTGATCGGGATCTATGCGTCGAACTCCAGGAACGGGTTGGAAGAGGCTGAAAATTCGCTTCGTGAGCTTGCTGCACTCGCAGAGACTGCGGGTGCAGAGGTGCTCGATGGACTCTTGCAGCGCAGGCCGAACCCTGACCCCGCAACATATTTTGGAAAGGGCAAAGCGGCTGAGCTTGCAGACCTGGTGAAAGCGCTTGGCGCCGACACCGTCATCGCCGACACCGAGCTGGCACCCTCCCAACGCCGCGCGCTAGAAGACGTGGTGAAGGTTAAGGTGATCGATCGCACTGCGGTGATCCTTGACATTTTTAGTCAGCACGCGAAAAGCCGTGAGGGCAAAGCTCAGGTTGAACTTGCACAACTTGAATATTTGCTTCCAAGACTGCGCGGCTGGGGTGAGTCGATGTCGAGGCAGGCCGGTGGCCAGGTTGGTGCAGGCGGGGCCGGCATGGGTTCGCGTGGCCCTGGTGAAACAAAAATTGAACTCGATCGTCGCCGAATCAACACGCGCATGGCGAAACTTCGGCAGCAAATCAAAGGGTTTGCGCCAGCCCGTGTGGCGAAACGAGCTAATCGCAAGCGTTCAGAGGTGCCATCGGTGGCCATCGCGGGCTACACTAACGCCGGAAAATCGAGTCTGTTAAACCGGCTCACCGGCAGCACCGCACTGGTGCAGAACCAGCTGTTTGCCACGTTGGACACCACGGTGCGGCACGCGGAGACCGCTGACGGCCGTCGTTTCACCTACGCTGACACCGTTGGTTTCGTGCGAAATTTGCCGCACCAACTGGTTGAGGCGTTTCGTTCGACGTTCGAAGAAGTTTCAGGCGCCGACGTGATTGTGCACGTGGTCGATGCCTCGCATCCCGAACCTGGCGCCCAGTTGCGAACCGTGCGCGAGGTCATGAGTGAGGTCGAGGCTCAGGCGATCCCTGAAATTGTGGTGTTTAACAAGTCTGACCTGATTGACGACACGCAACGGCTGGTATTGCATGGCCTCGCCCCTGACGCCGTGTTTGTATCGGCACGCACCGGTGAGGGAATCAGCGAGTTGCAAGCGAGGGTTGCTGCAGCTTTACCGTTGCCCGATCGTGAGGTGACCGTCGTGGTCCCCTACGAGCGGGGTGAGTTGGTGGCTGAATTGCATGAGCGAAATCGTGTGCTCGACACCGAATATGTTGAATCGGGAACGCGGGTGCACGCCTTTGTGACCGGTGAGACCCTCGCCAAACTCGAGCCGTTCTTGACGTGAGGGTACCTGCGCAGCACGCTCATAAGCCTGCGCCGGTACGATAAAATGGTGAATGTTCAGTCGGAGTGCCGTGATGCGTGACCCCTGGCCCAACGGTGGCAGGCTGCCGACCGAGCAGGTTGGCTCTATTCCTCGGCCGTTCAGCTTGCAGCAAGCTGTGCTTGGGTTCAATTCGGGTCGCATTACCGGCGAAGAACTGCTGGCTCAGCAAGACGAGGCAGTTTCCGACACGCTTGAGCATCTTCGCTCAACGGGCTCAGAGATTGTGAGCGACGGCGAACAGCGCAGAACCAGTTTTGCGGCCTACCCTTTGGGGCAGTCCACCCAGACATACAAGGTGACTGGGGGAGCCGTGTTTGCGGTGTTTGCCGACGGCCACCACCGGGTCATGCCACGACTGACCCAGGTCCCCTTTCGGTTTGAAGCCTGGGCGGCAGACGACGTGATCGCGGCCCAAAAATTCACACACCTCCCCTTGAAACAGGCCGTCATATCGCCCTCGATGCTTTCTCTCATGGCTCCCGACACTCTGCCTGGCGACTACTCTCGTGACCAATTTCTCACAGATGTGGTTGCAGGTTGTGTCGAGGACATTCGTCGCTGCTTCGCTGCAGGTGCCACCCGCGTCAGCATCGACTTCACTGAAGGGCGACTAGCGCTTCGTGAAGACGTTCGCGCACCGTGGGCTGGCCCGGGGGCGCTCGCAGGTTTCATTGACCTCATCAACCGGGTGCTAGATCAGCTCACACCTGCAGAGAGGTTATCGGTTGGGGTGCACACCTGCCCGGGCAACGCCAACGATTCTGCGCACAGCGCAGACGTTGACTACGCAGGGTTGATCCCTGAGTTGTTTCAAATTGAGGCAGGCTATTTTTTGATGCAGGCAGCAAGCGAAAAAGACCCGGATCGCGTGGCGAAACTCGCTGGAGACCAGCTGAAGCGTCGGTCCATTTCGGCGGGCCCCACCCCTCGAGTGCTGCTTGGTGTGACGAACCCCACCAGCCCAAAGCTTGAAACCGCCGACGAAATTCGAGCCCAATTGGTTCGTGCCGCACGGTTCATACCTGCTGAATATCTTGGATCAACAGACGACTGCGGCTTCTCGCCCTATCTCGTTGACGAAAAGCCGAAGCACGGTTCCCCTGATTTCGCTCGTGAGGTTGCCTTCGCCAAGATCGCTGCGCGTGTGCATGGCACGCAGCTTGCCAGCGAAGAGTTGAACGGGGCGGCGAGTTGAACGATGTGCTTCTGAGCGGCAGTGAAGCGACTCGGGTGCGCTTCTCGTTCGAGGTGTTCCCGGCCAGGAGCGGCGCTGCGGCGTTGGCGTTGGGTCACGCGGTGCAGCATTTGGCTGAAGCTGGCCCCGATTTTATTTCGGTGACCTACGGGGCAAGTGGCTCCAACCGTGACGCATCGCTGGACCTCTTGAAATATGTGCGCGAGCACACCGATGTCTTGCCGTTGGCGCACCTCACCACTGCGGGGCAGGCACGTGAGGCTTTGCGCGCTGAAATACTGACCATGATGGATGCCGGTATTCACGACTTCTTGGCTCTTCGTGGCGACCCGAGACCCGATGCCGATGAACACGAGCTTGCTGTGCATGACTCGCTCACAGCGCGGGATCTCATTGAACTCATTGCAAAAATTCGAGCTGAACGCCCCCCGTTTACCAGCGTCGGTCGCATCGCGGTGGCCGCCTACCCCAACGGGCACAAACTTTCACGCTCTCGAGAGGAAGACATCGATTGGCTCATCGCAAAGCAAGAAGCTGGTGCGGGGTTTGCCATCACACAACTGTTTTTCAATGCTGACGAATATTTGGGGTTTGTCAGTGATGCCTCAGACCGTGGGCTGACCATGCCGGTGCTGCCCGGTCTGATGCCAGTGTCGAGCAGTGCGCAGCTGCGCAGGGTTGCTGAACTTGCGGGCAGGCCAGCGCCGCCAGCGCTTGAGCGTGCGCTGCAAGAGGCTGGCGGGTTTGCGCCAGAGCTTGGGGTCGAGCACACGGTTGCGCTCGGACATGAGCTGCTCGCGGGGGGTGCACCATCCCTGCATCTGTACACCTTTAACAGGCACGAGCAGGTGCTGTCGGTGCTCAGAGAACTCTCGCTGCTTACTGGAGCATGAACTCCCGCTGCGAATTGACCCAAAACCCTCGCTGCTCTGTGGTGCATGAACAACAGAGTAGAATCGTATGATGCAGAATTTTGATGCCCCGGCCGAGAGCGAGCTGGCGGCAGACCCCGCGAGCCCCACTACTTCCCCCACCGA
>CAYSQG010000002.1:81812-83751 GCA_964433255.1 uncultured Leucobacter sp.
CGGCCGAGAGCGAGCTGGCGGCAGACCCCGCGAGCCCCACTACTTCCCCCACCGATTCCACCGCCGACACCCCAGACGAGCGCGGGGGGTTCGACACCCTCGGGCTCGACGAACGCTTGTTGCGCTCACTGAAAGAGGTGGGCTACGAAACACCCTCTGCCATTCAGGCAGCAACCATACCTGTGCTCTTGCAGGGGCGAGATGTGGTGGGTTTGGCTCAGACCGGCACCGGCAAAACTGCGGCGTTCGCACTGCCCATCTTGTCACGCATTCAGCCCGGGCAAGGGGTGCCTCAGGCGCTTGTGCTTGCCCCCACCCGAGAGCTCGCCTTGCAGGTGTGTGAGGCATTTGAAAGCTACTCGAAGCACCTCAATGTGCACATGCTCCCGGTATACGGTGGGCAAGCCTATGGGCAGCAGCTCAGTGCCCTGCGTCGCGGTGTCGATATCGTTGTCGGCACGCCAGGTCGCATCATGGATCACATGAAGCGCGGGTCCCTCGACCTCACCGAAATCAAATATCTGGTGCTCGATGAGGCCGACGAGATGCTCAAAATGGGCTTCGCAGAAGACGTCGAGACGATCCTTGCAGACACCCCCGATGAAAAGCAGGTGGCACTGTTTTCTGCCACCATGCCGCCGCAAATTCGCCGCATTTCTCAGCAGTACCTCAACAACCCTGAAGAGATCAAGATTGCTGGAAAGACGCAAACCAGCGCAAACATCGCGCAGCGATACATCGTGGTGTCCTACATGCAAAAACTAGATGCGCTCACCCGTGTGCTTGAGGTTGAGGACTTCGACGGAGTCATCGCGTTTACACGCACCCGTGGTGATAGTGAGACGGTCGCCGAGAAATTGCGTGCTCGAGGCTACTCTGCAGCCGCCATCAACGGCGACATTGCCCAGAACGTGCGTGAGCGCACCGTCCAGGCCTTGAAAGACGGCAAGCTCGACATTCTCGTCGCCACCGATGTGGCCGCTCGCGGGCTTGATGTAGATCGCATCAGTCACGTCATCAACTACGACTTGCCAGTCGACACAGAAAGCTACGTGCACCGCATCGGCCGCACAGGTCGCGCCGGCCGCACTGGCGACGCGATCAGCTTCGTGACGCCGAAAGAGCGTCGCATGCTCACGTCGATTGAAAAAGCCACCAAACAACCGCTGACGCAAATGCAGCTGCCAGGTGTGGCAGAGGTCAATGCCACGCGCCTGTCACGCTTTGACGACGCAATCACCGCCGCACTCGATGACACCGCGCGCATCGATGCCTTTCGTGACATTATTGCTCACTACGTGCGCAATAACGATGTGCCAGAGGCCGACGTTGCCGCGGCGCTCGCCGTCGTTGCGCAGGGTGACACGCCACTTTTGCTCAGCGAGGCTGACGATGAGAAGTTCTCGCGTGACCGGGTGCAGGCCCGACGTTTTCTCGAAGACGATGGGCGCCCGAGCCGTGATCGTGATGATCGTCCCGAACGGCGCGAACGCGGTGAGGGCCGGGGCAGGGCAAGTCGCGACGACCTCGCTATGTACCGCATCGACGTCGGCCACCGCAATCGGGTGAAGCCGGGTCAAATTGTTGGCGCTATCGCGAACGAGGGCGGGCTTACTCGAGACGATTTCGGCCGCATTCAGATCCGTGAAGATTTCACGCTGATTGAGTTGCCAAAGAAACTCTCGAAGGAATCGCTCGACAGTCTGGCCTCTACGCAAATTGCCGGTCGGCCCATTAACCTCAAACTCGATCGAGGCCCCTCGCCGCGCGGCAAGGGTTGGGAAGATCGCGGCGGCGGTCGTTCGCAAGATCGCGGCGACCGTTACGATCGCGGTGGTGACCGCTCTCGTGGTTCCGATCGCGGTGGCGACCGTTACGATCGCGGTGGTGACCGCTCTCGTGGTTCCGATCGCGGTGGTGACCGTTACGATCGCGGTGG
>CAYSQG010000003.1:0-45234 GCA_964433255.1 uncultured Leucobacter sp.
GGGCACCACACTGCACCCATGCGAGCGGTCGCAACGCCTCCAGCGTCACTCCCACCCGGCACGCACCGCGGCCGGGCACCACACTGCACCCATGCGAGCGGTCGCAACGCCTCCAGCGTCACTCCCACCCGGCACGCACCGCGGCCGGGCACCACACTGCACCCATGCGAGCGGTCGCAACGCCTCCAGCGTCACTCCCACCCGGCACGCACCGCGGCCGGGCACCACACTGCACCCATGCGAGCGGTCGCAACGCCTCCAGCGTCACTCCCACTCGATAGTCCCGGGGGGTTTCGAGGTGATGTCGAGCACCACCCTGTTCACCTCCGGCACCTGGTTCGTGATGCGGTTTGAAATTTTCGCCAGCACGTCGTAGGGCATGCGGGTCCAGTCGGCAGTCATGGCGTCTTCAGATGAGACCGGCCGTAACACGATTGGGTGACCATACGTGCGGCCATCTCCCTGCACCCCAACCGAGCGCACATCGGCCAACAGCACCACCGGGCACTGCCAAATTTGTGCGTCAAGACCAGCGGCCGTGATTTCTTCGCGCGCGATTGCGTCTGCAGCTCGCAGCGTCTGCAGACGATCCTCGGTTACCTCACCAATAATGCGAATGCCGAGGCCGGGGCCAGGGAACGGGTGACGTGCAACGATGACTTCGGGCAACCCAAGTTGGCGACCAATCTCGCGAACCTCATCTTTGAAAAGATCGCGCAATGGCTCAACCAACTCGAATTTCATATCTTCGGGCAGACCGCCAACATTGTGGTGTGACTTAATATTTGCGGTGCCTGAGCCGCCACCAGATTCGACCACATCAGGGTACAGGGTGCCCTGCACCAGAAACCGAATCGGGTCCCCATCTTCAGCTGATTCAGCGATCAGTTCGGCCTGAGCCTGCTCAAAGGTGCGAATGAACTCGCGTCCAATGATCTTGCGCTTCGTTTCGGGGTCGGTGACACCGGCGAGGGCATGCAAAAACTGTTCACGTGCGTCCACTGTGACGAGACGCACACCGGTCGAGGCTACATAGTCTTCTTCGACCTGTCGGCGCTCATCTTGTCGAAGCAACCCGTGATCAACAAACACGCAGACCAGTTGATCACCCACTGCCTCATGCACGAGGGCTGCGGCGACCGCCGAATCAACGCCGCCAGACAGCCCGCAAATGACTTTGCCGGTGCCAACCTGTGCGCGAATGCGTTCAATTTGTTCGGTGATAACGTTGCCCGCGTTCCAGTCGGGTGTGATGCCAGCAATGTTGTGTAAGAAGTTTTCGAGTGACCGTTGCCCGAAATCGGTGTGTTTCACCTCAGGGTGCCACTGCACGCCATACATTTTGCGTTCAGCCGAGCCAAACGCTGCAACCGGTGTGACAGCAGTTCGCGCCAGCACCTCAAAGCCCTCGGGGGCCTGTTGCACTGCATCGCCGTGGCTCATCCACACATTTTGAGAATCTGGTTGACCAGCAAGCAGTGCGCCACCAGCATCAACGAGTTCGGCGTCGGTCGCACCATATTCGCGGTCACCGGTGTTGCCGACCTTGCCGCCCAGCGCGCGCGCCATGACCTGAAAACCGTAACAAATGCCGAATATCGGAATGCCGAGTCGAAAAATGGATTCGTCAAAATTCGGGGCACCCTGCTCATAGACCGACGAGGGACCACCGGAGAGCACAATGGCGGCGGGGTTACGCCGCTGCACTTCGTCGGCGGTGATGGTGTGGGGCACCAATTCGCTGTACACTCCGGCCTCACGCACTCGGCGGGCGATGAGTTGTGCGTATTGGGCGCCAAAATCAACGACGAGCACCGGACGATGGCTGGTTGTAGAGGACATAAGTTTCGGCCTAACTGTGATTGCTGGTGGGCTTGGTGGTTGCCGCAGCGGTTGGCGCGGCAGCGTGAACAGCAGCTTCTTGCTCAGCCGATTCAAGGAACGTTTCTACCTTTCGCGCAGTGCTCACTTCCATAAAAAACGACAGCAGCGGAATCACACCACCGAGAGCCAGCCACAGAAAACGCTTGAATGGCCACCGCATTGGGCTCCAGAGCATGAAACACGAGATGAGGTAAACCACATAAAACCACCCGTGCGCAACCAAAATCATCAGTGAAATGTTTGTGCCAGTGCCCGTCGAAGTCATTTCGCACCCCTCTTGGAAGGGGTTGAACAGCGAGTACCACTGGCACCCTTCGCCAACGTGCACGGTGGCAAACCACAAAAACCCACCTTCGCCCCCAGCAAAGAGTTCGAGGTGTGTGGGTGAGTATTTCAAAATCATCTCGGCAAGCAACAGCAGCAGCATTATGCCGGTCACGATCGAGGTGATTTTGTAGAACTTGAGAGCGGAGCGTATGCGCGGAAAGTCAGAGAGTTTGGGTTGCAACACCATGCCTCAATCTTAGTGTCCGGTCGCTGGCAGGGTTCACGGCCGCAAGCGTTGACAACGGGGCCAGGATCAAGCCCCGCCGGCACCACCTTCAGCCTCTTGTAGCTCTTTGAGTTCGTGACGCTTCTCCCAGTCGTCTCTCACTAAACGGTGCCAGAAGAAAATGGCGAACCCGGCAAAGACCACCCATTCGGCGGCATAGAACACGCTGACCCAGTTGATGGTTTCGACGGGAAGGGGTGGCACTGAGTCGATGGGATCAAGGCCTATCTGGGCAAGAGCGACAGCCTCGCTCGGGTGCATCACCAAGTAGCCAGCGTAGGCAGAGCCGTCGAATGGCTGCCAAAGGTTTACCTGCTGGGCTGGGGACATGGTGGTGACAAGGTCTGCGGTTTGATCTGCGGCGGGCCTCACAGGGCCTTCGGTTGGCATATAGCGCCCCTCAAGCAGCAAGTTTTGGTCGGTGTGCTGCTGATCAAGCAACTGCAACGCATCGAGAGCGATCTCTCGGTTGGGCGCCCACCCGATCGCCACAGACAGGTGCCCCATTGGGTCAGAGTCAGTGGTCTGCAGGTGACCTGCGACCCACACCCCAATTTCGCCGGAGTTTGTTCGATTTTCAATGAGGGTGAAGTCGCCGGGCACAAACGACCCCTCAGTCGTGACGATTCTGCCACCGATGCCGTCTTTGACTGGTTCACCCGGTGCCGAGAGTTCGGTGAGCGGGCGCATCGCTTCTTTGTCAAAGGTTTGTTCATTATCGATTCGAATAGCGTTCTCGAGTTGCCACTGGCCCAACCAAGCGAAGCCGCCTGCAACTGCGATGGCAAACAGAAACGCCAGGATCCACTTGGGTGAGCGCATCACCTTGAACATGGTGGGGTCGCCCTCATAGTGTGGTCGAACTCTGCGCGGTGGTTGCGACTCCTCTGAATGCTGGCTGACCTGGGGTGCCTCAGTCATGACGCTTCTCCGAAACTGACAGGGGTCATTTTGCCGGGCTCGGGGGCTTGCAAACGTACACGATCTGCTGCTTCATCGGTCAATTGTTGCTGGCTTGCGATTTCTGCATCAACCCTTGCCAGGTATCGGTCGATTTCGGTTTGGGTGCGCTCGGGACTCCATGCGAGCACCTCTGCCATGAGCTGCGCAGCGACTGGGGCTGCTGAGCGACCGCGATCCCATGCCTCTATGGAGATGCGGGTGCGGCGTGCCAGCACATCATCGAGGTGGAGTGCGCCCTCGTGACTCGCGGCATAGATCACCTCGACGGCAAGATAGTCGTCTGCTCCGGGAAGAGGTTCGGCGAGTTCTGGCCGCTCGTGAATAAGGTCAAGCAGTTCATTGGCGAGCGAACCATACCGACTGAGCAGGTGCTCGACGCGCGCCAAGTGCAGGTCAAACGCTCGTGCAATTCGGTGTCTGCGGTTCCAGGCCGCACGGTACCCTTCGGCGCCAAGCAAGGCAATGTCGTGAGTGATCGAGGCAGCAATTTTGCCATCGAGCGAGTCAGCGGCCGCGTCGATCGCATCACGGGCCATCACCCGGTAGGTGGTCCACTTGCCACCAGCGATCATGACCAGCCCGGGCACTGGTTGCGCCACCAGGTGTTCACGAGAAAGTTTCGAGGTTTCGCCACTCTCACCAGCAAGCAACGGCCGCAAGCCAGCAAAGACTCCCTCGACATCTTCACGAGTGAGTGGGGTCTGCAACACGCGGTTAACCTGTTCGAGCAAGTAATCGATGTCTGCGGCGGTGGCAGCGGGGTGCGCCAGATCAAGCGCCCAGTCGGTGTCAGTGGTGCCAATGAGCCAGTGCCTGCCCCATGGGATCACGAAGAGCACGCTTGTTTCGGTGCGCAACAGGAGGCCGTATTTGGAGCGAAAACGGTCTCGTGGCACCACCAAATGCACGCCCTTTGAGGCTCGCACTCGAAACGTGGCACGTTCGCCAACCAGTGCCTGCAGGTCGCTGGTCCACACACCGGTGGCATTGACCACCTGCTTTGCCCGGATCTCAAACGTGGTGTCGGTCATCAAGTCTCGAGCGACCACCCCGACTACTCGCTCCCCAACCTTCAAAAACCCTTCGACCCGCACTCGGTTCGCAACGTGGGCACCATATGACGCAGCGGTGCGAGCCAGCATGGCCACGTAACGGGCATCGTCGACCTGCGCATCGCTGTAGGTTAAGCCACCGCGAAAGAGATTGCGTTTGAGACCTGGTGATTCACGTGCCAGTCTTTTGGCACTCAGGTGTCGATGCCAGGGCACACCTGGTGGTCGGCCTGAGGTTCGTGCAAAGAGGTCGTAGAGCAGCATGCCTGCCCCGACGTACAGTCGTTCGATGAGTGGCGTGTTGAGCGGGTAGAGAAAGCGAACCGGGTGCACGAGATGAGGTGCGATGCGCTGCAACAGCAACCCACGCTCGGTAAGGGCCTCACGAACAAGCGCAAAGTTCAATTGTTCGAGATAGCGAATGCCGCCGTGTACAAGTTTCGAGGATCGACTCGAGGTGCCAAACCCCCAATCTCGTGATTCGACAAGCCCGGTCGATAACCCTCTGGTGACCGCATCCAACGCAGCGCCCGTGCCGGTGATGCCGCCACCGATGACCAGTACGTCTAGCTCGTGTTCGGGGTCTCGAAGCGTGTCAAGAGCAGCCCCACGTTCACTGGGGCCCAGCTTCGTGGTGGTCATGCTCGTCCCTTTCGCTGCGTTGATGCCCGGGTGTAGTTCAAAAGTTAGCGTTCGGCGTAGACCACATCGACACGTTGGAACTCTTTGAGGTCGCTGTAGCCTGTGGTGGCCATGGCTCGACGTAGCGCTCCCATGAGGTTTGCACTGCCATCTGCCACGTGAGCGGGCCCCGAAATGATCTCAGCGAGGGGCGCTACCCCACCGACATGAACGCGTTTGCCGCGCGGAAGATCTTCGTGATGGGCTTCTTGACCCCAGTGCCATCCCTGTCCCGGTGCGTCAGTGGCTCGCGCCAGTGCTGCGCCCAGCATCACCGCGTCAGCACCGCAAGCTATCGCCTTGATGAGATCACCTGAGGCGCCAAGCCCCCCGTCTGCGATGAGGTGCACGTAACGCCCACCAGATTCGTCGAGGTAATCGGTGCGCGCCCCGGCGACATCGGCGATCGCGCTGGCCATTGGCGCGCGTATGCCCAGTGTGGCCCGAGTGGTCGAGCTCGCACCACCGCCAAAACCAACCAGCACGCCGGCAGCGCCGGTGCGCATCAGATGCAGCGCCGATTGGTAGGTCGCTGTGCCGCCAACGATGACCGGCACGTCAAGCTCATAGATAAATTGTTTGAGGTTCAGCGGCTCGCGGTCGTCGACGGACACGTGCTCGGCAGAGACCGTGTTGCCACGAATGACAAAGAGGTCAACCCCTGCTGCAGTCACCACATCGCTAAATTCGGCGGTTCGGTGGGGCGAGAGCGCACCGGCAACAGTGACACCTGCCGCGCGAATTTCGCCAAGCCGGTCACGAATCAGTTCGGGTTTGATTGGGGCAGCATACAGTTCACGCATGCGCTTCACAGTGTGTTCATCGTCGCTGAGCCGTGCAAGTTCATCGAGCAAAGGCGTCGGGTCGTCGTAGCGGGTCCACAGGCCTTCGAGATTCAACACACCCAAGCCGCCAAGCTTGCCCAGTTCGATTGCAGTGGCCGGTGACATGACCGAGTCCATTGGTGCACCGAGCACCGGAATCTCGAACTGGAATGCGTCGATCGACCACGCGGTTGACACCAGTTCAGGGTCTCTGGTGCGCCTGGTCGGGACTACACCGATTTCGTCGAAAGTGTAGACGCGCCGCGCGCGTTTTCCTCGGCCAATTTCGATCTGGTTGCTCACCAGATCAGTCTAGTCTGGCCAGCTGAACGGCAGCGAAACGCTCGGCACACACTACTTTCGGTAGTTTGGTGCTTCGACGACCATTTGCACGTCGTGCGGGTGCGACTCTTTCAGGCCGGCCGATGTGATGCGCACGAACTCGCCGCGCTCTTTCAGTTCGATGATGGTTCTTGCCCCGACATAGAACATTGATTGACGCAACCCACCGATCAATTGGTGTGCCACGGCGGACACTGGCCCACGGTATGGAACCTGCCCCTCAATGCCCTCAGGTATGAGTTTTTCGTCGCTGGGCACGTCGGCTTGAAAGTAGCGGTCTTTTGAATAGGAAGTGCGCTCACCCCGTGTTTGCAGAGCACCGAGGGAGCCCATGCCACGGTAGTTCTTGTATTGCTTGCCGCCGACAAACACCAGATCGCCGGGGCTTTCGTCGGTGCCAGCGAGAAGTGACCCAATCATGACCGAGGATGCGCCAGCGACCAACGCTTTCGCGATGTCACCCGAATACTGGAGCCCGCCGTCAGCTATCACCGGCACGCCGGCAGGGGTGGCGGCCTTCGCTGCCTCGTAGACGGCAGTCACTTGTGGCACGCCGACACCGGCGATGACTCGTGTGGTGCAGATTGAACCGGGGCCAACCCCAACCTTCACCGCATCTGCACCGGCCTGCACGATGGCTTGCGCACCAGAGAATGTCGCCACGTTGCCGCCGATCACATCAACCCCCGCGAAAGCTGGGTCTTGTTTCAACTTGGCAATGATTTCGAGCACTCCACGGCTGTCACCGTTTGCGGTGTCTACTACCAGCACATCAACGCCCGCATCGAGCAGGGCACCGGCCCGTTCCCAGGCGTCGCCGAAGAACCCGATGCCAGCGCCAACACGCAGACGGCCAGCGTCATCTTTCGTGGCGTTGGGGTACTGCTCCTCTTTGTCGAAGTCTTTTACGGTTATGAGACCGGTCAGTTTGCCTGACTCGTCAACCAGGGGCAATTTTTCGATGCGATGCTGCTTGAAGATCTCGGCCGCCGCTTCTCTGGAGATGCCAGTGGGTGCCGTAATGAGTGGTATTGGCGTCATGGCATCTCCGACGCGGGTTGATTGTTTGTCTTCTGCCGAGATGAAACGCATGTCCCGGTTTGTGATGATGCCGACCAACACTCCAGCGGGGTCAATTACGGGCAACCCCGAGACTCGATATTCGCCGCACATTGCGTCGACTTCTGCCACGGTAGCGTCGATAGAAGTGGTCACCGGGTTCGTAATCATGCCGGCTTCACTGCGTTTTACTCGGTCTGCCATTTCTGCCTGATCGGTAATTGACAGGTTGCGGTGCAAAATGCCGATGCCACCGTTTCTGGCCATGGCTATCGCCATGCGTGTCTCAGTGACGGTGTCCATCGCAGCAGACACCAAAGGAATTCCCAGTCGAATGCGTCGAGTGAGTTGGGTTCCGGTATCAGCTTCACTCGGAATCACGTCGGTGTGCGCTGGCAGCAGCAACACATCGTCGTAGGTCAAACCAGTAAATGCGAACGGGTCACGCTGTTCCATGTATCGATCTTACCCGTGTGGGCTATGCCGCTGGTTGCACTGGCACTTCGCCGGTCTTGGGGCCTTGGGGCGCGAGCGAAGCCTGGCGATGTTGCCTTACACGTTTCAAAATGTCCCAGAACAACACGACTAACGCGACCCACACGGCAATGAAACCGATCCAACGAGCGACCGGCATTGGTTCGTGAAAAATGAAATAGCCGGTGAGAAAATTCAAAATGGGTGTGGCGAACTGAATGAAACCCATGTGAGTCAGTGGGAGCATTCGGTTGCCCGCGGCAAAAAACATCAGTGGAATTGCGGTCATCGCCCCTGAGAGCAACAACGGGATAGTGACTGCGGGCCCAAACGTCAGAGCCTGCAATTCACCGATCAGCACCACAATGAGCACCAGTTGCACCGCAGCGAACACCGTGCCAACCATAGTTTCAATGGTTAACCCGGTGAGCGCATCAATATCAGCACTCACCTGTTTTCGAACCGCCCCATAGAGCCCAAAAGACAGGGCTAGGCCAAGAGCAATGAATGGGATCTGGCCGTAGGCGATCGAACTCACGAGCACACCGACCGCAGCGATGGCTACCGCTACCCATTGCAGTGGCGCCAAGCGTTCCTTGCGCACCACCACCCCAATCAAAATGGTGATGAGGGGATTGATGAAATAGCCCAGGGCGGTTTCGATGATTCGACCTGAAACCACGCCAATCACAAAAAGTTGCCAGTTGATGTAGAGCAGCAGCGAAGAGACGGTGAACCAACCAAGCATGCGAGGTGAGCGAAGAATTGCACGAATGGTGCCCCACGAACGCATGATGGTCACCAACAGTGCACAAAACACCAGCGAAGTGAACACACGCCAAGGAACGATCTCAAACGGGTCGACTGCGGCAAGCAGCATGAAAAAAAGAGGGAACGTGCCCCACCAGAGGTAGGCTGCTGCGCCATACACGTAACCAATGCGGTTGTTCACCGCACCAGCTTAGTACCCAACAGACCAACCCAGTTCGTGACAAAAAGATAGGAGCCGGCGCAGTTGCGTCGGCTCCTATCGAAGTGCTGTTGGGTTAGCGCTCGATCACTGCGAGCACATCGGCCAGCTTCAGAATGAGAAATTCTTCGCCGCCGTATTTCACCTCGGTTCCGCCGTACTTCGAGTAGATGACGGTGTCACCAACCTCGACACCCTTTGCCTTGTGGCCCACAGCAACAACTTCGCCTTCTTGGGGCTTCTCTTTGGCGCTGTCAGGGATCACGAGCCCCGACGCCGTAGTCTGCTCAGCCTCGACCTGCTTGATGACAATGCGATCTTCGAGCGGCTTGATGCTCACCGACACGTTTGACCTCTTTCTGGAGTGGGTAACGAATACGAGGCGCCCGGTGGCGCCGTGAGATGAGTCTATGACGTGACTTGGCACTCTCGCAAGGCGAGTGCCAACTTTTTCGTCGGGTATCGCGGCCAGCGAACAACTAGAAGGAACTCATACTCCTCCTTCGACACAAATGGTTCACTTCGTGAAAGAATGAGAAATAGACCGAGAGCATGAGCGCTCACCGGCACAATACCTAGGAGCTGACACTTCATGTCGAACCCCAGCGATCCAAACGCACAGCAACCCGTTGCACCCACAACGCCAGCAGCACCCACAACGCCAGCAGCACCCGCAGCGCCAGCAGCACCCGCAGCGCCAGCAGCACCCGCTGCACCTGTGTACACTGCGCCACGCACCAACACCCTCGCAATCGTTGCGTTGATCGTGTCATTTTTCTTCTCGATCGTTGGCGTGATCCTCGGCCATATTGCACTCAGCCAGATCAAAAAAACCCATGAGGGTGGTCGCGGCCTGGCAATTGCAGCACTGATCATTGGTTATGTCAGCATCGCCATTACTGTCATAGTGATTATTTTCTACGTTGTTGTTCTCACGGCTGCTACTTCAGCCGGTGTCTTAAGCTAGGCGGTTGATCATGACTGAACACACACAAATGTCAACTCAAGACACACCAGCTTACGAAGCGCCGGCGCCCCATCAGGGCCGCCAGCACAGCACCAACACCACGTTCAAAGACACCAACACGTTCGCGGTCATTTCAGTGATTTTGGCGTTCACTGTTCCGATTGCTGGCATCGTGTTTGGGCACATCAGCCTGGGGCAAATCAAGCGCAACGGCGACGAAGGTCGCGCACTCGCGCTCACCGGCCTCATCGTTGGGTACGCCTCGGTGATCCTGATTGCACTCGTCGTGGTGCTCTACATCGCCTTCCTCGCAATCACCATCGCCACACTCGGAACCGCATTCGGCGACATGGGTGGTGGCATGGGCGGTTTCGACTACGACTCTGAGTGGTAAGTCACTCACACCGCAGCAAGATCCGGGGCCAGGCCTCGGATCTTGCTGTTTCTGACGGTGCAGCTTCACCTGAAACCTCAGCGTTGCCAGCATGGCAACACCTGCTCACGCGAGAGAGCATGTCTCAACTCTCCGACATAGAGCGATACCAGGCGATGGGTGAGACCAGCGCAAACAGCTCGAAACGCCTGCGTGGTCAGTCGGTGAACGCCGATACGGTTGCCGCGCTGCTCACACAGGTCGACTTGCGGCGCAAAGCCAAGGGGAAATTTGGTGAACTTGCCACCCACATGCTGTTCACCCCCGCTGGGCTCGAACAGGCAAGTCGCTATATCGTGTCGCAGCACCATGCCCGTCGTTTTGCCGAAGCCGGTTGCAGGCTCGTTGCTGACTTGGGGTGCGGCATCGGCACGGAATCCCTGGCACTTCGCGAAGCCGGCATCGAAACGTTGTCTGTCGAACTCGACCCGTTTACTGCGCAGATCGCAGAACATAACATCCGAGCATTGAATGCCGGGACCCTACCCGTCAGGGTCATTACCGCCGATGCCACAATGGTCTCCCTTGGTGAAGTTGACGGGGCGTTTTTCGACCCTGCGCGACGCACAAGTGGGCATAGCAACACCCGCAGACTGAGTTCTGTTGACGACTACTCTCCCCCACTCAATTTTGCATTTGACGTAGCAAGTCGTCTGCCGACCGGCATCAAACTCGGTCCGGGCTTTGACCGAGATCTCATTCCTGAGGAGGCCGAGGCACAGTGGGTCTCGGTGAATGGCCAGGTTGTTGAAATGGGGCTCTGGTTTGGGTCATTGTCACGCCCGGGGGTGCGGCGTGCCGCACTCGTGCTTCATGGTGACCGCGCTGACGAGCTTGTTGCCGAAGCCGATTCCCCCGACGCTCCCTTGCACACACTCGGCAGCTACCTGTATGAACCAGACGGCAGCGTGATCCGGGCTCGCCTGATCGGTCAACTAGCAGAAGACATGCAGGCTGGAATGATCAGCGAGGGCATCGCCTATCTCAGTTCAGATCGGTTCACACCAACAGCGTTCGCGCAAGCGTTTCGAGTGACCGAGGTGCTACCGGCCTCTGAAAAGCACCTCAAGCGAGAGCTCGCAACACGCGGCATTGGGCAACTCGAAATCAAGAAGCGTGGCGCCAACGTCGACCCCGCCGCACTCAGAACACGGCTGCGTCTCAAAGGCCCGAACTCCGCCACACTGTTTCTCACTCGTGTGGGCGGTAAACACGTCGCGCTGCTCGCGGAAAGAGTGTAACGAAGCTACTCGGCCTCTGCTTCACGCTGTGCAGCGGCGAGATCCTCGGCAGAGGGAACGTAGCCATCGATGTGTCGCTCGGCAGGCCCGTTATAGAGCGAAAGCGGGCGAATGAGCGCGTTTGATGCCGCCTGCTCCATAATGTGAGCGGTCCAGCCGGTGACTCGCGAGGCAATGAACAACGGAGTGAATGTCAACACGTCAAAACCCATGAGATCGTATGCCGGGCCTGACGGGTAATCGAGATTCGGGTAAATGCCCTTTCGTGACACGAACTCGCTTTCCAGCGCGTCATAGAGGTCCGCAACATCGGGTCGGTCGTAGTGGGCAACCAGAGTGTCAAGAGCCGCCTTCATAGTGGGCACACGGGAGTCACCCTTCTTGTAGACGCGGTGACCGAAGCCCATGATTTTGCGCTTTTCAGCCAAAGCACGATCGAGCCATGGCACGACCTGGTCAGCGGTTCCGATCTCATTGAAGATGTGCAGCACGGCCTCGTTTGCCCCGCCATGCAGCGGGCCTTTGAGCGCACCAATTGCCCCGGTCACCGCCGAATAGAGGTCACTCAGGGTGGAGGTGATGACGCGTGCGGTGAATGTTGACGCGTTGAACGAGTGCTCAGCATAGAGCGTCATGGAGCGATTAAACGCCTCGACCACCACCGGGTGCGCTTCTTCGCCAAACGTCATCCACAAAAAATTCGCCGCATAGTCGAGGTCGTCGCGCGGAGGCACGATCGCTTCGCCCCGACGACGACGTTGCCCGTAGGCCACGATGGCGGGCAACGCCGCATAGAGACGGATGCTGCGTGCTAGGTTTTCTTCAGGGCTTCCGGCCGCATCGAGCACCGAACCCGCGTTATCGGTGTCTGAGGCTCCGATCACACTCACCGCAGTACGAACCTCATCCATTGGATGGGCGTCGAGCGGAAGCAGGTCGATTGCGGCCTTGACGTTTGGTGCGAGTGTCCGATGGCGACGCTCTTCGGCCCGCAGCTCAGACAACTGCAGCTCGGTCGGCAGATCACCGTTCCAGAGCAGGTATGCCACCGCCTCGAATGGCTGAGTCGCGGCAAGCTCTTGCACCGGGTATCCGCGATACAACAGGCTGTTGGAATCAGGATTGACTTTTGAGATTGCCGTGTAGTCAACGATGACACCGGCAAGCCCCTTTTTGATTTCTGAATCGGTCATGACCTGCTCCTTTTGTTACTTTTCAACCGTGAAGTTGAACACACTCGTGTCGAAATGGTTGTAGTGCTCGTAGTCGATGAGTTCGTAGAGATCTGCGCGGTGCTGCATCTCGTCAAGTTTCGAGGTGAGAGTGCCTTCTGTGATGAGCGTGTCGAGGGCTCGCTCGGTCGCGCCCATCGAGATGCGCAGCATCGATACCGGCCAGATGACAATGTTCATGCCCACATCAGCGAGCTGCTGCACGGTGAAGAGCTCACTCTTGCCAAACTCGGTCATGTTCGCGAGCAAGGGCACGTCGACCGCTTGTCGCATCGCCTCGAATTCTTCGAGAGTACGCATCGCCTCAGGAAATATGGCGTCGGCTCCAGCGTCCACCAGCGCACGGGCACGGTCGAGGGCCGCCTCGAGCCCTTCGGCCGCGCGAATGTCAGTGCGGGCCATGATGAGAAAGTTTTCGTCACGTCGGGCATCGACAGCGGCACGGATGCGCTTGACCGCGGTGTCTTGGTCAACAACCGCTTTGCCGTCAAGATGGCCGCACCGTTTTGGGTTGATCTGATCTTCGATGTGGCAGCCTGCGATGCCAGCGTTCTCGAGGTGCTGAATGGTGCGCGCCACGTTCATGGGTTCACCGAACCCGGTGTCGGCATCGATGATTGCTGGCAGCTCAGTCATGCGGGCGATCTGTTCTCCTCGCCCTGCGACCTCTGTGAGTGTGGTCAAACCAATGTCTGGCAGCCCGAGATCTGCGGCGAGCACCGCACCCGAGATATAGACCCCATCAAACCCTTTGCGCTCGATGAGCCGCGCACTCAGTGGGTTGAATGCGCCCGGGAATCGAAGCAGTTGACCGCTCGCCAACTGCTCCCGCAAGATGCGTCGTTTTTCAGCCGGGGTGGTGGCGCTGTACAGCATTAGAACAGGCCCTTGGGTGCTGCCGCCAGATCAATGACCCCGGCTTTGGCCACGATGTTCAGCTCGCGAACCTCATCGACCGAAAGTTCGGGCAGGCGCTGCACGAGGTCGAGAAAGCGCTCGATCTCGGCGGGCTCGAGCACTGGCTCTGCGAGGATGCGGAACTTGTTGATGTAGTTCTCTCGGGCGAAGGGGCGCGCGCCAAGCGGGTGGGCGTCGGCAACGGCGATCTCGTCGACAATCTTGGTGCCATCGGTGAGCTCGATTTCCACACGACCGCCGAAGGCCTTCTCGTCGGGGTCTTCGGAATGGTATCGACGGGTCCATTCTGCGTCTTCTGCGGTGGTGATCTTGTGCCACAGTTCAACCGTGTCTGGTCGGTTTGCCCGCTCTGGTGCATAGGAATCTACGTGATGCCATCCGCCGTCTTGTAGAGCAACCGCAAAGATGTAGGGAATCGAGTGATCGAGCGTCTCACGTGACGCCTTCGGGTCATATTTTTGTGGGTCGTTCGCACCTGAGCCGATCACGTAGTGCGTGTGGTGGCTGGTGTGCAGCACGATGTTTTTGATGTGTGCCGGGTCGGTGAGCTCTGGTCGCTCACCATGCAGTTTGCGGGCAAGGTCGATCCAAGCCTGAGCCTGATATTCGGCTGAGTGTTCTTTGGTATATGAGTCGAGGATCGCCCGCTTGGGTTCGCCCTTCACCGGTAGTGGCACTTGGTAGCTGGCGTCGGGGCCGTCGAGCATCCAGGCGATCACACCGTCTTCACCTTCATAGATCGGTGAGGGTGAGGTTTGGCCACGCATGGCGCGGTCGACCGCCTCAACTGCCATTTTGCCGGCGAATGCGGGGGCGTGTGCCTTCCAGGTCGAAATTTCGCCTTTGCGTGACTGGCGAGTTGCTGTGGTGGTGTGCAACCCCTGGCCGACCGCTTGGTAAATGGTTTCGACGTCGAGCCCGAGCAGGGTGCCGATGCCGGCCGCGGCCGATGGGCCAATGTGAGCGACGTGGTCGATCTTATGCTTGTGCAGGCAGATGGCCCGCACGAGATCCATTTGAATTTCGTACCCCGTGGCAATGCCGCGAACCAGCGCGCGACCGTCTTTGCCCACGTGTTGCGCAACTGCCAAAATTGGCGGGATGTTGTCACCGGGGTGTGAGTATTCGGCAGCCAGGAAGGTGTCGTGGTAATCAAGCTCACGAACAGCTACCCCGTTGGCCCAGGCTGCCCATTCGGGGCTCGACTTTTCAGCCTGCAACCCAAAAATTGCTGAGCCAGCTCCACCGGTTGACACCGGATGAGCGAGCGCCTGTGCACGTGAGGCAACGATCGGGCCACGATTCAATGAGGCCGCAGCCACTGCCGCATTGTCGATGATGCGGTTGATAATCATGTCGACCACGTCTGGCTCTACCTCGACCGGATCGGCCGCAACCTCCGCGATTTTCCAGGCGAGTTGCTCTGAGCGGGGCAGTTCCTCTTCGCTTTTGTAGACACGAACGTGGTTGAGCTGGGTCATGCGGATTCCTTCTGGTGGGTGTGGTTGGGTGAGTGCTGCTCGCGAGCTTCAAGTCGTTGCAGTGCGTGGTCAAGGCTTCGGCGCAGGTGAAGTCGCATCGTGGACTGTGCGAGTTCGGCGTCGCCCCAGGCTATTGCTTCGGCGATCGCGCGATGCTCCCATGCGGCCTCGGCGAGCCTCGTGGGCTGATCTTTTGCGAGACGGCGAACGCGCGCGAGTCGAACCCTTACCTGCAGTACTGCTGCGGTGAGCGCAGGGTTTGCTGCGGCCTCGTCGATGGCAGCGTCAAGTTGTGCAGCCAGTTCGTAGGTAGCATCACGGTCGGCGCTTGGGCCCCCTGCCGAGGGCAGGCTGGCTGCGAGATCGGCAAACTGGGTAGCGAGCTCTTCGAAAACCCGAGGATCACGCCGTGTGGCGGCGAGCCTGGCCGCTTGCGAGTCGAGCGCCTCGCGAAGTTCGGTCAGTTGCGCCACATCCTCTGGGGCGAGCGGTGCGACTGCGAGGCCCCTCGCACCCTCGGGCACAAGTAATCCGTCGGCGAGCAACCTAGCAAGCGCCTCGCGGAGCGGGGTGCGTGAGACACCGAGCTTTGTGGCTGTTTCAACCTCGGCAATGACCTCGCCGGGTTCGAGTTCAAGCTCGAGAATCTGTTCACGAAGCAGGCGGTACGCAAGATCACTTGCTTTTTCGCCAGGAAGTCGCTTCATGTATACAAAAATAGCCGAACTTCAGGTGATGTCAAGACATTTAGCGTTCAGTGTATACAAATAGTGTGGTCGCGGATGCGCAGTCCTGCCTTTCAACACCAACACGCGGGGTCACCTCAGCGACCCCGCGTGTGTGAATAGGCGAGCTAAGTCGCGATCATCATTTCGATGGGCCCGCGAGCGAAGTACACCACGAAGCCTGCTGCGACCACCCACAGCAACCAGTGAATCTCACGCGCTTTACCCGAGAACGCCCGAATAATGACCCACGACACAAACCCTGCCCCGATGCCGTTGGCAATCGAGTAGCTCAGTGGCATGACCGTGACCGTGAGGAACACTGGCAGTGCGACGTCAAAGCTGGTCAGGTCGATGCCCTTGATCTGCGTCATCATCATTGCACCGACCACCACCAGAGCGGCTGCGGCAACCTCGGTTGGCACGATCTGAGTCAGCGGCGTGAAGAACATGGCCAGCAAAAAGAGCGCGCCGGTGATGAGGTTTGCAAAGCCGGTACGCGCACCCTCGCCGATGCCAGACCCCGATTCAATGAACACGGTGTTTGACGACGACGACGTCAACCCGCCGGCGATCGCCCCAACACCCTCAACAACTAAAGCGGACTTCAGCCTGGGGAAATTGCCCTGCTCGTCGGCCAAGCCCGCTTCACGCGAGAGTCCGGTGAAGGTGCCCATCGCGTCGAAGAAGTTGGTGAACAAGAGTGTGAACACCAGCATGACCAAGGTGATCACACCCACTTTGCCGAAATCGAAACTCACCTGACCCACGAGGCTCAAATCGGGCACACTGAACGGGCTACCCTGCAGCGCGGGCACGGTGAGCCCCCACCCGCCGGGGTTGTCAACCGCAGACCCAAGCTTCCAAATGGCCTCAACGATCACAGCGAGCAACGTGCCGGCAACGAGACCGATCAGCAGACCGCCCCGAACCTTGCGTGCCACCAAGATGCCGGTCAGCACAAGCGTAAAGACGAACAGGAGCGTGGGCACCGTAGCGACTGAACCGAACTGGCCCAACCCAACTGGCGGCGAAGGCACCCCGGTCGAGGTGATCAGGCCCGCATTGACGAACCCAATGAACGCAATGAACAGACCGATGCCGACGGTAATCGCCACCTTGAGCTGCATTGGCACCGCATCAAAAATCATGCGACGCAGTCCGGTTGCGGCGAGCAACACAATGAGCACACCGTTGATGACGACAATCGCCATCGCTTCCGGCCAGGTGACCTGACCCACGACAGAGAAAGCCAAAAACGAGTTAATGCCAAGTCCCGCGGCAAAGGCGAACGGCAGACGCGACACCAACCCGAAGAGAATAGTCATCACGCCGGCAGTCAACGCCGTGACAGCGCTCACCTGAACAAACCCGAGTGAGTCGCCATTGATATCAACCCCACTCGAGAGAATGATGGGGTTGAGCACAACGATGTAGGCCATCGTCACGAACGTCACAATTCCGCCACGAACCTCGCGACCGAGCGTTGACCCCCGTTTGGTGATTTCGAAATAGCGATCAACGGCGCCGGTGTGCTGCTCCGTTTCGATCTGAGTTTCAGCCACGCTGCCTCCTAATGCTGGGAATTTGCTGAACGAAAAAAAGCTACCAGTCTGCAGAGGTGTTTCGCACTAGAAAATTTGCACTGTCGCACAATTGGCACAGGCGACGAGAGGTCTGGTGTTAGCTGACCCCGACCAAATCAATCACAAAAATCAACGTTTTCCCAGCGAGCGGGTGGCCACCAGCGGTGCCGTAGGCCTGAGCAGGAGGAACAATGAGTTTGCGTCGACCGCCGACCTTCATGCCTGGAATACCAACCTGCCAGCCCTGGATCAGGGAGCGAAGCGGAAAGTTGATCGGCTCACCGCGGCTCCAAGAGCTATCGAACTCTTCACCCGACTCGTAATCAACGCCGAGGTAGTGCACCTTCACCGTTGAACTGGCCTGTGCCTCATCGCCCGCACCCTCAACCACATCGATGATTTGCAATTCGGTGGGCGCTGGCCCATCAGGGAATTCAATTTCGGGCTTGGTGAGTGATGATTCGGTCATGATCCTCTAGTTCTTTCTATGTTGTGCGGTTGCAGTGAAACCTGAAATGTCTGGTTCACTCACCACTGGTTTCTGTTGCCTACAGTTGCCTACATTGAAGAATCGTCATCGACACCGGCCAGCTTTGCGGGGCTCAGCAGCTCCACGAGCTCTTCTCGGTTCAGAAGACCACGCGACACCACCAACTCATCGACTCGCTCGTTTGTGCGCAGAGCTTCTTTGGCCAGGCTGGCCGCCTCTGCGTATCCAATGACCGGGGCAAGCGCGGTGATCACGGTCACCGAACGAGCAACAGTGTCGGCGAGTCGGTCTTCGTTGGCGGTGATGCCGTCGACGCAGTTCACGCGCAGTGTGTAGCACGCACGTTCAACCCAGGTCACCGATTGAAAGAGGGCGTGGGCGATAATGGGTTCAAACGCGTTGAGCTGCAGCTGGCCGGCTTCGACCGCCATCGTCACCGTGACATCGGCACCGGCGACAGCATAGGCGACCTGGGACACTGATTCAGGGATCACCGGGTTCACCTTGCCGGGCATGATGGACGAGCCCGCCTGACGTGGGGGCAAGTTAATCTCGCCGAGACCCGCCTGAGGCCCCGAAGAGAGCAAACGCAGGTCATTAGAGATTTTTGAGAGCTTTATAGCGCTGCGCTTGAGTGCACCAGAAAAGGTGATGAACACGCCGGTGTCGCTGGTGGACTCGATCAGGTCACCTGCCGTCTCAAGTTCAAGACCAGTGATTTCGCACAGGTGCCGAATGATCGATTCTTTGTAGCCCTTTGGCGCGTTGATTCCGGTGCCAATTGCAGTGGCACCCATGTTCACTTCTCTGAGCAGGGATCTCGCCTCCTGCAGACGCTGCACATCTTCGCGCAAGGTTGTGGCAAAGGCGTTAAACTCCTGGCCCAAGGTCATTGGCACCGCGTCTTGCAGTTGCGTGCGACCCACCTTGATGATTTGGGAGAACTCGCGACCTTTTTGTTCAAAGCTGTCTGCAAGCAGGGTGAGCTGGTCGAGCAAGCTTTCAAGAGAGAAAGCGAGCGCAATTTTGATGGCGGTCGGGTAGGTGTCATTGGTGGACTGGCTGCGATTCGTGTGGTCGTTCGGGTTGATGAACGAGTAATCGCCACGTTTGTGACCGGCGAGCTCGAGGGCGCGGTTGGTGATGACCTCGTTCGCATTCATGTTCGTTGAGGTGCCCGCACCTCCCTGCACCACCCCGACCACGAACTGATCGTGCAGCATGCCGTTTTTGACCTCTTCGCAGGCGCGATCAATGAGCGTCGCGCGTTGCTCGTCGAGCGCCCCTATTTCGAGGTTTGCCCTGGCAGCCGCCTGTTTGACGCAGGCGAATGCGCGCAAGAAGTCCGGGTACACCGAGATTGGACGCCGTGAAATAGGGAAGTTCTCGAGTGCGCGGGCAGTGTGCACGCCCCAGTAGGCGGATTCGGGAATTTCAAGGCTGCCGAGAGAGTCGGTTTCGGTGCGAGTCTGTTTCAACTGAAAATCACTCACTAAGTATCAGCTCCGTGTTGAGGTGAGAACGAATTGCTTCGTTGCAGAACGATGCTAAGCCTACCCCGCGCAGGTGAATTTCACATGGACAGGCAGCACCTATTTCACCCGCTCAAGCACCACGGTGTCTCCGAAGGTTTTGACCGGGGCGAAGTGCTCGGCAAAATACCGCTCAAGCTCACTATTTTGCGCGTACAGGTCGGCGGTGCCTCCGTCGACCATCACGTACTTTGCCTGGTGTTGTTCCATCTCACTCATGAAGATGTCGTTGAAACCGAGCCCGAACTGCTCCCGATAGTCGAGCAGCAGCACACTCGAAGAGATGAACCTGCTTGCCGAATCTCGGCCAGCGAGTTGATAGAACACCGCACCGTAGGCGTTCGCATAGATGCGGTCTTCGGGCGAGGTGCGTTCACGAATGTAGTCAGCGGCCTGACGCTGTTCAGCAGCAGCAGCCGCGGCCGTGCCGCTGAAATTGTTCAGCAATTGACGGGTCGAAAACGCGTAGTTCACCAACAGTGCGCTCACAAAGCCAGCAATAAGCAGCACACGCCACGCCTGCTTCACATCTGAGATTCGAAATAGCCCATAGGCGATCACCAACACCGTAAACGGCATGGTGATGAGCAGGTAGTAGGCGTAAAACGACCCAACCGCACCAATAATGACCAGGCCTGCCAGAAACATGAGCCCGATCAGTTGGTAGTTGGGGTTGCGCCACTGGGTGCGTAGGTCACGCAAATAGAGCACAATACCCACGAGCGCCGGCACAAGCAGCCCGGCAGTGGTAATGAACAGCCACACATTGGCGCTCAGCGATCCGCTCCACGCAGTCGTCGCGTACAGTGCCGAGAACCCAAACGAGGCAAGCCAAAAATCATCGAAGGTGCCGACAGCTTGAAAGTAGACCACCCAAGCCAAAGACACCAGCACAATCGGTGCAATGTACATGAACACCTGCAGGGCGAGTTTGCCCGGGGTTCGCCAGCCGTGCGCAAGCAGCAAAACGCCAACAATGGCGCCAAAAATCAAAAAATTACCCTTGAACCAAAACAGCAGGCCGCACCAGAAGCCAGCAAGCACCAGCCACCACCACGCACCTGTCTCGGTGAATTTGAGAAACGCAAGCACCAGCAGCAACACCAGCACCAGGCCATAGGCTTCAGTGTTATTGCCACTGTTGGTGAACTGTGAGAGGTTGCGCACGAAGACATAGAGCAGCACCGTGAGCTTCACTGCCACATCTTTGTCAACAGGGCTCTTCATGCCGTTGAGCAGATTTGGCAACACTCGCTTGGTCAGCAAATAGAAGAGCCAAATATCGAGCAGGGCGAATGCGGTGAGCCAGATTCGATGCAGCACAATATTGTCGCCAAGCAGAGCGGCCATAAGACCGTTCATCAAAAAAATCATCGGCGGCTTGTGATCCCAAGCGTCAACATAGAGTTGACCGCCGTCTACGATCCAGTTGTTCCCAACGTAAAAGAAGATCCAGTGATCGCTATCATAGGGAAAACCCCAGGTGGCGAGCCTGGCAAGCGCAAAGACCCCGCCGAGCACCAGCAAAAACACTGCGTTATTTTGTGTGACTGCAACCACGACACGGGAGCCGGTGAACCTGCCAACCACACTGGCGCTTTTCTGAGTCATGTGTTCTCTTTCGCGGATCAACTCTGGTGCTCAGACTCATCTGCTGGTGTTCGACCCTCACGAAACACGAAACGGTCATAGAGCAGATAGTTCCACACCATCGACACGATCGTAGCCGCGACCTTCGCGACGAGGAGCGCGACTCGCTCGGTCGCAGCCGGTTCGATGAGCCACAGGCCCGCGAGCAACACGATGGGTTGCAACACCCACAAGCCGAACAGGGTCACTCCCACAAACTTCACGGCCTGGGGTGCGGTGCTCCCTGTTGCACCAAAGGTGAACGATCTGTTGACAAAAAAACTGAAGATCAGCGCAACGCCCGTGGCGAACATGTTCGCGGGCACGACCGCCATGCCCCACGCGGTGAGCGCAAACAGCACACCGAAGTCGATGAGCGTGTTTGCCACACCGACGATGACAAAGCGCAGCGGTTTTTTTCGCGTGCTCAAGTTTGTGCGCGATCCTTGCGGCCTGAGTCAGTCACGCCTCGGTGTGTCACGTTGCTCTCACCGACCAGATAGACCGGCCGGCCCTTGGTTTCTTGAAAAATGCGCCCCACATATTCGCCGATCACTCCGAGCGACATGAGCTGCACCCCGCCCAAAAACAAAATGACCGCCATCAGTGAGGGGTACCCGGCTTCGTCAGGGCCAAAAATGAGGGCTTTGATGACGGTGACCAGCAAGTAGATGAAGGCAATGAGAGAGACAGCGAACCCAAAAAACCCGGACACACGAAGGGGTGTGGTGGTGAATGAGGTGAGACCGTCAACGGCCAGGTTCATAAGTTTCCAGTAATTAAATTTGCTCGAACCTGCGGCCCTGGCGTCTCTGTCGTAGAGGATTGCTTTTTTTCGAAACCCGATCCACGAAAACAGTGCCTTGGTGTTGCGCTCAGACTCGCGAAAATGCCGCAGTGCTTCGATGCAGGAGCGATCGAGCAACCGAAAATCGCCGGTGTCTGCCTGAATTTCAACCCGGGTGACTCGCTGCAACACTCGATAGTAGGCCGATGAGGTAGAGCGCTTCAGCCAGGTTTCACCTTGGCGGCTGCGCCGCTGCGCGTAGACATCTTGGTAGCCCTCTTGCCACAGCTCTATCATCTGAGCGATGAGCGCGGGAGGGTCTTGTAAGTCAGCATCGATGACCACCACCGCATCGGTGTGCACGTGATCGAAACCGGCGAGCAGGGCACGTTCTTTGCCAAAGTTTCTGCTCAGCGCCACGAAACGCACACGTGGGTCTGTGCTGGCAAAATTTTTGACGATGCTGAGTGATGCGTCACGCGAACCGTCATCGATGAACAAAAATTCGAAGTTGCAGCTTGGAATTTCGGCGATAACACGGTTGAGTTCTTCATAAAAAAGTGGCAGCACTGATTCTTCGTTGTACATGGGCACAAGAATCGTGACCGAGGGCTTGCGCCCCTCAAGGTGTTGCATAGTTAAAACTTACCGCCCATGTCGAGCAGCCGCCTGATTCTGTCGGGGATCGGCGGGTGTGTTGCGAAGAGCTTTTGCATCATGCCGGGCTTCAGTGGGTCTGCAATCCAGAGGTGCGCCATGCTGCTGTTTTGTTTTTGCAGTGGTTGCCCGTATTGTCCGAGTTTGTGCAACGCACTAGCTAACGCTTCGGGGTAGCGAGTGGTCATGGCACCGGTGGCGTCGGCGAGGTATTCGCGCTGGCGTGACACCGCAAGCTGCACCACCGTGGCAATAATTGGGGCAATGATCATGGCGGCCAGGCCGAAAATCATGACCACTGGGTTGTTGTTATTGTTGCGGCTGAAAAAGGCCATGCGCACCAGCATGTCGCTGATCATGCCAACGGCTACCACTAGACCGTAGACAATCATCGACACCCGTATGTCGTAATTTCTCACATGCCCGAGCTCGTGGGCCATGACCCCCTCCAACTCGGCATCGGTCATCATGTCGAGCAGGCCAGTGGTGGCTGCGACCATCGCATGCTGTGGGTCTCGCCCGGTGGCAAACGCGTTCGGTGCCGGGTCGTGCACGATGTACACCTCTGGCATGGGGGTGCCGGTGGTGATGGCGAGATTTTCTACGATTCGATAGAGCCTCGGGTTGTCAGCCTGGGTGATGCGCTGCGCGCCACTCATGGCAATTGCTTGCTTGCCCGCCGAAAAGTATTGGAACAGCGCGAAGCCCGCAGAAAACAACACCACCCAAATGACGATGGCTGGTGACCCGTAAATGTATGAAGCGAGCCAGCCAAGCCCCGCGATGATCGCAATGAAGAGCAAGACAATGAGCACACTATTCACTTTGTTGCGCCGAATCGCGCTGTACACGTGGCCTCCTGGCTAGAACTGAATGCGAGGGGGTTCTGAGATTGCTGCCAGGTCTTCGACCTCAAAGAACTCGCGCTCGGTGAACTTCAACGATTTGGCAATGAGGTTGTTCGGAAAGATGTGAAGTTTTGTATTGAACTCACGAACACCCCCATTGTAAAAACGACGGGAGGCTTGGATCTTGTTTTCGGTATCGACCAGTTCGCTCTGCAACTGCAAAAAGTTCTGACTTGCTTGGAGCTGCGGGTAGGCCTCAGCGACCGCAAAAATGCTCTTGAGTGCCTGCTGCATGTGGTTCTCTGCAAGCCCAGCTTCAGCGGGGGTTTGTGCCGAGATGGTCTCAGCGCGTGCCTGCGTGACCGCCTCAAAGACACCCTTTTCGTGAGCAGCATAGCCCTTCACCGCCTCAACAATGTTCGGTATCAGGTCTGCGCGTCTCTTGAGCTGCACGGTGATGTCGCTCCACGCCTCGTCTACACGAATGCGCAGAGTGACCAGTGAGTTGTACGTCGCCCATATGTAGATACCGATGAGCACAACGACGCCAAGAATGATGAGGGCGATGATTGGACCAGACATGAGTGCATTTTAACTGGGTTGTCACCGAAACAGCTGAGAAAGTGTTCCACAGCCCGACGCCGCAACAGGGCCTCGCACACCCCCCGGTGCAGTGCAGAAATAGCTCACAGGTGTGGTGTAAGTCCCCCCACAGGGATTCGAACCCTGACTGTACGGATTTTAAGTCCGTTGCCTCTGCCGGTTGGGCTATGGGGGGCTTCACTCATCTTAGTGAAACCTTCAGGTTGGTTTTCTCTCACAGTACGCGCGAGAATGAAGGTAGTGGACCCCACCGTTGGGCAGAACGGTGGGGCCCACAGTCAGGTTGCAATTACGCGCTGAGGCGATTTCGCAATTCGTTCAATTCGGTGGCAAGCTGCGCGGGCAGGCGTTCACCAAACTGGGCGAAAAATTCATCGGTGAGTTCAAACTCTTTGAGCCACGACTCTGCGTCGATCTCGAAGATCTTCTCGAGGTCTGCTTCGACCTCTTCAATGCCGACGAGGTTGAGTTCACCATCAGCAGGAAGAATGCCGATTGGAGTCTCGCGGCCGGCGATTTCGCCACTGATTCGGCGCATCGCCCACTCGAGCACGCGTGAGTTCTCGCCAAATCCTGGCCACAGGAATCGGCCGTCTGCGCCCTTGCGGAACCAGTTGACCTGAAAAATCTTTGGCGCCTTGTCACCGAGCACATCACCCATTTCGAGCCAGTGAGCCCAGTAATCGGCCATGTTGTAGCCGCAGAACGGAAGCATGGCAAAGGGGTCACGTCGCAGTTCTCCAACGGTTCCCTCTTGGGCGGCTGTTTTTTCTGAGGAGATAGTGGCCCCGACAAAGACACCGTGTTGCCAGGAAAGTGACTGTGCAACCAGCGGTACGTTGGTCGCGCGACGACCGCCGAACAAAATTGCGTCGATAGGAACCCCATCTTGTTCAAACCAGTCGTCGGCAAGCGTGGGAGTTTGCTGGATAGGCACAGTGAAACGTGAGTTGGGATGTGCTGCAGGGCGGTCTGACTCTGGGGTCCAATCGTTGCCGAGCCAGTCGATGAGGTGCGAGGGCACCGTGTCGGTTTTGCCCTCCCACCACACGTCGCCGTCATCGGTCAGCGCCACGTTGGTGAAGATCGTGTTGCCCCACAGCGTCTCCATGGCTACCGGGTTGGTCGAGTCACCGGTGCCGGGTGCAACGCCGAAGAACCCCGCCTCAGGATTGATGGCGTAGAGCCGGCCGTCTTTGCCGGGACGCAACCAGGCGATGTCGTCGCCAATAGTTTCGACTTTCCACCCTGGAATTGTTGGCTGCAGCATGGCCAGGTTGGTCTTGCCGCAGGCAGATGGGAACGCGGCGGCCATGTGAAAAACGCGGTCGTGTTCGGTGTCGGTGAGCTTGAGCAGCAACATGTGCTCTGCGAGCCAGCCCTCGTTTTTGCCCATCACGCTCGCGATGCGCAAAGCGAAACACTTTTTTGAGAGGAGCGCGTTGCCACCGTAGCCTGAGCCGTATGACCACACCTCAAGGGTCTCAGGAAAATGAGTGATGTATTTGGTGTCGTTACATGGCCACGCAACATCCTTCTGGCCCTCGGTAAGTGGAGCACCTACCGAGTGCACCGTTCGCACCCACTCGCTCCCGGGGGTGATGCCGTCAAGTGCCGCCTGTCCCATTCTGGTCATGATGCGCATGTTGAGCACGGCATAGGGTGAATCGGTGATTTGAATGCCGAGTTGGGTGATTGCACCACCGACGGGACCCATTGAGAACGGCACCACGTACATGGTTCGACCTCGCATGCTTCCGTCAAAGAGCGGCATCAGTTCAGCCTTCATCTCGGCAGGTGAACGCCAATTGTTCGTGGGACCCGCATCTTCTGGCCGTTCGGTGCAGATAAAGGTGCGATCTTCGACACGTGCGACGTCGCCAGGGTGAGACCTGGCAAGAAAACTGCCCGGGCGCAGATCTTTGTTCAGCGGAATGAGCGAACCAGCCTCAACCATTTCAGCGGTGAGTTGTTCCCATTCTTCTTGAGAACCATCACACCAGTGCACTGCGTCAGGTTTGGTCAACTCAGCAACCTCGGTCACCCACTTCACCACCTCTTCATTGGTTGTGGTGGCCGTTTCACGCACAATATCGGCGATTGAGGTTTGAGAATCGAGAGTCGATGCACTGCCCATGCGGTCGTTGCTCCTTGGTAAGAAATAGCGGTATCTCTATTCTGGGTGAACTCTGAGTGACTATTCTGTGAATTTAGGGTGTAAAGAATTGCGTTTCTTGCCATATAGTCAAGATATGGCACCGAAGACAGAACACGTCGCCGACGATGACACCCTCAACAGAATGCTGCTCGGAAAACGAATTCGACATTTTCGTTCGAACGCCGGGCTCACCCTCGACCAGCTCGGTGAGCGTGTTGGTGTGGTGGGCAGTCAGATTTCACTGATTGAAAACGGCAAACGAGAACCGCGCTTGTCACTGCTGCAATCAATATCCCGCGAACTTGGGGTGGACACCTCAGAATTGCTGCGAAAAGAGGCACCCGACCGACGCAGCGCCCTCGAGATTGAGCTCGCTCGAGCCCAGGGATCCTCGGTCTATCAGCGACTCAATCTGCCCGAAGTGCGCACTCCGCGCACACTCAGCGATGAAGCGCTCGAGTCTCTAGTTGGCATGCATCGTGAGCTGCACCGGCACGCCAGAGCGGCGGCGGCAACCCCAGAAGAAGCCCGCAGAGCCAACACCATCATTCGTCGAAACATGAGAGACAAGGGCAACTACCTGCCCGACCTTGAACAAGTCGCCGAGCACCTCATGAGCAGCATCGGGCACACGCACACTGGCGCGGTCACGCACCGAGAGGTTGCAGTGCTTGCCGAAAAATTGGGGTTCACCCTCATCTTTGTCGACGATTTGCCGCCAAACACGCGAAGCATCACTGACATCGAAAACGGCCGCATCTATCTGCCACCCGCCTCCATCCCCGGAGGTCACGGCTTGCGCTCACTCGCACTCCAAGCAATGGCGCACCGAGTGCTGAGCCACGAAAGCCCCACAAGCTATGCGGAATTTCTGGAACAGCGGCTGCAAATCAACTACTTTGCCTCAGCCTGTCTCATGCCTCAAACGCGTGCGGTGGAGTTTTTGCAGGAGTCGAAAAAAGAACGAAATTTAGCCATCGAAGACCTGCGAGACGCCTTTGGCGTCACCCACGAAGCAGCCGCGCATCGGTTCAGCAATCTCGCCACTCACCATTTGGGGCTCAACGTGCACCACTACCGACTCGACGGCGCCGGCGGCATGGTGCGAGCGTATGAAAACGACGGGTTGCCGTTGCCGACAGATCACACTGGCTCGGTCGAAGGGCAAATTGTGTGCCGCAAATGGGCTGGTCGCACCGCGCTAGAACGCACCAACCGCACCAGTGAGTTCTACCAGTACACAGACACACCCGAGGGCACCTTCTGGTCGAGTGTGCAAACTGGCGACACCGCGCAGGGCACTTTTGCCATCTCGTGTGGAGTTGGGTTCGACGATGCCAAATGGTTTCGCGGTCGTGACACGACCGCGCGCACCATATCAACCTGCCCAGACCCTGCGTGCTGCAGAACCCCAGATGAAGCGCTGCTCGAGCGCTGGGAAGGAAAAGCCTGGCCGAGCGCGAAAATGCACGCACATGTGCTTTCTCCCCTCCCCACCGGCACCTTCCCTGGTGTCGACGACATTGAAACCTACGAATTTTTGTCGAGACACGCACCGCAGAGCGAATAAGCCTGAGGGCTGCAAACCTTTGGATTTCTCAGCGCAGCTGTGGAGCTGTGTTCAACTTTCGGCGTGAGCAGTGACACGCTCAAGCACCAGAGGCCCTTCACCCACCCATTCGTTCAACGGGCCAATCTGCCAGGCCTCAGAGAGCGCGGCGAGCGCTCGCTCGAACCGAAGCGGTTCGTTGGTGCACAGCGTGCAGAGCGGCTGACCGGCAACGACCTGATCGCCCGGTTTGACATGCAGATCGATTCCCGCTGCGTGATCAATGATGTCGTCAGCGCGAGACCGGCCCGCCCCGAGCCGCCAGGCCGACACGCCAAAGGCGAGCGCATCCATGGCCGTGACCGTGCCTGAAGTCGGTGCGGTGACGGTGTGAGTTTCGCGAGGGAGTGGCAGCGGTGCGTCAGGGTCGCCGCCCTGGGCCCGAATCATGCGACGCCAGGTATCCATTGCCTGGCCGCTGTCGAGCGCCCGAGCGACATCAGCCTCTGGCACACCGGCGAGGGCCAACATCTCGCTCGCGAACGTGAGGGTGAGCTCTCGCACGTCTTGCGGGCCGCCGCCCGCGAGCACTTCCACCGATTCCCGCACCTCGTTCGCGTTGCCGATCGCTCGGCCGAGTGGCGTGCTCATGTCGGTCAACAGTGCCGTGGTCTTCACGCCGGCACTCTCTCCCAACCAGACCATAGTGCGGGCGAGCTCACGAGCCTGATCCAAGGATTTCATGAATGCCCCTGAACCAACTTTGACGTCGAGCAAGAGCGCATCGGTGCCCTCAGCTATTTTTTTCGACATGATGCTGGAGGCAATGAGCGGAATGGAATCAACGGTAGCGGTGACATCGCGAAGTGCATAGAGTTTGCTGTCTGCTGGAGCCAGGCCCGAACCCGCCGCACAGATGACCGCACTCACATCCCCTGCCAGTTGACCCAGCATCTCTGCTGGGGTGAGGTGTGCCCGCCAGCCCGCAATCGATTCAAGCTTGTCGAGTGTGCCACCGGTGTGGCCCAAGCCTCGCCCCGACAGTTGCGGCACGGCCACCCCAAACGATGCCACCAGCGGCACGAGCGGCAGGGTGATTTTGTCTCCCACTCCCCCGGTTGAATGTTTGTCTACCGTTCGTTTGCCGATGTTCGCAAAACTGAGCCGTGACCCTGACGCAATCATGGCATCGGTCATCACGCGAACTTCGTCTGGCTGCATGCCGCGTTGAAACACGGCCATGGCAAACGAAGCCATTTGCGCGTCAGTCACCACACCCCTGGTGAACGCGTCGATGAGCCAACGCAGTTGCGGCTCGGGCACCAACCCACCGTCGCGTTTGACACGAATGGCGTCGACCGCATCGAATGGTTCGGTGTGGCTGGTCATGGCGCTACGCGATGGTCGGTGGTGTCGCCCCGCCACTATCGAGCAGGTCAATGTAGCGCAGCACGATGCCCTCGCGAAGGGCCCAGGGCGACACGGTCATCGTGTCAACTTCGAACACCTTCATTGCGGTTCTGAGCACGATCGCACCTGCCAAAATTTGGTAGCCGCGCTCTGGAGTGATGCCTGGCAGGTATTCGCGCACCGACCCCGGCATTTCGCGAAGGGTTGGCTCCCATTCCCGCAAGCCCGCATAGTGCAAGGGAGCGAGTTCACCGGTCACGGGATCTGCGGGGCCACCGATGAGTCGACCGAGCGAGCGAATCGTCTTTGACGTGCCCACCACTCGGGTGGGTCTTGGCCGGTCGGCGAACAACTGCTCGCGAGCTTCGCTGAACACCCGGATGGCGTGTCGCCGCAGTTTCAGAACCGCGTCGGCGGGTGGCGGATCCTCGCGCAAAAAGTTGATGGTCGTGCGGCCCGCACCAAGCGGCAGCGACAGTGACACGTCTGGGTATTCGTCGGAACCCTGCGCGATCTCGAACGACCCACCGCCAATGTCGAACAGCAAAATTTCACCGGCCGACCAACCAAGCCAGCGACGCACCGCGAGCATCGTGATGCGTGCCTCGTCTTCGCCAGAGAGCACCTGCAGCGTGGTGCCGGTTTCACGCTCAATGCGCGCGAGAACCTCTTCACCGTTGGTGGCCTCACGAATGGCGCTCGTTGCGGTGGCGATCTGATCGTCAACACCGATCTGTGCGACGGTGTTCACTGCGTTTCGAATCGCCGTGATGAGCAGTTGCTGACCCTCGTCGGTAATGTTGCCAGCCTCGTCGATGTATCTCATGAGACGCAGCGTGGAGCGTTCGGAGTGGTAGGGCACCGGGCTTGCGCCGGGGTGGGCATCGACCACCAGCAGGTGAACGGTGTTCGAACCGACGTCAATCACTCCGAGGCGCATGCTGAAAGTCTATTCAGTATTTGTTGTTGACTGCTGGGGTTGGGTGTTCACCAGATTCGTCGACCACACCCCAGTTGGCAAGAATTTCGGCTGTTGCTGAGACGCCGAACCGAGTGGCACCCGCAGCCCACATGGCCTGTGCCTGTTGCGCGTTGCGAATGCCACCGGAGGCTTTTACGCCAAGCCGAGCCCCAACGGTTTCGGCCATCAGAGACACAGCGTGCACGGTTGCGCCACCGGCCGGGTGAAACCCGGTCGAGGTTTTCACAAAGTCGGCTCCCCCGGCTTCGGTGGCGAGGCAGGCCGCAACGATTTCGTCATCATTCAGCGCGGCAGTCTCAAGGATCACCTTGAGCACTTTCCCTTGGCAGGCTGTTCTGACCGACCGCACCTCGTGTTCCACCGCGGCCCAGTTCGCTTCGCGCACCAAGCCCAGATTGAGCACCATGTCAATTTCGTGGGCACCATCGAGCACCGCCTGCGCTGCTTCTGCCGCTTTCAACGAGGCGTGGTGGGCTCCCGATGGAAACCCGACCACCGTGACGATGTGCATTCCGAGCGAGTCGACCGGCAACAGCGTGGGCAGCGTGCACACCCGACTCACACCAAGTGCTCGGGCGTCACTCAGAAACCCCTGCAACTGCTTCGTAGTCGTGTCGCTCGCCAGCAGCGTGTGATCTGCGACCTGCAAGAACACCTCAGGTGTCAATTCGACTTGCTCGCTCATTCCACCAGCCTAGGCGCCAATACACTACTGATATGGCGAACCCTTTCTTGTTTCAACCATTTCTTCTTCGTGAGCTTGAGATTCGCAACAGACTGTGGGTCGCGCCCATGTGCCAGTATTCGGCGCTGGCCACAGAGGGTGCCGACGCAGGGGTGCCAGGCGACTGGCACGTGCAACACTTGGGTGCACTCGCTCGTGGCGGCGCAGGCATGGTCATGGTCGAAGCGACCGCGGTCACCCCCGAAGGCCGCATTTCACCAAACTGTCTAGGACTCTGGAACGACACGCAACAGCAGGCCTTTGCGCGCATCGTGCCACTCGCACACGCGCACGGTGCACGCATCGGCATACAGCTGGCTCATGCCGGCCGCAAAGCTTCCAGCTATCCGTGGTTTTCGCACTACGATGCCGGCACCAGTGTTCCGGCTGAGGAGGGTGGTTGGCAAACCGTTGCGCCAAGCGAGGTGGCGTTCGGCAACATGGCTGATCCGCGGGCACTGAGCTCCGATGAAGTTCGCGACCTCATTGCAGCCTTCTTGGCTGCAGCAGACCGAGCCGTGTCTGCAGGTTTTGACGTGGTGGAGGTGCACGCCGCACACGGATATTTGTTGCACGAGTTTCTCTCGCCGCTGACGAACCTGCGCGAGGATGAGTTTGGTGGCACAGCCGAAAATCGCGCAAAACCTGTGCGTGAGATCGTTCGGGGCATCCGGGCAGCCCACCCCGATCTGCCCATCATCGTGCGCGTGTCGGGAGACGAGTGGGTTGAGGGTGGCTTTGACGTTGAAGCGTGCGCCCAGCTCGTGCGCTGGCTCAAAGATGACGGTGCCGATCTCATTGACGCCTCATCTGCAGGCAACGTCGCTGACGCACGCATCGCCATCGGCCCCGGCTACCAGGTTTGGGTGGCTGATCGGCTGCGGGCCGAGGGTTTGCCGGTTGGCGCAGTCGGTCTGATCACTGCCCCGGAACAAGCGGAGCACATTTTGGCAACAGGTCAAGCCGACGTGATCTCGCTCGGGCGACCGCTGCTCGCAAACCCTCATCTGCCCCTCAGTTGGGCTCACACACTCAAAGCACCAAATGCCGCTGAACTGGTTCCTGACCAATACTGGCGGGCAAATTTTTCAAGTTAGTCAGAGGCCTGCTGGGGTCTTTTGCGCACAATTATTCGAGCTGTCGAACCGGGTTTTGGTAATGACTAAACACGATGCTTGTGCGCGTCGAAGATACCGCCGGATGCGCTGAAAGGTGCTCCATCACAAAATCTCGCACGTGGTCGGAGTCTCGGGCGGCCAAATGAATGATGAAGTCTTCGACGCCCCCGAGAAAGAATAACTGCATGACCTCAGGCAGGGCTCGCAGCTCCTCACTGAACTCGGCAATGCGCTGACGTGCGCCCGATCGAATGGAGACACTAACCAACACTTGCAAGTCGAGGCCCATGACCGCGGGGTTGACTGATGCGGTGAACCCGGTAATCACCCCGCGCGCAACCAGGCTGCGAATGCGTGTCACACAGGTTGAGGGCGCAATGCCAACATGCTCTGCAATCTCGGCGTTCGTCATGCGACCGTTGCGTTGCAGCTGCTCTACGATCATGCGATCCACCTGGTCGAGCGCCGCATGCTCTCGAATATTCTTCGCATTGACCATCGCAAGCCTCCTATAAACAGACTAATTGAAAGAACAATACCAACTTTTTTCGAATATTATTCGTAATTTGACCGTTGAACTCGTAGATAGTGCAAAATCAAGAAGACACGAGGATTGCAGACAGCCAGCAGCGACGCAAGGGTCTGCGCGGCTAATCCTCGAACCACACCACCCGAAACGGAGCTGAACATGCGCGTCGGAATTCCCACCGAGATCAAAAACAACGAAAACCGTGTAGCCATTACCCAGGCAGGCGTGTTTGAGCTGAAGCGTCGCGGGCACGAGGTGCTGGTGCAATCAGGTGCTGGTCTCGGATCAGCCATCACCGACGACGACTACATCGCAGCGGGTGCCACCATCGTTGCCTCCGCAGACGAAATCTGGTCAGACGCCGACATGGTGCTCAAAGTCAAAGAACCCATTGCCAGCGAATACAGCAAGATGCGCAAAGGCCAGGTGCTGTTCACCTACCTTCACCTTGCCGCAGACAAGACCCTCACCGAAGCGGTGCTCGCGTCGGGCACCACCGCTATCGCTTACGAAACCGTGCAACTTGCAAACCGCTCACTGCCGCTGCTTGCCCCCATGAGTGAGGTAGCTGGTCGCCTCTCAGTGCAGGTTGGCGCCTACTCGCTCATGAAAGCAAATGGCGGTCGCGGCATCCTGCTCGGCGGTGTCACCGCAACCCGCCGCGGCAAGGTCGTAGTGATTGGCGGCGGTGCAGCTGGCGAACAGGCCGCACGCATTGCCTATGGCATGGGTGCAGAAGTCACCGTGATCGACATCTTCATTCCACGACTGAAGCAGCTCGAAGACGAATTCAACGGGCGCATTCAGACTCGCACCTCGAATGCTCACAACATCACCGAGGCCCTGCGCGACGCGGACTTGGTGATCGGCTCAGTGCTGATCCCTGGCGAAAAGGCCCCAAAACTCGTCACCGACGAGATGGTCGCACAGATGAAGCCTGGCTCGGTGCTCGTAGACATCGCGATCGACCAGGGCGGTTGCTTCGAGAACTCGCGGCCAACCACACACGACGACCCGACGTTCCAGGTGCACAACTCGATCTACTACTGTGTCGCAAACATGCCCGGAGCTGTGCCTGAAACCTCAACCATGGCATTGACTAACGCCACTCTGCCCTATGTGGTGTCTTTGGCCGATAAGGGCTGGGTTGCCGCACTCAAGTCAGACGAGGCGCTCGCAAAAGGCCTAAACGTTCACGACGGTGTGGTCACCAATGACGGTGTCGCTCACGCGTTCCCCGAACTGCCCTACACCCCATATAGCGATGTGGTTTCTTCAGCAGAGTAATCGCAGCTCATCAGCGCACAACCTTCGATAGTCTGAACCTCATGAATTTGAAGTTCAGCTTCAACGGCGCGCCCCAGCAACCACACGATCACGACGATCATGCACCGGCCGGGGCGAGCGCCGGTTCGCTGCCTCTTTCTGCCTCATTCACTCAGGGTCCCGCCACATCCTCGAGTGTGCTCGAAATGAACGTCACACTGGCCGCAGATGAAGTGGTGTGCACCGCGCTCTCTGGAGACGGGGTGCAATATGCTGCAGCGAGCGTCGACATCAACGCCCAACCTCTGCACCAGACGTTGAGATCAGCCCTCGCCCGGGCAGGTGCCGAGCTTCCGGAACCGCTCCTCTCATCGGTCACTGCCATCGTGCTTGACCTCGGCGGGCGTGAGCACGAAACGCTCACCGCGCTCGGATTGACCGTCTCAGCCTCTGCTACTCAACTCGCTACCGTCGACGACGCGTTGCAGCAGCGCATCGGCATCGCAGCTGGCACCCCAATTCGCATCGCACACTGACGTAACCCATTCGAAACAGCACAGGTGAACTCGTAACTCACCCGTAACGCTTGCGAAGCCCCACCGCAACCGCGATCCTCCAAACTCTGCACTAGAGGTGAAAAAACGTTTCACCCACTGGTGTGAAGTTGAGGTTGATTATGGATCAGGGAAATACGGCGTTCATTCTCTTCAGCGCTGCGCTCGTCTTATTAATGACACCCGCGCTCGCTTTTTTCTATGGAGGGTTGGTGAGGGCACGGAGTGTCATCAGCATGATGATGATGAGCTTTGGTTCACTCGCGCTGATCGGGGTGATGTGGGTCATCATCGGATACGCAATTGCCTTTGCAAATGCCGGCACTCCGACGTTTATCGGCATCGATGGGGTGATCGGCATTGACGTCGCATACATTGGGCTTGAGGGCCTGCTAGTAACCCCCGAGGGGGCGGCGTACCCCCCGCTAGCCTTTGCGGCGTTCCAAGCAACGTTTGCCATACTCACCGTCGCGCTCATCAGCGGTGCGATCGCCGACCGGGCAAAGTTTGGTGCCTGGCTAGTGTTCGCTGGCATTTGGGCGCTGCTGGTCTACTTTCCGGTTGCATCGTGGGTGTTCAACTTCACGGTTGTCGACGGCACCATTATCGACGGCGGGTGGATCGCCTACACGCTCGGTGCAATTGACTTTGCGGGCGGCACGGCGGTGCACATCAATGCGGGTGTTGCCGCGCTCGCGCTAGCAATCGTGCTCGGAAAGCGCATCGGGTTTTCGAAGGGCATCAACCGCCCACACAATGTGCCCCTGGTGTTGCTGGGCGCCGGCGTACTGTGGTTCGGGTGGTTTGGGTTTAATGCCGGCTCGGAATTAGCTGCTGACGGGGTAGCTGCGTTGGTCGCGGTCAACACCATTGCCGCACCAGCTGCCGCAATTCTCGGATGGCTGTTAATCGAGCGCATCCGAGAGGGCAAAGCGACCTCAGTGGGCGCAGCCTCTGGTGCTGTGGCCGGGCTCGTTGCAATCACGCCGGCCTGCGCTGTGCTGACGCCAACCTGGGCAATTGTGCTTGGTTTCGTCGCTGGTGCAATCAGCGCCTGGGCGGTTGAACTCAAATTCAAACTTGGCCTCGACGACTCCCTCGACGTGGTTGGCATTCACCTGGTTGCTGGTTTGATCGGCACGCTCTACATCGGCATATTTGCAACCGATGTTGGGTTGCTCTTCTCGGGCAGCTTCGATCAGCTTGGCAAACAAGCGCTGGCAGCGCTCGTCGTCATGGTGTTTTCCTTCGTCATGAGCCTGATCATTGGCTACGCCATCGAAAAGACCATCGGGTTTAGAGTGAAACACGAAGACGAGCTCGCAGGAATCGATCTCGCGGTGCATGGAGAGGTCGGCTACGCCATTGAGCCAGAGGAAGAGCTCACCCGTCCTTGACGACTGCACTCTGGGGCACCGAACACCGTTCGATTTGGGGTTGTGAATACGGCAACCCCAAATCGAACATTTCGGCAAAAAACCAATAGCAGAGCTCAGTGGCTTGGCCGATAAGATAACACAAATACGTTGAAGGGGGTGAGCATGGCGAAAATCACAGTCCTCACCAACCTCATAGGAGCACACCCGCTGCCGTCCTTGGGGCTGCTCTATCACGATGTGACTTTCCAGCCGCTCGATGTGCAGCTTGCGCTGCAGCAACCCCTGCCAGACCTCGTGCTCGTTGACACCACACTCGATATGGTGGCAGCGAACAATCTGTGTCTGCAGCTGATGCGAAGGTCGTTTGACCGCCCGGTGATGCTCGTCGTCAATGACTCCGGGTTAGCGGCCATCAGCACGAGCTGGGGGGCCACAGACATCGTCATGAGTTCGGCCGGGCCCTCGGAAATTGAAGCACGCGTTCGGCTGGCTCTCGAGCCAGAAGACACGTCTAAATTTGCTGCACAGCGCATTCGCGCGGCCAGCCTCGTCATTGATGAGGCGAGCTATTCAGTGAAGCTCTCTGGCCACCCGCTCAACCTCACGTTCAAAGAGTTTGAATTGTTGAAGTTTTTGGCTACTCACCCATCCCATGTGTTCACGCGGCAGCAACTGCTCAGCGAAGTGTGGGGCTACGACTACTTCGGTGGCACGCGCACCGTCGACGTGCACATTCGCAGACTCCGGGCCAAGCTGGGCAAAAGTGAACACCTCATCGGCACGGTGCGCAATGTCGGCTACCAGTTTGTCTCTGCGGAACAGCCCGAGCAAGAACTGCAACCCTCAGAACTATAGACACTGGCGAGAGTTGAGGGTGCGCAACTCGGCGGCAACTTTGTCTTAACTCAGTGTTGAAAACGAATGATTCTCTCGAGCGCCTCGGCAACCGCGCTCTCCCCCGCAGCGTAGCTCAGCCGCACCGAACGATCACCAAGCTGCTGGTCAAAGTCAACGCCGGGCACTACGGCAACGTTTGCATGCTCAAGCAGTTCACGCGCATAGGCAGTTGAGGTGCCGAATCGGTCGAGTTGCGGGCCAAGATCGCTGTAATAGTAAAACGCACCGTCGGCAGGCGCCGAAGTGCCCCAGCCAAGCTGCGACTCAGCCTCAAGGATGATGGCCCTCGCGCGCGCAAACCCTTCAACCGCATCGTCTCGTTGCGCGTAGGTTTCGTCGGTGAACGCACTCAGCGCAAACTCTTGGGCGTGTGATGGCGGCGAGAGCGCGAGATTTGAGGCCAAAGCCTCGACCGGGTCCACAAGGTAGTCGGGCAGCACCGCCCAGCCCAGTCTCCAGCCTGTCATGCCCCAATATTTGGAGAACGAATTCACCACAATTGCTTCAGCGTCAAATTCCACTGCGGTCACCCCACGGGGGTCTGGCTGCCCCGGTGCCGCAAATGTGATGCCGTGATAGAGCTCATCGCTGATGAGTCGTGTGCCGTGCGCCCGACACCAGTCCACCAGCGCTCGCATCTCCTGTCGACCAAGCATGGTGCCAGTTGGGTTCGCAGGCGATGCCACGATAAGCCCGGCGAGTTCACCGTGTTGCGCAACGGCGGCGTCAAGCAAGTCAGGGGTGGGTTGGTAACGGGTTTCAATGCCCGTGCGCAACTCCACAACATTCACCCCGAGAGAACGCAAAATGTTTCGATAGGCGGGGTACCCAGGGGTAGCCAGAGCTACCGTGTCTGCGGCATCAAAAGCAGCCAAAAACACGAGCTGAAACGCCCCCGAAGAGCCAGTCGTCACGGCGATCCTGGTTGGATCTATGTCGACTCCGTACCAGTTGTCGTAGTGTTCAGCGATCGCTTCCCGAAGTTCCGTGGTCCCAAGTGGGCCGGTATATCCGGCGGGCTTTAGCGTGCCAATGAGCGGTCTCGGGCTCGGCTCTCCGGCACAAAGCGAAATGACGTTCTGGCCCGCTGCTCGGCGCTGCGCGATCTGATCGGTGATGCGCATCACCTCAAACGCCGGGATCGAAGAGCGCGCTGAGGCAGTGAGTGGCGTCAGACGTCTAGACGGTGGGGTGTTGAAGGGGCCGCCGGCTCTCATCAGTGCTCCGATGTTACGAATGGTGAACAGAGTGAGCGCATGGTCTGCACCCTCACGCGCCTCCACTCTTCAGTGTAGGCCGGTTTGAGCCAGCATCTATTGACACACACTCGATGACTTCTTCCAGCTTGGGGCGCTAGGCTGATCACAAGTCCGGCGCCATTCCTGCGCCGCAGCATATACGAAAGCACTACGTGACCTCTCTCACCTTCGCCGATCTCGGCGTGCCCGGCCCAATCGCTCACGCCCTTGAAAAAACTGGCAAAACTGAACCGTTCCCCATTCAACGAGACACCCTTCCTGACACCCTGGCAGGGCGTGACGTGCTCGGCCGCGGCCGCACCGGCAGTGGCAAAACCATTGCCTTTGGCATTCCACTCGTCGCAAATTTGGCCGCAGACGCTGCCAAAAAACGCAAACCAAACCGGCCCCGTGCCATTGTGCTCGCGCCAACCCGTGAGCTGGTCACCCAAATTGCCGAGACCGTCAAAATGCTTGCAGACCCTGTTGGCGTGAAGGTCACGACAATATTTGGTGGCATCCCCCAGCGCCGCCAAGAGGCAGCACTGGAGGCAGGGGTTGACATCGTCGTCGCTGCTCCCGGCCGATTAGACGACCTGATGCGACAAAAACTTGTCACACTTGAGGGTGTTGAAATTACCGTGCTTGACGAAGCTGACCATATGGCAGACATGGGGTTTTTGCCGGTGGTGACCCGCATACTGAACGCCACCCCGAAAAACGGTCAACGGTTGCTGTTCAGTGCCACACTTGACAACGGCGTAGACGGGGTGGTCAAGAAATATCTCACCAACCCGATCATGCACTCGGTTGACAGCGCCGAATCGCCGGTGCCGCAACTCACCCACCACGTTTTTGAAGTTGCTGGTAAAGAGCACAAAGAGGCACTCATTGAAGCACTCGCAAGCGGCACGGCTCGACGCATTTTCTTCACCCGCATGAAGCATCAGGCGAAAAAACTCGCGAAACAGCTCACTGCAAGAGGCATCCCGGCGGTTGAGCTGCAGGGCAACCTCTCGCAAAACGCGCGTGATCGCAACCTCGCCGAGTTTGTCAGCGGCAAGGCACGGGTGTTAGTGGCGACTGACGTCGCGGCGCGCGGTGTGCACGTCGACGGGGTTGATTTGGTTGTGCACATTGATCCCCCGGTCGAACACAAGGCGTATTTGCATCGCAGTGGCCGCACCGCCCGTGCTGGCAACGAGGGTGACGTCGTGACGATTGTGTTGCCTGAGCAGCGTGCCGAAATGCGTCAAATTATGCGGGCGGCGAAAATCCAGGTCACCCCACGAACGGTGACCGCCCGAGACTCAGAAGTGCTCGACCTCATTGGTGAGGTCGCCGCACGGGTTGATCCTCGTGAAACTGAGCGACTGAGGGCCATGGCACAAGCCGAACAGCAGCGAGCTGCCGGTCATAGCCCTGCGGGGGCTGGCAAGAGCACCGGTGCGAACGCCAGACGAAAGCGTTCCCGCGGGAGTCAAGGTCGCAGTCAGACTTCAAGTCGTCAAGCTTCGCCCGGTCGACGCTAGAATAGAACTACGATTCGCCACACACAGTGGTGCCGACCCGCACTCAGGAGTTCATCGTGAAGATCTTCACCCGTCTCGCCGCTGCAGTCAGCGCAGCACTTGTTTCGCTTTTTGTTGTCAGCCCAGCGTTTGCCTCCGAGGGCGAAAAGGTTGATTACACCGAACCATTTTCAAGCGCAGGCGAGCCCGTGAACGTCGCTGGAATTCTCATCACCGGCGCCGTGTTGCTCGTTGTTGTGTTGGTGCTCGCCACCTTGATCAGCAACTCAATCAAGTCTTCAGCCAGCTCTGGCGAATAACCAGAAAACATCACGATGACTGCCCAAGATCGCCTCGCTCAACTTGAGCTTGATACCATTCAACTTGAGTTCGAAGGGCCGATTTTGCGGGTGGTGCTCAACCGACCAGAGGTGCTTAACGCCCTCTCTCCGCAACTGCTCCTTGAGCTCACTCAAGTCGTTGACACCCTGCACGAGACCCTTGGCAACGCCACCACCGGCGAACCCGACTGGTCAGTGCGCGGAATCGTCATCACCGGTGCAGGCGCGCGTGCGTTTGCCGCGGGTGCCGACATTGCGGCCATGGGCAAGATGGACCCTGAGCAGATCCGGGAATTTGCACACGGCGCAGATCAGCTGTTCTTGAACCTTGAACGCTTGCCAGTTCCGGTTGTTGCGGCCGTCAACGGTTTTGCGTTGGGCGGCGGGTTCGAACTTGCCCTCGCCTGTGACTACATTTTCGCCTCCGAAAATGCGAGCTTCGCCCTTCCAGAAGTCTCGCTCGGGCTCATTCCTGGCTTCGGCGGAACCGTGCGGCTGGCCCAATACGCCAGCGTCGATGTGGCCCGTGAGATGGTGTTTACCGGCCGTCGCATCGATGCTGCCGAAGCCCTTCGACTCGGCATCATTTCGAGAGTGTTGCCAGACACCGGTGCCCTGCACGCTGCCGCTCGTGAAAGTCTCATGCTTGCCGCCCAGCAGTCACCCACCGCCATTGCTGCGGCAAAACAGACCATGCGAACCACCATGTTTCAGCCCACGACTGAGGCCGTCAAGCACGAGCTCGACACGTTTGTTGCACAGTTCCAGACACACGACAAGGTTGAGGGCATTAGCGCATTTCTTGAGAAACGACGCCCCGACTTTTCAGGCAGCTGACTTTAGCCCAGCGCAGCTGACTTTAGCCCTGAAGTGACGCGGTAACCGGGTCACGAACCACACGAAATGTGGCGACGAGAGGGTCGGCAGCTCCCCGCACGAAACCGGTCGGCGATGAGGCAACCGCTTGCAAAAATCGTACGGTTTGCTCAGTAATCTCTTCGCCGGGCAGCAAATTCGGAATGCCGGGTGGGTACGCCGCCAGCGTGTCAGCAGAGAGTTGCCCGATTGCCTGGTGCGCGGTCATGACCACACTCTCGGCGAAATATGCGGCGCGTGGAAGCATGCGCAGTGTGCCAGGTTGCGGCAGCGCCGGAAACTCAGCCTGAGCCCCAGCTCCACCGGAGGCACGGATGGCATCAGCCTTATCGGCAACCCCATTCAGGGCCGCCATGATGCGGTCAATATCTGGTGCGGCGAGCGCACCAATGACCGCCACAATGGTGGTGGCTGTCGACATTTCGAAATAGACTCCGTGCTCGGCAATGAGACGCTCCCGAACCCAATGCCCGCTTTGCCCGAGCGCAGACACGTCAATTGGCACACGCAACGGGTCGCTCGCAATAATGTCCGCGAAAGCGCCAAACCCGTCACTGATCACCGAGAAGCGGGCGTCGTCACGCAGCAGTTCACGAAGTTGATGGGCTGCTTGGATAGCCGCGCCTATGCGTTCAGGGTGCTGCACGAGTGCTCGCCGAGCGAGATCAAGCGACGCCTTCAAGATTGAGCTGGCTGAAGTCGAAGAGGTCATGGTGTACGCCCGCTCTACCAGCGGGTCAAGCGCCTCAGCAAATGGGCCCTGCCCCAACTGCAGCATGGCTGATTGCGTGAGCGAACCAGCGAGCTTATGCGTGCTGGAAATCGTGATGTCTGCGCCAAGACGGACTGGGGATTCGGGAAGTTCCGGGTGAAAACCAAAGTGAGCACCCCAGGCAGCATCAACAATCAACGCGGCCCCGTGGGCGTGCGCGACTCGAGCCAAACCCTCAACGTCCGCAGTTGACCCAAAATAGCTTGGCGAGACCACATAAACGCTGTCAGCGCGCCGGCCGGCTTGCGCCTCAGCGGCGAGGGCCGCGTCAAGCTGATCGGGAGTGAGCCCGTGAGCAATGCCGTGCGCCTCGTCGACCGAGGGTGACACGAACGCCGGTATCAGGCCCGCAAGCAGCACCCCGTCAACGAAACTTGAGTGTGAGCTGCGCTGCATCAGCACTCTGTCACCGAGCCCTCGAACAGCCAGCGCGGCGGTTCGATTGCCTTGCGAGGCGCCGTTGGTCAGCCACCACACTTTCGTTGCCCCCCAGGCCTCAGCAGCAAGGCGCATGGACTGATCTTGAGGAGCGTCGTCTCCAAGATCGACACCCTCAAGCATCAGCGGCACATCGTATTGAGCGAGTTCGTCGCCGAATGCATCGATCAAATGCGTGGTGCCCGCTGCATCGATGCCGCCGTGGCCGGGCACCATGACGTGCAACGGGTCGCTGTGCACGAGAGCCTGTATCGCCTCAAAATATGGCGCACGAGATTGATCCATAAAAATTGCCTCACACTTGTCGCGCGGGTGACCGTGGTTCAGTCACAAACAGTGCGACTATAGCGCCTAAGGTAGCTGCTGCACCACCCACCATGAACGCAACCCGGGTTCCCTCAGCGAGCGCGAAAGCGTCGACCGTCTCTGACGACCCGGCAACTGAGAACGATACAAGGGTCATGATCGAGACAAAGAGTGCGGTGCCGGCCGCGCCCGCGACCTGCTGAACGGTTGAAATGATGGCGCTGCCGTGCGAAGCCAGCTCGGGAGTTAACGAGCCGAGTGACACTGCAAACAACGGAGTGAACACCCCAGCGAGGCCGAGGCTGAGCAGCACGTGTGAGCCGAGCACCTGCCAAATGGTCGAGGTGTCGGTCAACAAGGTCATGCTCCAGAGCGCGAGTGCGGTGAGCACTGTTCCAGGCACCAGCATGAATCGGGCACCGCGCGCATCGACGAGTCGGCCAACCACTGGCCCGAGCAGCCCCATCAGCAGCCCGCCTGGCAAGAGCACAAGACCCGACCCGAGGGTTGCATAGCCCAACACATCTTGCACATAAATAGGCAACAAAATGAGGCTACCGAAGAGGGCTATCGAAGAGAATGCGAACAGGATCACCGAAAGAGCGAACGGCCGCACCCTGAAGGTGCGCAGATCGAGCAGGGCTCGATCCTCGCGCTGCAACACCAGTTGGCGCCAGACAAACGCTGCGAGCGCCAGCACACCGAGAAAGAACGGCACGGTCGCGAACAATGGGTCTTGAGCCTGCCCACCGCTGCCGCTCAACCCGTACACTATTCCGCCGAACGCCACGATCGAGAGCAAGACGGAGAGCACGTCGATGCGCACCACTCGCCGCACCCCAACATTGGGCATGCGAAGCACACCGAGCAGCAGTGCAGCGAGGGCGATCGGCAAGACGAACAGAAAGATAAAGTGCCAACTAAACCACTGCAAAATGAGGCCTGAAATGGTGGGGCCGAGCGCAGGGGCTACCGAGATCACGATTGCGATGCGACCCATCAGTCGGCCGCGCTGCTCTGCTGGGACCAACGTGGCAACGGTGGTCATGAGCAGCGGCATCATGATGGCGGTTCCGCTCGCCTGCACTACGCGCGCAATGAGCAGTACCGAGAAACTGGGCGCCAGCACCGCGATGATCGTGCCGAGTGAGAACAATCCCATTGCATTGATGAATAGACCACGGGTGCTGTAACGCTGAATGAGCATGCCCGTGATCGGAATCACCACGCTCATGGTCAACAGAAACGCGGTGGTGAGCCATTGCCCCTGCGCCGCAGTAATGTCGAGGTCTTTCATGAGACGAGGCAGAGCCACACTCATGACGGTCTCGTTCAATATGACGGTGAATGCGCTGACAAGCATGAGCCAGATGGCGAGTTGCTCGCGTGCTCCAAACACCAGATTTGACCCTGTTGAGACATTGGCATCTGAAGATTCGCGCATGAGGGCACCAGTCTATCGGCGACAGTCTGTGGCCAGATAAACTGAGATCATGACCAGGTATGAGACCGAACAAGACGCCAACGCTGACGGTTACACCCTCGAGCATCAGCCAGATCACCACCGTTTTGTGGTAGTTAAAGGTGAAGAAGTGCTTGGCACCGCGCAGTATGCCCTGTTTGGCAGCGATGACCTCGCGGCCATAGATTTCAACAGCACCGTGCTCGACCCGGCGTTGCGAGGCACCGGGCTTGCAAATCTGCTCGCTGAACGAGCGCTGACTGACGACATCGTCAAGGGTCGCAAGGTGCAAGCCTCGTGCTCGTTCATTGAGGGGTACCTCGAACGTAACCCTCACTTGCGCAGTGATGACTAACGCTATTTCGCTCGCAAACCAGTACGACGTTTCAGGCTGTTTTTCGTTGCGGCCGATTTCAATTTTTTGTCGCTCATGAGCTGGCTGAGGTCTCGCTGAATGAACAAGTCGATGCGTTCCTGTCGCTCAGCTTGGTATTCCTCACTGGAGCCCCCAGCGTAATAGGGGTGACTGGCTTTTTGCTTCAGTGAATCGCCAATTTCAGACCAAGCTGCGGCTCGTGCACGCTCGGCAGTGTCACGAACGTAGTCATGTTGTGTGGCACGCTGACGCAGTTGCAAGGCAACTTGCTCGTACACCATTTGGCGGTGCTCGAGGGTTTTACTGTCTTCTTCGGCGTATTTGTGTTTGTGGCGCCCAGAGTGTGGTGCCTGCAGAGACTTTCGCTGTGACTGAATGTGCTTCGCGTCTGTGTCTCGCTCGTCAGCAAGCATCAGAAGGGTCTCTCGCACCAGAGATGCGATGCGCTCTTCGTCGTAATCGGTCTTGTGACGCAATGCGTGCATGATGATTGAATTTTTCACGGTCATGCGAACTGCCACGTCGGCAACCATGAGGCCCTGCTCAACGATTTCTTCAATCGGGGCAAGTTTTCTCTGGGGCAACCCCTTTTTCGGAGTTTGGGCACGCTTTTTTCTCGCGTTTCTCAGCCCGCGATCGAACCAGCCCATGTCACACCTCTCAGATCGGTTCATTATCTCAAATGCAACTGAACACAAGCGCACGATTGATTATTATTCAAAGTAGGCAAGCAAAATGCTTCGAAGATCATCAAGTGCCTCTGCAAATGGATCATCTTCAAGACTTCCACCGGTGCCAATGACCAAGCCAAACTTGTCTCGCTGCCCCTGCCAGTAGGCGCTGAGGGGAACCGGCCCGAGTTGTTCACACTGCTGTACTACTTGTTCTTCTGTTGCAGCGTCTGCGTGCATAAACTCAACGACTGCGTGCAACCCACCACTCATGGGCAGCACACGAACGCCCGAGACACCCAGCAAGCGTTCAACCACCAGCTCGCGTCGTTTCGCATATCTCCTGCGTACCCGGGTGGTGTGTTTGCGAAGTTCACCACTGGCGAGGTATTCGGCTAACGCAGTCTGCACGACCGCTGACACTGGCCCGCCGAGATTGTGTCGAACCGGTTCTAGCATTTGTCGCAGGTTATGCGGTGCGAGCAGATACCCTGCAGCAAGGGCTGGGGACACGGTTTTTGAGAATGTGCCAAGCAACACGACCGACCCGTGCATCGGGTCATCGAGGGCTGCCAGGGTGGGCAGTGGTGTTCCGGTGTGACGCAAGTCACTGTCGTAATCGTCTTCGACGATCACCGCACCCGATTGGGCTGCCCACTGCAGCAATTCACGTCTTCGAACGAGTGGCAAGGATGCGCCGAGTGGGTACTGGTGGCTTGGGGTCACGATCACCACATCGAGGGGCG
>CAYSQG010000003.1:45334-58073 GCA_964433255.1 uncultured Leucobacter sp.
CCCAGTGCTGGCGCTTCGAGGTGGGCGCGCGCGGCGGCTTGACGCCAGGCCGCCCTCCATGCTGCGGTGTTGACCGAGGCGGTGTCGGGTGCTCCAGGAGCCAACGGTTTGAGTTCGGCAGGATTCACTGGCTCGTTGATGTGTTGCTGCGTGCCTTGGTCAGATTGCATGAGCTGGGGCCCTCGATGACCAGTGAGGCTCAACTGGGTGTGCACTCGCGTGCCGCGGCCGTGAGCCGCAGATAAGTAGCCTTCTTCGATGAGCTGCTCGTATGCAGACACCACCACGCCCCTGGCAACACGGAGCCGCTGGGCGAGCTCGCGCGTTGCGGGTAGAGGCTCACCGGGCCGCAGGGTTTCACTATCGATCGACTCTCTGATTGCCGCGGCAATTTGCGCTGGCAGGGGCACACCTGAACCGCGATCCACGCTGATCGGAAGCTCGCTGAATTCGCGATGGTGCGTGTCGGACATTCCCCTAGTTTGCCAGAGACGCAGATGCCACGTTCAACAGTCTGCGAGAGTCAACAACGATACTCTTGCAGGTATGAACCAAGGCCCTGATGCTCTGAACACAGGTCGGCCGTGGCCGCTTGCCCGAATCGGGTACCTGGTTGCGTGCGCATTTGGTTTTATGTGGGGTGCAATCTGGAGCACTGGTGAAGTGCGGCGAATGCAGGGCCTGTGGGTGTTTACCGGCATGCCATCGTTCACATTTGGCCGCGGCGGAAGCCAAGTTGGGTGCTGCTATCTCACCAACCACAACGTGAGCGCAGCCATTTTGCGGCACGAACTCGTGCATCGAAATCAGTGGAAAAAATATGGTCTAGCCCTGCCAGTGCTGTACCAATTCGCGGGTCGTGACCCCCTGCGAAACCGCTTCGAAATCGAGGCCGGTCTTGAAGACGGTGGCTATGTTCGGGCGGCTCGGGCTACTTCTGCCGCAGCAGACTGAACCGCCTCAGCCGGGGCGCCATATTGGTGCACATCAGCCGGAAACAAACCAGCACGCACCTCCTGGGCGTAGGCGGCGATGCCGTTGACAATGTCGCCACCAACCTCTGCGTAGCGTTTCACAAATTTTGCAACGTGTCCGGAGTTGATGCCTAAGAGGTCATGAAACACGAGCACCTGACCGTCAGCAGGGCCGGCACCAATGCCAATGACCGGAATGTGCAAGTAAGGCAACACCTGGGCAACCACCTCCGAGGGCACCGCCTCGATCACGAGCGAGCATGCGCCAGCTGCTTGTACCGCAAGGGCCTCAGTGACAAACCTTCGCGCACTTTGCTCGGTGCGGCCCTGTGCCCGCATGCCCCCGAGCGAGGTGGCAGTCTGTGGCGTGAGACCAACATGACCCATGACCGGAATACCGGCCGCAACGATGGCACGAATTCGGCTGAGCTTGTGCTCGTTGCCCCCCTCAATTTTGACCGCGTCGGCACCGGCTTCTCGCACGAACCGAACCGCAGTTTCAACAGCCTGCTGGTCTGAAACCTCAACTGAGCCGAAGGGCAAATCGCACACCATGAACGCGTGGTCGGTGCCCCGACGCACAGCTGCGGCCAACATGAGCATTTCTTCGACCGAGGCTCTCGCCGTGTTGTCATACCCGAGCACTACCTGCGCTCCCGAATCACCCACGAGCACCATGTCTACCCCGGCTTGCTGAGCGGCCTGTGCGCCAGGAAAGTCATAGGCGGTCACCATCACGATTGGTTCGTGCGCGGCTTTCATTTCGTTCAGCCGCGTGAGCGATACCTTTTGATCAGTCGGCATATGTGTTACCTCTCTGAGTGTGGTGCTGAATCTCTCGGGATGATGATGTGATTGTCAATGAGTCGGGTTGATCCGACTCGAACCGCAATCATGAGCAACGACCCAGACCCAATCGACGTCACTGGTTCCAGCGTAGTCGGGTCGACACACGAAACGTATTCGATTGCCAACCCAGCCTGCTCAAGCAAATGTTGTGCCAACACTCGCAGCGCTGCGGCGTCTGTCTGACCTGAGTGTGCGGCTTCGGTGACCGCAGCGATGGCTTGAGGGATTGCCGAAGCCTGTGCTCGTTCGTGAGACGTGAGCCTGGCGTTGCGGCTCGAACGAGCGAGACCATCGTGCTCTCGAAGCGTGGGACAGGCCACGATCTGAACGGGGAGGTGCAGATCGCGTGTGAAACGGCGCACCACCAACAGCTGTTGGTAATCTTTTTCTCCAAAGTACGCAGCGTCGGGTTGCACCGCATGAAACAGTTTCGTGACCACGGTTGCAACCCCGTCGAAATGTTCGCTGCCGCGGGCTGCTCCCTCAAGCACCTGGGTGAGTGGCCCCTCAACTCGAACAACTGTGCTGTCGCCGCTGGGGTACATTTCGTTCACGTCAGGCGCAAACAGCACATGCACACCTGCCGATTGGGCGAGATCTGCGTCGCGAGCCTCGTCGCGCGGGTAATGATCGAAATCTTCGCTTTCGTTGAACTGTGTCGGGTTCACAAATACCGACAGCACGACGATGGGGTGAGCTGCCCGTGCGGCTGCAACCAGTGACAGATGCCCCTCGTGCAGGGCGCCCATGGTGGGCACGAACCCGACGCTGGCAAGGTCGCCGGCAGCTCGCCGCTCGGCTGTCAGGATGGCACGTAATTCTGAAATCGTGCGAACGATCTTCATGAGGTCTCTGTGCTCCTTTGGGTAGCGGCGAGCGCTCGGGTGGCGTCGACCAGCACATCAAACACCGCAGTGTGTTCGGGGGTGCGATCTTCGATAGCTGCACGTTGTGCAGCGACCGTAGCCTCGTCTCCCCTGGCAATTGGCCCAGTCAGAGCGGCAGCTGCACCCAGGGTTGCCCAGTTGCTCACTGACGCATGAACGAGAGGCAGCAACGCCTCGCGTGGCACACCTGCGGTCGCAGCAAGTTCTTCAGCGATGCCCTCAAGTGTGATCAAGTAGTTTGAGGCAATTGAAGCTGCGGCGTGGTAGGCCGTGCGATCTTCGTCTGCGACAAGAAAGGGTCGCATGCCGAGCGACCTGGCCAGGGTTTCAGCGAATTCAATCGCACGATCGGTGGTGCCGGCCACTGCAGCCCAGACACCAGTGAAAGAAATCTCAGCCTTCGGGTCTGCCGGCACTGTCATCAACGGGTGCAGGCTAAACGCTTCGTGATCTGCCAGCGCTGCAAGGCTGGTGGCACCTGAGAGGTGGCCCACCAATCGACCGGGCGTAATGTGTGCCGCCGCCGCAGCGATGGCGCCGTCTGGCACTGCAAGCAACACGGCGTCGTAGGTGTCACCCGTTGCGCCACGACCTCCTATTGCTGGAACATCAAAGCCGGCTAGGCGCAATTGGGTCGTCAGTGCCCTGCCCATGCGACCGGCTCCGACCACACCAAGGCGCTGCACGTTCAACAGTCTGTGACCTCACACGCTTGCGCGAAGGGATGCGAGCGATCCCCTTTGACCAGTTGAAAGTTCATGTCCCCAAGTCTAGATTGTCGGCTCACCTGCCAATGTTCACGGTGCGGCAATCGCTTAGTCAAGCTGATGCAGCTGTGCCAGGATGGTCTCGCGCAGAGAGGGCGGGGCCGGTCCGTCACAGGCTCGCTTCACCGCTTCGGTGAGTTTTTCAAACACCTGTTGCTCATCTTGACAGTCCGGGCACGATTGAATGTGGGCTTCAACCGGGGTTCTGTCACCGTCGCACAGCTCACCGCGTATGAGTTCCTCAAGGTTCGCGCGAGCGTGCTCGCACTCTTTCCCGCTCATTTTCGCACTCCTTTCGAATCTGCAGTGTAGTTGAGCCCGATGCCCTGTTCTTTTGCGTACTCGCTCAGTGCCAGCCGCAAGCGCGCCCGGCCACGGTGCAAACGACTCATCACGGTTCCGATCGGGCGATCGACAATGTCGGCGATTTCTTGGTAACTGAAGCCTTCGACGTCAGCCATGTAGACGACGATGCGAAAATCTTCGGGAAGATTGTTGAGCGCTTCGGTCACGACCGTGGCCGGGGTTCGATCCAAGGCTTCAGCCTCGGCCGAACGCGACGCCATTGCGGTGGTGGATTCAGCATCGCCCAGCTGCCAATCCTCGAGCTCGTCAACCGCCCCAAGAAATGGTTCACGCTGTTTTTTGCGATACGTGTTGATGTAGCTGTTCGTCATGATGCGGTACAGCCAAGCTTTGAGGTTGGTGCCCTCGGAAAACGAACGAAATGACGCGAACGCCTTCGCGAATGTCTCCTGCACCAAATCTTGAGCGTCTTGAGGGTTTCGCGTCATTTTCATTGCGGCACCGTACATTTGGTCAAGGTATGGCAGCGCGTCGCGAGCAAATCGTTGCTCAAGCTGACTCGCGGACTCACTCGACGGCTCTGCTGCAGTCTCAGCTAATGCCTGGGCGGATTGTTGCGATTGTTGCGATTGGGGCTCGATCGTGACATCGAGGTCATGACTCACTGCAGGTTTTGCCCCTGATTCGTGGATGCTCACAGTGCTCAAGCCTACGCGACTGGGGCGCCGCAGTTTGCGCCGCGGTCGCGCACCGAGAGGGATGCCTGTCAATGTTGCCGTCATCTGAAGCTCCCTTCAAGTTGCGCAGATAGAATGTGAAACAACACATCGCACGCTTGTATTCCGCCGGAGGCAAACTTCATGCTCGAAGCCAAGCTCAACCACGGCAGAGGCGAAGAAGACCCTGCCGGTCAGACCGGCGACCAGCCAGTGCCCGTTTCTTCCTGGGCTGCACCGGTTGCATCGGCGCCGATCGAAGCGACAGTTCGTTTGCCCGGATCGAAGTCGCTCACGAATCGTGAGCTCATCCTCGCTGCGTTGGCCGATGCCCCAGGCACCCTTCGCGCCCCCCTGCACTCGCGTGATTCGGCGCTCATGATCGAAGGGCTGCGAGCCCTCGGAGTGCAGATCGACGAACTCAACGAGCCAAAGGCATCAGGCCCCGATTTGCGCATCACACCGGCCACCGAGCTCACCGGTTCCACCACAATCGCGTGCGGCCTGGCGGGCACTGTCATGAGGTTTTTACCAGCAGTGGCGGCACTTGCACTCGGACCGACTGCGTTTGACGGCGATCCATACGCCAGAAAGCGCCCCATGCGCCCAGTGCTTGACGCGTTGCGCGCGCTCGGTGCAGACATCAGTGACGATGGACGCGGTACCCTGCCGTTTACCGTGCACGGCACCGGTTCACTGCGCGGTGGCCGCGTTGAACTCGACGCCTCACTGTCAAGTCAGTTTGTATCAGGACTGCTGCTTGCCGCACCCCGTTTCGATGAGGGCGTGCACGTGATTCACACAGCAGACACGCTGCCAAGCGTGCCGCACATTGAGATGACGCTTGAAGTCTTACGTGCCCGCGGAGTCGAGGCTTGGTCGCCTGCTCCTGGCGAATGGCGGGTCACGCCTGGGCCGATCCGGGCACGCGAGGTGACCATCGAGCCCGACCTCTCAAACGCTGCCCCGTTTCTTGCAGCAGCACTTGTGACCGGCGGAAGCGTGTCAGTGCCGCGTTGGCCGCACGTCACCACCCAGGTTGGCGATCAGCTTCAAGAGTTGCTGCCATTGTTTGGTGGCGAGGCCAAGCGCTCAGATGAGGGTCTCAGTGTTCGCAGCGCCAACGCTCTGCGCGGGGTGCAGCTGCACCTGCCTGAGGCAGGCGAACTTGCCCCCACACTGGTTGGACTCGCGGCACTCGCGGCGCACGGCAGCGGCACTGGCGATGGCCACACAAGCACCATCACCGGCATCGGCCACATTCGTCATCACGAAACCGATCGCATTGCGGCACTGGTTGCAGAGATCAACGGTCTTGGCGGTGACGCAATCGAGCTAGAAGATGGTATTGAAGTTCGACCGGCCACGCTTCGTGGCGGAGTTTGGCACAGTTACGAAGATCACCGCATGGCTACGACCGGCGCCCTCATTGGACTCCGGGTGCAGGGGGTCACTATTGATGACATTGACTGCACCTCCAAGACGCTTCCCGGGTTTGCGCAGCTCTGGAATCTGATGCTCGGCAAAGAACCTGTGGTGCCACCCGGAAACGCTGCAGCCGAATTCAGCGCTCTTCCTCCCCTTACTTTGAGGCCAGGCTCGTTGTGAGTTGGCTCACCCCAGATGATGGCAGTGAACCGGAGCCATACTCTGAATACGCCGACCGCGAGGTTCGACAACGCCCCAACCCGAAAGCGAATCGCCCGCGCACCAAGCGACGTCCCGAACACGCAGACGCCATTGAAGCCATGGTCACCGGTGTCGATCGTGGCAGGTACACCACACTCGTTGCGGCTGGGGCCGATGCAACACACCCTCACGAACGCACGGTCATCGCAGCTCGGGCCCGCGAACTTCGCAACACTCCCATCGTCATTGGCGACCGGGCGCAGTTGGTCGGCGACACCTCGGGTGCCGAGGGAACTCTGGCACGCATTGTGGGCGTGGGTGAACGCAACACCGTGCTGCGCCGCAGCGCCGATGACAGCGACACCGTCGAACGAGTCATGGTGGCAAACGCCGATCAAATGCTCATTGTGGTGGCCGCCACCAACCCAGAACCTCGAGTGAGACTGGTTGATCGCTATTTGGTTGCGGCCTTTGACGCAGGAATTCGGCCGCTCATCTGCATGACAAAGGTGGATCAAGCCGACCCGACCGCGTTTCTCGAACATTTTGCGGCCCTCGATGTTCCTCAGTTTCTCTCTTCGCCAGGATCAGAGCCACTGCAGCAGATACGCGAGGCGCTCGCTGGCAAGACCACGGTTTTCGTCGGCCATTCGGGTGTCGGCAAATCGACCCTCATTAATGTCATTGTGCCTGAGGCACAGCGCGCAACCGGACATGTGAACGAGGTCACTGGGCGCGGGCGCCACACCTCGTCTTCATCAGTCGCCTATCGTGCGCTGACTCCTGGGTGCGCTGCTGGCGAGAGTGGGTGGGTCATTGACACCCCGGGCGTGCGTTCGTTTGGTCTCGGTCACGTCACGAGCGAGAGTGTGCTGCGCGGTTTTACGGACCTCGCTCCCATCCTGGACGAATGCCCGCGTGGGTGCACGCACCTCGTAGACTCGCCCGACTGCGAACTCGACGCAGCGATCGCCGACGGTCGACTTGATGCGATCGGTGCCAGCCGAGTTGAGTCACTGCGCAGACTCATTACCAACCATTGACGGCTGTTGCCTGTGCCACGAGGCGCCCTCATGCTGGCTGGAGTGAGTTACTTATGTCCCAACCAGTCTCACCTAACGACCTCAACAAGACTCACCTGCCGACGCCGATGGGGCTACAGGCTAGTCGATGGCGTCGATGATGCTGTTGAAAGTCACGGAAGGGCGCATAACCTGGTCGACCAGCTGCGGGTTGGGTCGGTAGTAGCCACCGATATCAACTGGTTTGCCCTGCACCTCGATGAGCTCAGCGACTATTTGCTCTTCATGGTCGTGAAGCGCAGTGGCGATTGGGCCAAAGGCCTCAGCCAGTTGGGCGTCACTGGTTTGCTGGGCGAGTTCGTTGGCCCAATAGAGCGTCAGGTAAAAGTGGCTTCCCCGGTTGTCTATGGTGCCAAGTTTGCGGCCTGGTGAGCGATCGTTTTCTAGGAATGTTCCGGTGGCAGTGTCAAGTGTGTCGGCTAAAACCTGCGCCCGAGCGTTATGGGTGGTCGTTGCCAGGTGCTCAAGTGAGGCCGCAATGGCAAAGAATTCACCCAACGAGTCCCAGCGCAGATAGTTTTCTTCAATGAGCTGCTGCACGTGCTTTGGGGCAGAGCCGCCAGCTCCGGTCTCGAAGAGCCCGCCACCCGCGAGCAATGGAACAATCGAGAGCATTTTGGCACTGGTGCCAACTTCGAGAATCGGAAACAGGTCGGTGAGGTAATCACGCAACACATTTCCTGTGACAGAGATGGTGTCTTCACCGCGGCGCATGCGCTCGAGTGAATACCGAGTTGCCTCTGCTGGAGCCAGAATCTCGATCGTGAGCCCATCGGTGTCCAGTTCAGCCAGGGACGTGTGCACCTTTTCGATGATTTGCGCATCGTGTGCCCGGTTCTTATCGAGCCAGAACACCGCGGGTGATCCGGTTGCACGTGCACGTGAAACGGCAAGCTTCACCCAGTCGCGAATTGGTGCATCTTTGGTTTGGGTCGCTCGCCAAATGTCACCGGCTGCAACCTGGTGCGACAACAACACCTCACCGACACTGTTCACCACTTCGACCCTGCCCGCTGAGGTGATCTCGAAGGTTTTGTTGTGGCTGCCATATTCCTCGGCGGCCTGAGCCATTAGCCCAACGTTTGAGACGGTGCCAATGGTCGCCGGATCGAGCGGGCCGTTCGCAATGACGTCTTCGATGGTGGCCTGGTAGACCCCCGCATATGAGGAATCGGGAATAACTGCGAGAGTGTCGTCCTCGCTGCCATCTGCTCCCCAGAGTTTGCCGCCGTTTCGCACGAGGGCTGGCATCGATGCGTCAACGATTACGTCAGAGGGGACGTGCAGGTTGGTGATGCCACGGTCGCTGTTCACGAAGCTGAGGCGGGGTCCCGAGTCAATCGCTCGCTGAAAATCAGCAGCAATTTCGTCGCCACCTGCGACTTCTCCGAGGCCAGCAAGAATTGCGCCGAGGCCGTTGTTCGGGGTGAGTCCTGCCGCTTCGAGTGTGGCACCGTGCGTGTTGAACACGCTGGCAAAAAAGGCTTTCACCACGTGACCAAAGAGAATTGGGTCACTGACCTTCATCATGGTGGCTTTGAGGTGCACCGAATAGAGCACATCGTCGGCCTGAGCTTGTTTCAGTGTGTCAGCGAGAAACTCATCGAGCGCCGCAGCCGACATGAAGGTTGCGTCGACGATTTCGCCCTGAAGCACGTCGAGCCCGCTCTTCAGCACAGTTTCGTGGCCGTCGGTTGAGATGTGGCGAATGGTGAGGGTGTCCGCCGCTGGCATCACGAGGGATTTTTCATTGGAGTAAAAATCGTCGTGACCCATCGTGGCAACTCTAGTTTTGGAACCCTGCGCGAATGGCTTGTTGAGGTGCGGGTGCTTGCGGGCGTAGTTCTTGACTGAAAGCGGTGCACGGCGGTCACTGTTGCCCTGACGCAGCACGGGGTTGACTGCGCTGCCCTTGATGCGATCGTAGCGAGCGCGAATGTCGACCAGCTCTGGGGTGGTTGCCTCGTCAGGGTAGTCAGGAACATCGAACCCTTGGGCCTGAAGTTCAGCAATGGCGGCTTTGAGCTGAGGAATCGAGGCTGAAATATTCGGGAGCTTGATGATGTTGGCGGTGGGCAATTGTGCGAGCTCGCCAAGTTCCTGCATCGCGTCAGCGATCTGCTGTTGTGCACTCAGTCGTTCGGGGAACATTGTCAGGATGCGGCCAGAAAGTGAAATATCTCGGGTTTCGACAGAGACGTTTGCGACGCCGGTGAACGCCTGAATGATCGGCAGCAAGGATGCGGTGGCGAGTGCCGGGGCCTCATCGGTGTGCGTGTAGACAATGGTCGAATCGTTCACGTGTAGCTGATCTTCCGTTCCTTAGTTGCGCTGAAGTCCACCCGCAAGCCTACCTCAAGCGAAAATTCGCTGACTTTTTCAATTCAGCAAAAAACTATCTTGACATCGAACTAGTTTAGTCGATTGGTAACATAGATGCATGACAACCCAACATGTTCTCGAACCAGGCGCACCAGCACCCGATTTTTCATTGCCAGACCAGTCAAATACGGTGATTTCACTTGCTGACCTTCGGGGCAAACGAGTGATTCTGTTTGCGTACCCTGCGGCCATGACACCTGGGTGCACCACTGAGGCCTGTGATTTTCGCGACTCCATCGAGCCGCTGAAGGCAGCCGGCATTGAAGTGCTCGGCATCTCGCCAGACACCGTCAAAAAACTCGCACAATTCGCAGAGCGCGACCACCTGAACTACCCGTTGCTCAGCGACGCGGATCACACGGTCTTGCGGGCTTACGGCGCCTTTGGTGAAAAGAAGAACTACGGTCGCGTGTACGAGGGTGTCATTCGGTCTACTTTTGTCATTGACGCTGAGGGCAAGATCGAACACGCCCTCTATAACGTCAAGGCCACCGGACACGTAGCCCGCGTGCGAGAGTTAATCGGCGTCTGAGTTCTTTCCGACTGGGTTCTTTCCGTCTGCGCTCTTCCCGTCTGCCGCGTGTTCTTCGCCGCTCGCGTCAAACGAGGGTCGAGCCACTATTGCTCCGAAAAAGCCGAACAGTGCAAGCGCAATAAGGCCAAGTGCAAGGAGTGGCGACCCGATGCCCTGCTGCAAGGCTCCGGTGCCCGTCGCAAAGATCAGCACGTGAATGGTCAGGGCTGATCCGCGAACCCAGCTAGCCCGTGAGCGCACGCTCCCGAACAACGTGACGAACACCCACAGCCACGCCAGAAGCACTGCAATGAAGATGCTCAGGCGTTGACCAAGTGGTTCGTCGCTTGCAGCAAGCATTTCGCCTGCAACTGACAGCAGTAGCGCGGCCCCCCCGAGCACCTCAATTGCGAGCGCGAGCAACAACACAGCCCAGCCCCAACGTGAACGCGAAGCGGCGTTTGGTGAACGATTCATGAAGAACACCTTTCGGGCGTGTAAAAAAACTCTTGTCAGATCGCAATATTCATGGTTCCATATATTTATAGAGTTTCGCGCACACCGAGGTGGGCATACTCAGCCCGTAAAAAACGTTGCGCGAATTGAGGCCATTGGCCTCTAGCACTCGCGCACAGAACCAAGGAGAAACAATGGATTGGCGCGAACAAGCCGCTTGCTTAACAGTTGACCCCGAACTCTTTTTTCCGGTTGGCAACACCGGCCCTGCCGTCGATCAGATAGATCGCGCCAAGGCTGTGTGTGCACGCTGCACCGTCACCGAAATGTGCTTGCAGTACGCCATGGAGACTGGTCAAGACAGTGGTGTGTGGGGTGGCCTGAGCGAAGACGAGCGTCGTGCGCTGAAGCGTCGTGCTGCTCGCGCTCGCCGAGCCGGCTAGCACCCGCTCTCTCAATCTTTCGTCGGGCGGGCCAGCACGTCATTCCCCGGGCCGGCTAGCAGTCCCTCTCGGTCAGCAGCCGTCGAACCGGCACGCTCCCGCGTGCGCTCGGTAGATGCCGGTGTCGAACGCCGTCGATCAGTCGGTGCCTGAGTCGAACGCCGCTGACAAACCCAGCTCGTCTGCGTCTTCGTCAATGCCTCCGACCGCGTCTGCGATTTCGGCGGCACCGCCCTGCTCAAGCTTGCCAACAAGCTCGGCCGTGGCTCCGCCCACCAAGCCAAGCGCGGCATATTGTTCGAGCCGCGCACGCGAGTCGGCGATGTCGAGGTTGCGCATCGTCAACTGACCGATTCGGTCTTCGGGACCGAAGGCGGCCCCAACCGTGCGCTCCATCGAGAGCTTCTCGGGATGGTAGCTGAGGTGTGGCCCCTCGGTGTTCAAAATGGTGTAGTCGTCACCGCGACGAAGTCGCAGTGTCACCTCGCCGGTGACTGCGGAACCGACCCAACGCTGCAGGGCTTCACGCAACATCAGCGATTGGGGGTCGAGCCAGCGTCCCTCGTACATCAATCGCCCGAGACGACGACCGTCGTTGTGGTACGCCGCAATGGTGTCTTCGTTGTGAATGGCGTTCACCAATCGCTCATAGGTGATGTGCAACAGCGCCATTCCTGGGGCCTCGTAAATGCCGCGGGACTTTGCCTCGATGATGCGGTTTTCGATTTGATCGCTGACCCCGAGCCCGTGACGGCCGCCAATTGCGTTGGCCTCAAACACCAGATCGACGGGGTTGGCGTATTCGACGCCGTTGATGGCCACCGGGCGGCCAGCTTCGAAGCGCACCGACACTTCTTCGGTGGCGACTTCGACATCTTCTCGCCACGCAGCCACACCCATGATTGGGTCAATGATGTCGAGACCGGCGTCGAGAAACTCAAGCTTTTTGGCCTCATGGGTAGCACCCCAAATGTTGGCATCGGTCGAATAAGCCTTCTCGGTGGCGTCGCGGTAGGGGTAGCCGTGAGCTACGAGCCACTCGCTCATTTCGTGCCGACCACCGAGCTCTTCAACGAATTGCTGATCGAGCCATGGCTTGTAAATGCGAAGGGCAGGGTTAGCCATGAGACCGTAACGATAAAAACGTTCGATGTCGTTGCCCTTGTAGGTGGAGCCATCGCCCCAAATATCGACCCCGTCTTCTTTCATGGCACGCACGAGCAACGTGCCAGTGACGGCGCGTCCGAGCGGGGTGGTGTTGAAGTAGGTTTTGCCCCCGGAGCGCACGTTGAAGGCGCCGCACTGCAACGCGACCAAGCCCTCTTCGACAAGCGGAAGTTTGGCGTCGACGTGACGAGCGATCTCGGCACCGTACTCTTTGGCGCGAGCTGCAACTCCGTCAATGTCAGGCTCATCGTATTGACCGATGTCGGCCGTGTAGGTGCAGGGAATAGCCCCTTTGTCGCGCATCCATGCGACCGCGCAGGAGGTATCGAGACCGCCCGAGAAGGCGATGCCGACGCGCTCACCAATGGGCAGAGAAGAAAGCACCTTAGACATGCCCCCCATTCTATTGCCCAGAGATGGGAGTGAATTTTCAGTCCAACAATTTCAAATCTGTTTGAAAATCGAAGAAACGACTGCTGAATCTGATTTCAGCGGACTTAGGGTTCGTGCCGGTGCTGAGATAATGAACAGCAATGCACACCGCCCCCCGCATCGAGCTGCCCGCCG
>CAYSQG010000004.1:0-44908 GCA_964433255.1 uncultured Leucobacter sp.
CAGCTTGGCTAGAGCGCCCGCTTTGGGAGCGGGAGGTCGCAGGTTCGAATCCTGTTGCCCCGACACGAGTGGATACTCGCACCCTTCCCACGTCTGCAATTCACACTGAGAGGCCTATCTTGCCGAAGACGACCGTAGAGAAGCTCAATCCGACACGAGTCAAGCTGTCAGTAGCCATCAAGATCGACGACCTTGAGCCCTACTTGAAGCAGGCATATAAGACCATCTCAAACCAGGTATCCATTCCAGGGTTTCGCAAAGGCCACGTGCCCGCCCCCATCATCGATCAGCGTCTAGGCCGCGGTGCTGTAGTCGAGCAAGCCGTGAACGAGTCTCTTGACGCGTTCTACCAGATTGCTCTCGCAGAGTCCGACGCAGTGCCCATGGGTCGCCCCTCAGCAGACGTAGAGCAATGGCTTGACGTCAAAGACCCCAAGAGCGAACTGCTGCTGGCCTTTGAGGTCGAGGTTCGCCCCGAGTTCAAACTGCCGAAGTACGACGGCATGAAAATTGAGGTCGACACTGTCGAGGTCGACAAAGACGCGGTCGAGACCGAACTCACCAAGCTTCGTGAGCGTTTTGGTAACCTGAAAACCATTGACAAGCCCGCAAAGAAGGGCAACTTTGTCGAGCTTGACCTGGTCGCCACCATCGACGGCGCACAGGTTGACCAGGCCACCGGCGTCTCATATGAAGTCGGTTCAGGCAACATGCTCGAAGGGCTCGACGACGCCATTGAAACCCTTACCGCTGGTGAAAGCACAACCTTCACCTCGCAGCTGCTCGGCGGTGAATACGAAGGCCAAGACGCGGAGGTTGCTGTCACCATCACCGCGGTGAAGGAACGTGAACTGGCGAAGGCAGACGACGATTTTGCTCAGCTTGCCAGCGAGTTTGACACCATCCAAGAGCTTCGCGAAGACCTTGCACTGCAAGTCAGCCAAGCTGCCGTGTTTACTCAGGGCCGTCAAGCGCGCGACCTGTTCATCGACAAGCTCATTGAACTGGCCAAGATCCCAGTGAGCGAAGAGCTCATCGAAGACGAAGTGCACCGCCACCTCGAGGGTGAGGGTCGTCTCGAAGACGAAGTGCACCGCGCAGAAGTTCGCGAAGAGAGCGAAAAGCAGTACGCACTGCAGATTCTTCTTGACGCGATTGTTGAGGCCGAAGAGGTGACCCCCACGCAAAACGAGCTCTCGCAGTACATCTTCCAGTCTGCTCAGCAGTACGGCATGGATCCGAGCCAGTTCATCCAGGCCATCAGCCAGGGCGGTCAGATGAACGCCATTGCCGGTGAGGTCACACGCAACAAAGCGTTGGCGGTTGCCCTCTCCAAGGCCAACGTGGTTGACAAGAACGGCAAAGCCGTCGATCTGTCAGAGTTCACGGCCGTCGACCGCGACGAAACCGAAGCAGAGGCACCAGCCAAGAAGCCAGCAGCAGCCAAGAAGCCTGCAGCAGAGAAGAAGCCTGCAGCAACCAAAAAGCCTGCAGCAGAGAAGAAGCCTGCTGCTGACAAGAAGCCTGCGGCTGACAAGAAGCCTGCGGCTGCGAAAAAGCCTGCGGCAAAAGCTCCTGCAAAAAAGCCTGCAGCGAAGTAGGGCGAATCGTAATCTTTTCAACTGCTTCGCCGGATCCCTGCTCGTTTCGAGCAGGGATCCTCGCATTTTTGCCCTCAAACACGCCCACGGCGAACAAGCCCGCCTGCGTCAGCTTGGAACGGTAGCCTCATATCAAGCACGAATTGAAGGAGTGCAGCAATGGCTGAACAGATGCCGCCGAACGGTGTGTTTGAGCGACTCTTAAAAGATCGCATTATTTGGTTGGGTTCCGAGGTTCGCGACGACAACGCGAATGAGATCTGCGCAAAAATCTTGCTCCTCGCAGCTGAAGACCCAGAAGCAGATATCTACCTGTACATCAACTCACCAGGTGGTTCCATCACTGCAGGCATGGCCATTTACGACACCATGAGCTTTGTGCCAAACGACATCGTGACCGTCGGCATCGGCATGGCCGCTTCCATGGGGCAGTTCCTGTTGACCGCAGGCACAAAAGGCAAGCGCTACATCACCCCGAACGCGCGAGTCTTGCTCCACCAACCACACGGTGGCTTCGGCGGCACCGCGAGTGACATACAGACACAGGCCCAACTCATTACCTCGATGAAGAATCGCCTCGCAGAGATCACTGCGGCCCAGACCGGCAAAACGGTTGAACAAATTAACGCAGACGGTGACCGCGATCGTTGGTTCACCGCAGACGAAGCCCTCGAATACGGTTTTGTTGATTACATTCGTGATTCGGCCACCGATGTCATCGGTGGCGGCGGAACCCAGAAATAGCCGAAAGTGAACAGTTCACACATGAATATTCAGATGCCGAGCGCACGCTACATTCTGCCCCAGTTCGAAGAGCGCACCTCCTACGGAACGCGTTTCACTGACCCCTACGCCAAACTCTTTGAAGACCGCATCGTCTTTCTCGGCGTGCAGGTTGACGACACCTCAGCTGACGACATTATGGCCCAGCTGTTGGTGCTCGAAAGCAAAGACCCCGAGCGTGACATCATCATGTACATCAACTCGCCAGGCGGTTCATTCACCGCAATGACGGCGATTTACGACACGATGCAGTACATCAAGCCACACATTCAAACCGTGTGCCTCGGTCAGGCGGCTTCGGCGGCAGCGGTGCTTCTGGCAGGTGGCACTCCGGGCAAACGCCTCGCCCTGCCAAACGCTCGTGTGCTCATCCACCAACCTTCCACCGGAGGGTCAGGACACGGCCAGGCAAGCGATATTGAGATCCAAGCTCGTGAAATCATGCGCATGCGCGAGTGGCTTGAAACCACGCTCTCCAAGCACTCCAACCGCACACTCGAACAGGTGAATCAAGACATTGATCGAGACAAGATTCTCGATGCGCAGGAAGCTCTGGAGTATGGGCTCATTGATCAGGTGCTGACCAGCCGCAAGAACCCGCAGCCGGTCATTTCGCAGTAAAATCGTTTCGGCGCGCCAATAATTGAATTGTCGCCCGTCAGGGTTAGGCTCGGAGTCATCGGCATTTGTCAGAGCATCAGGAGAAGCACACATGGCGAAGATTGAGAGCAGTGAGCTGCTGAAGTGCTCATTCTGTGGCAAATCTCAAAAACAGGTGCAGCAACTCATTGCAGGGCCACAGATCTACATCTGTGACGAATGTGTTGGTCTGTGCAACGAGATCATTGAAGAGCGCCAGGCTGAGCAGTCTGCCGATGAGTCACCTGAGTTTTCTCTGCACAAGCCACGTGAAATTTCTGAATTTCTCGACGAATACGTCATTGGGCAGTCACGTGCCAAACAATCCCTTGCGGTAGCGGTATACAACCATTACAAACGTGTCCGTGCGAGCAAATCAATTACCAGCGCAGAGGCAGCCTCAAACCAGGTTGAGATTGCGAAGTCGAACATTCTCATGCTCGGCCCAACGGGTTGCGGCAAAACGTATCTCGCCCAATCTCTTGCCCGTCAATTGAACGTTCCCTTCGCCGTAGCAGATGCCACCGCTCTCACCGAAGCTGGGTACGTGGGCGAAGACGTCGAAAATATCTTGCTGAAGCTGTTGCAGGCCGCCGACTACGACGTGCAGCGCGCCGAGACCGGCATCATCTACATCGACGAGATCGACAAGATCACGCGCAAAGCAGAAAACCCTTCCATTACACGTGACGTGTCCGGTGAAGGCGTGCAGCAGGCCCTGCTGAAGATTCTCGAGGGCACGGTCGCATCCATCCCGCCTCAGGGTGGTCGCAAACACCCAAACCAAGAGTTTATTCAACTCGACACCACCAATGTGCTGTTCATCGTTGCCGGCGCGTTCTCTGGACTTGACGAGATCATTGCTCAGAGACTTGGCAAGGGCGGCATAGGATTTGGTGCCCCCGTAGCGAGCAAGAGCAGCGAGGGTGAGTTGCTCTCTCAAGTGCAGCCCGAAGACCTGCACAAGTTCGGACTCATACCTGAATTCATTGGCCGACTCCCGGTTATTGCGTCTGTTGATCAACTCGACACTGATGCACTCGTGCAGATTCTCACCGAACCAAAGAATGCATTGGTCAAGCAGTACCAGCGCATGTTTGAGCTTGACGGTGTGGGCCTAGAGTTCGAACCTGCTGCACTCGAAGCCATTGCGCAGCTCGCTGTTGCTCGCAAAACTGGTGCACGCGGGTTGCGGGCAATATTAGAAGACGTTCTTGGCCCCGTCATGTTCGATGTGCCTTCGAACAGTGAAATTGGCAAAGTGATTGTCACTCCAGAGTCTGTGCTCGGTGAAGCTTCACCGCGTGTGCTCGGCTCCGCTGGCGCCTCAGAGCGAAGCGCGTAAACTCCTCAATCACCCTGATCTAACTTCACCAAGTTATCTATCCCACAGCCGAGTTGCTCTACACCCAGGCAGGTCGATTGCTAGCATAAAAGCGCTGAACGCACCTCACCCAATTCGTGTGAGATCGAAACTGAGGTCAACGCTGCCGTCTTTTTGCGGGAGCGTCAGCGCGTTCACACTCATGGCGGCATTTTCGAACACCGCGGCCTTGCCGCCCTCAGTTGTGGTCACTTCATCTTTCACGGTGAAGCCGTTGTCGGCGACGATCTGAGACCACAACGTGTCTGCCGCCGCTTGGTCAGAGACCTTCAACACCAAAAACCATTGGTTCGCATTTTCAGGGCGTTCCCCAGTGTCAACAATCTGTATTTGTTCAGGTAATTTGAACAGGTCAGTCGGAAAACTGGCTGGGAGTTCGGTCGTGTACTGGTATTGATCTCTGGAAGATTCGCCCCAGGAACTCTCGTTGCTCTGGTTCTCGATGCCCTTGCCGCCGGTGCCAGGCAGTGCGGCGTCAGTGTTTTCGGGTTCAGGTGCGCATGCGCTGAGTGACACGGTGAGCATCGTCACCACGACGGCAGCGGTGAACTTCGAGCCTTGCGATGCTGGCACGCTCTTCGATCGAAACATGGTGACCTCCGTCTTAATTCAACCAGTCGTCTTCAGAATCTTGGTGAGTGACACCTGAAGGTTCGCCTTCAACGATCGCACGCCCAGCTGAATCAATGGTCAAAATGAGCGAAGAGTCAAGCGCGCATCTGGGACGCCCTTCCAGCCAGGTCAGTGTCCAAAATTCGGCATCTGGGTGCTCTGCTTCTTGTGTTCTGATGGCATCATGCATTTCGTGGGGCACCGAATAATGTACCGTCTCACCAGCTCGCCAGCGTATGCCAAGTTGCATGCCTACTGAACCGCGTCTTCCAGGCGAATATCAACCACCGTGACCGAGTCAACATTCGCTGACTCGATAACCAGCTCTGCGATGCGCCCAACAGCGGCGAGATCGTCTGCGGCAAGCTGCAACCTCACCTCGTCGCCAGCCGGGGCCTGCACCACGGCCAATGCAACCGGTGTTTTTTGTGACGCCTTCGCGGTTGTTTTGGCTCCGCGAATGCCAACGAGTGCCGAGCCAACCAGGGCCAACAGCCCGGAATCGGCATCGGGCCCGGCAAGGTCGGTTGCTTCGGACGCAGTTGGCCAGGATGCAAGGTGCACTGACTGATCGTTAAACCAAGACCACACTTCTTCTGTGGCGTAGGGCAAAAATGGAGCCAGCAGTCGAACAAAAATGGAGAGCGCTGCACGTAGTGCGGTCACTGCTGATGCCTGCGCTTGGCCAGACCCTGCGTGCGCCCGCTCTTTCACGAGTTCCAGGTAATCGTCACAGAAGGTCCAGAAATAGCTTTCGGTGAGTTCAAGAGCCCGTGCGTGGTCGTAGTTCTCGAAGGCGCGAGTTGCGTCGTTCACCACTTGAGCAAGCCCTGCCAACATCGAACGATCAATGGGTTCACTGACCGAACCAGCATTCGAAGCGTCAAAGCTCAGCGTGAACTTTGCAGCATTGAGGAGCTTGATAGCCAGACGTCGCCCGATTTTGATTTGTGTGGGGTTCTCTGGGTCAAACGCTGCGTCTGTGCCCAACTTGGCCGAGGCGGCCCAGTAGCGAACCGCATCGCTACCGTGCTGGTCGAGCATTGCCGCTGGAGTGACGACGTTGCCCTTTGACTTCGACATTTTCTTTCGGTCAGGGTCAAGGATCCAACCCGAGATGCCCGCGTGACGCCAGGGCAGAGTTCCCGTTTCGAGTTCACTGCGCAACAGCGTCGAAAAAAGCCAGGTGCGAATAATGTCTTGACCCTGTGGGCGAATATCAAACGGGAACACGAGATCAAACAGCTGCGAGTCTCGCTCCCAACCACCTGCAAGTTGTGGGGTCAGCGACGAAGTTGCCCAGGTGTCCATGACGTCGACCTCGCCGATGAATCCGCCAGCAACACCGCGCTGTTCTTCGATGAACCCGTCAGGCACGTCGCTTGAGGGGTCGACAGGCAACTGATCCTCGTTTGGTAGAATCGGCTGGTCGAACACTGGGGTGCCTGTTGCGTCGAGCGGGTACCAGACAGGAATCGGCACCCCAAAGAATCGTTGGCGCGAAATCAACCAGTCACCGGTCAGGCCTTCGACCCAGTTCTCGTAGCGCACACTCATGAACTCGGGGTGCCACTGCAACTCACGACCGTGAGCAAGCAGGCGCTCTTTCAGTGACTCATCGCGCGCACCGTTTTTGATGTACCACTGCCTGGTGGAAACAATTTCAAGCGGTCGGTCACCCTTCTCAAAAAATTTCACCGGGTGAGTGATGTTGCGAACCTCGCCAACGAGCTCACCAGACGCCTGCAGCAGTTCAACGGTGGTTTGTTTGGCGCTGAACACTGTTTTGCCGGCGAGCTGCGCGTAGGCTGCAAGACCTGCGGCACTCGTGATCGCTTCTGGAGCTTCGCTGAGCACGCGGCCATCAAAGCCAAGGATCGCACGGTTCGGCAGGTCAAGCTCACGCCACCACACCACGTCGGTGACATCGCCGAAGGTGCAGATCATGGCGATGCCGGTGCCTTTGTCTGGCTGTGCCAGGTGGTGCGCGAGAATAGGCACCTCAACGTCAAACAGTGGTGTGCGCACGGTGGCGCCAAAGAGTGGCTGATACCGCTCGTCATCTGGGTGCGCAACCAAGGCCACGCAAGCCGCCAGCAGCTCTGGGCGCGTGGTGTCGATCAGCACATCACCACCACCGTCTGTGCGATGGAACGTTAAAGTGTGGTAGGCGCCGGGTTGATCGCGATCCTCGAGTTCTGCTTGCGCGACCGCAGTGCGAAAGGTGACGTCCCACAGGGTCGGGGCTTGAGCTTGATAGGCCTCGCCACGCTGCACGTTTCGAAGGAACGCGAGTTGTGAGGCGCGCAATGATTCGTCACCAATGGTTCGGTAGGTTTGGCTCCAGTCAACCGAGAGACCCAGGTTGCGCCACAGTTGCTCGAACTGCTGTTCGTCTTCGACAGTCAGCCGCTCACATAGTTCAATAAAATTTCGGCGCGAAATTGGTAGCTGGTCGGCAGCCTTGACGCTCTTGCCATCGCCACCCTCATGCGGGGGCTGGAACCCCTCAATGTAGGGCAGCGTAGGGTCGCAACGCACGCCGTAGTAGTTCTGCACCCGACGTTCGGTTGGCAACCCGTTGTCGTCCCACCCCATGGGATAGAACACTCGCTTGCCGCACATGCGTTGGTAACGCGCCACCGTGTCAGTGTGGGTGTAACTGAACACGTGCCCAACGTGCAACGAACCAGATGCGGTTGGGGGTGGGGTGTCGATGCTGTACACATCGGCACGACTCGCACCCTCACGGTTGAAATGGTAGGTACCCTGAGACTCCCAGACTGGCCCCCACTTGGCTTCGAGCCCTTCGAGTTGCGGCTTGTCGGGAATAGCGCTCATGGGTGCTCTGCCTTTACAGGTGTCGATATGGGCGGCACCGCGTGTTCGCATGTTCGCAAGATGTGTGCTGCCATGCTGGTGCCTGATGGTTACCAAAACATTCTAGCCAAACCAGAGCATTACGTTGCGTTAAGCTAATAAGCATCGACTGTGATCCGGCTATCACCGGGGAGTCTTCGGAAGAACAGCACTGATGCGGCAACCGCTGCACCATTGCTCACTAGAACCGAACGGTCACGGCCCGTCATCGCCGAACGAAGTGGCGACTTTCTCCTCAAGGGGCTGGTTGCAAGCGGGGTGGTACCGCGGGTGCTGATTCATCGGTTCTCGTCCCGGCAGACACACAAACGTCAACCGGAGTCCATATGAGCTACCCCAAGCAGACCACAGATGCCACTGAGGCAAGCCGCGCAAAGCATGCTGCACCCGCCAAAGATGCCGAGGGCGTGTCGCCCTCCCCGTCATTTCCGGCGATCGAACGCGCGGTGCTCGCGTTTTGGAAAGCTGATGACACGTTCAGAGAGTCCATTCGTCGACGTGAAGGTGCGTCAGAGTGGGTGTTCAATGATGGCCCACCGTTTGCGAACGGGTTGCCTCACTACGGCCACCTGCTGACCGGGTATGCCAAAGACGTGTTTCCGCGTTTTCAAACAATGTGTGGCAAGAAGGTTGAGCGTCGGTTCGGTTGGGACACGCACGGTCTGCCGGCCGAGCTCGAGGTCATGAAACAGTTGGGCATCACCGAAAAAAGTGAAATCGAAGACATGGGCATCGATGTCTTCAACAATAAAGCCCGCGAATCGGTGCTTTTCTACACCAAAGAGTGGGAAGAGTACGTCACTCGTCAGGCGCGCTGGGTCGACTTCGAGAACGACTACAAGACGCTGAACCTCAGCTTCATGGAAAGCGTGTTGTGGGCATTCAAACAGCTGTATGACAAGGGTCTGGCCTACGAGGGGCACCGAGTGTTGCCCTATTGCTGGCGCGACGAAACACCACTTTCGAACCACGAGTTGCGCATGGACGACGATGTTTATCAAATGCGCCAAGACCCTTCGGTCACTGTGACATTTCCGCTGCACGGATCACGCGCCGACGCCCTAGATCTGCACGGGGTGCGAGCACTCGCCTGGACCACCACGCCCTGGACTTTGCCCACCAACGCTGCCCTCGCTGTCGGCCCGAGCATTGCTTATGCCATCCTCGCCGCCGGGCCACATGGTGCAGTGGATGGGGGCGCAGCCGGTGAGGTGAAATACCTGTTGGCCAGCGAACTCGTGGGGGCGCACGCCAAAGATCTCGGCTATGACACTGCCGACGAGGCTGTGGCAGCCATCGAGCGCACGATCCTTGGGAAAGATCTTGCAGACGTCGAATACGAGCGTCTCTTCGACTATTTTGCCGACACAGAGAAGTGGGCCACCGAACAGTGCTGGCGAGTGTTAGTCGACGATTATGTGTCAACCACAGATGGCACCGGCATTGTGCACCAGTCACCCGCCTACGGTGAAGATGACATGCGAATCGCCACCGCTGCGGGCATGCCGACCATAGTGAGTCTTGACGAGGGCGGCCGATTCATTGGCGCTGTGACCGATGTCGCTGGCGAGCTCTGGCACGAGGCGAATCGGCCCCTGATTCGACTGCTCAGGGCTCAGGGCCGTTTGCTTCGGGAACAGAGTTACGAGCACAGCTACCCCCACTGCTGGCGCTGCCGAAACCCGCTCATCTACAAGGCGGTTTCGAGCTGGTTTGTTCGGGTGACCGCAATCAAAGACCGGCTGCTTGAGGTCAACGAACAGATCAATTGGGTTCCAGAAAACGTCAAGCACGGTCAGTTTGGCAAATGGCTCGAGGGTGCCCGCGATTGGTCCATCAGCCGCAACCGCTATTGGGGCAGCCCAATCCCAGTGTGGGTGAGTGACAACCCCGAATACCCTCGCGTTGATGTCTACGGGTCACTCGACGAACTGCACAAAGATTTCGGCCGACTGCCCGTCAACGACTCCGGCGAAGTCGATCTGCACCGCCCATACATTGACGAACTGACGCGACCGAATCCCGACGACCCCAGTGGGCAGTCCACGATGCGACGCATCGAAGACGTGTTTGATGTCTGGTTTGACTCAGGATCGATGCCGTTCGCACAGGCTCACTATCCATTTGAGAACCAAGAGTGGTTTGACACCCACCAACCTGCCGATTTCATCGTCGAATACATTGGCCAAACCCGGGGCTGGTTCTATGTGATGCACGTGCTCGCCACGGCACTGTTCGACCGACCGGCCTTTAGAAACGTCATCAGTCACGGCATCGTGCTGGGCAGTGATGGCAACAAAATGTCGAAGAGTTTGCGCAACTACCCCGACGTCAACGAGGTGTTCGATCGCGACGGCAGCGATGCCATGCGCTGGTTTCTCATGGCCTCGCCTGTGGTGCGCGGCGGCAACCTCATCGTCACCGAAGAAGGCATACGCGAGGGGGTGCGGCAATTTCTGCTTCCCCTCTGGAGCACCTGGTACTTTTTCAGCCTCTACGCCAACGCGGACGGAATTGACGCCGAATGGCGCACAGATTCCACCGACCCGCTTGACCGCTACATCCTTGCAAAAACCGGCCAGCTCGTTCGTGACGTCGAAACGCACCTGCACGGCCTCGACACAACCTCTGCGGCTGAATCGCTGCGCGAATATGCCGAGGTGCTCACCAACTGGTATGTGCGTCGCTCCCGCGACCGATTCTGGCAGGGAGTGCACGGAGCCAACGGTCTGGCATCAAACCGCCAAGCGTTTGACACGCTCTACACGGTGCTCGAAACGGTTGCACGAGTTGCCGCCCCGCTTGCACCGCTCGTGACCGAAGATCTGTGGCGGGGCCTGACTGGCGGCCGGTCGGTGCACCTCGAAGACTGGCCCGATGCTCACTTGTTCCCAAGTGATGACGAGCTTGTGGCAGCCATGGATGAACTCCGTCAGATCACGTCAACGGCACTGTCATTGCGCAAGTCACACCGGCTTCGTGTGCGTTTGCCACTCGCAAAACTCAAGGTGGTGTCCGCCAGAACGCATGCGCTGCAGCCATTCACCGAGATCCTTGCAGAAGAACTGAACGTGAAGGAGGTCACACTCTCACACCTCGCTGCCGACAGTGCACAAAAATATGGCATCGTGCAAGAACTCACCGTGAACGCGCGAGCTGCTGGCCCGAGACTCGGCAAAGACGTGCAGCACGTCATCAAGGCCGCGAAATCGAACGATTGGGAGTTGCGCGACGGCGTGGTAACCGCGGGTGGCATTGCTCTTGAACCAGCAGAATACGAGCTCACGCTCAGCACTGGCAGTGCCCAGCACCAGCGAGACGCGCTCGGTCTGCTGCCCGGTGGTGGGTTCGTGCTGTTGCGCACCGAAACCACGCCCGAACTTGAAGCTGAAGGCATCGCACGAGACGCGATCCGGGCAGTGCAAGAGGCTCGAAAGAGTGCCCAACTCGAGGTGAGCGACCGCATTTCACTTGAGCTCACCAGCTCTGCTGACTTTGCGATGGCGCTGCAACAGCATGCAGATCTCATTGCCGGCGAAACACTGGCCACCTCGCTTCAGGTGATCACGTCTGAACACACTGCCGAGTTCGAGCACACAACCGCTGTGTCAGAGCAGGGATCACTTAGCACAGCGGTGTCTGCACTCGGCGTTGACAAGCGTCCAATCCTGATTACGCTGAAGCTATCAAGCAAAGGTGAGCAATGACACATTCCGAACGAGAAGCTGCACGAGTCTATGAAGAGCTGCTGACTCGTGTTGGGGAGGCGCACCCAAGACCCCGCATTGAGCCGGTTCGGCGTCTTGCGGAGTTAGTTGGTTCGCCACAGCTGTCGTTTCCAATCATTCAGGTTGCGGGCACCAACGGAAAAACATCGACCAGTCGTGCGATCGAATCGCTGCTGCGCGCCTATGGCTTGCACACCGGTCTGTTCACCAGCCCGCACCTGGTTGACTTCAGTGAGCGTTTTCAAATGGATGGTGCCCCCGTTGGTGGGCACCAGCTTGCGGAGGCGTGGCAAGAACTCCAGCTCCCGCTCGAGGTGGTTGACGCAGAACTCGCAGCATCCGAACAAAGCCCCATTACCTTCTTCGAAGCGCTTGCCGTGCTTGCCTTTACCCTGTTCGCAGATGCGCCGGTGGACGTCGCCGTCATTGAGGTCGGCATGGGAGGGGAGTGGGATGCCACGAACATTGGTGACGCTCAGGTCGCAGTGTTTACTCCCATCGATCTCGACCACACCGCGTTATTGGGCAACGACATTGAGTCCATAGCTCGCACGAAAGCCGGCATCATCAAAGATTCGTGCACTGTGGTCAGCGCTCAACAGAGCCCGCAGGCCATCGCTGAAATAGCGTTGGCGGCAGAGCGCGCAGACGCCCGTTTGTTAATTGCTGGGCGCGACTTTGCCCTGGTTGATGACAAGCTCGCGGTAGGAGGCCGCCAAGTGCAACTACAGGGGTTGCACGGACACGTCTATGACCCTGCATTTGTACCACTCTACGGAGCCCATCAAGCAGAAAATGTTGCCCTTGCGGTCGCCGCAGTTGAAGCGTTTTTCGGCGCGGAACGTGCTCTACCCGAAGAGGTGCTCGATGAAGGGCTGGCGACATTTACCTCGCCTGGGCGGTTGCAGCTCATTGGCAACGAACCCACGGTGTACATCGACGCAGCCCACAACCCGCACGGTGCTGAAGCACTGGCTCGAGCGGTGACCGAGAGTTTCAAATTCTCAGAAATTGCTTTGGTCATTGGGGCGCTGAACGACAAAGACGCCTCCGGAGTGCTCACCGCACTCCTCCCCATTGCCGATCAGGTCTTCTTGACCCCGGTCGACTCGCCGCGCACTCTGCCAGTTGAACAACTTGCTGAACTCGCCATTGACCTAGAAGAAACGCCGCTCATCGAGGTGTGCGCGTCTTTACATGAGGCACTCGAGTCTGCACGTAGCTGGGCAGCGCACTCCACCGGTCGGGCGGTGCTGGTCAGCGGGTCAGTGGTACTCGCAGGGGAGGCTATCAGTCACTCTCGGGCTGAGGGGTGGGGTCTCGCGTGAAGCCTCGCGTCAACGATGCGGGTGATAATGACGAATTCGTGCTGTCACCCTCCGAAACCGTTGCGCACAATGCTGCCATGCGAGTTGCTGGCGTCGGCAAGACCGACAGTGAGCACCGCACGCAACGTGCGCTGGCGTCAATCACACTCGGCTTCGAACTGATCATCGTGGTGCTCATCGGTCTCGCGATTTTCGGGCTCAACCTGCTTGAGCCTCGCGAGCTTGGCCTCTATCTGGGGGGCGGGCTAGCCCTCGCCTGTATCCTCGCGCTGATCTTCATGAGAGTTGGCAATGTCGGCATATACCTCGGACACCTGGTGCATGTGGCGATGCTCAGCACCGCCTTCATTTTGCCCGCAGCCGGTCTCGTGGCACTCCTATTCACCGGTCTGTGGGTGTTCTGCCTGATCAAGGGTCGCCAAATAGACCGGCAACGTGGCGAATGGCTGTCGACACAGACTGAGCGCTGAGACTCGCTAAAATTTGCATTGACACGTCCCAACTCCAAAGGAGCACGCATGAAAACCGAAGAAACCCTCATCCTGGTGAAACCAGACGGTGTCGCACGCGGGTTGACCGGTGAGATTTTGCGTCGAGTTGAGGCGAAGGGCTATGTGATCAGCGATCTGCGAATGGTGACAGCTCCACGCGAACTGCTCGAGGCTCACTATGAAGAACACCACGGCAAGGCTTTTTTTGAGCCGCTTGTTGAATTTATGATGTCTGGCCCGATCGTCGCCGTGCGTGCCAGTGGCAACCGCGTGATTGAGGGTTTTCGTGCACTCGCGGGTGCCACCGACCCAACCACTGCAGCACCCGGCACGATCCGCGGAGATCTCGGCCGCGACTGGGGGCTCAATGTGCAACAAAACCTGGTACACGGCAGCGACTCTGCACTTTCGGCCGAGCGCGAGCTCGCCCTGTGGTTCAACTAAGCACTCACAGTCGAACCCCGCGTCGCCCGGGCGTTTTGGTGTGGCTCTGCGTGCTGCTCATCACCGGGCTGGTTCAGTTGATCCGCGCTCAATGGTTTGATGCGTTCTTCTTTCTGGCTGGCGCCGGCGTGCTGGCACTCACTGCACTCCAAACTCAGCGTCACACACCATCCCAGCAGCAGACACCATCCCCATCCCAGCAGCAGACAGCATCCCAGCAGCACAAACCATCCACACGAACCGCCCAATTTCGCACCCGTATCTTGACTGCTTGGCTCTGGCCTCTCACTCTTGCTGGCACGCTCATCACCGCGTTGTTGCCGAGACACTCACCGTTCATGCAAATTTGGCTCATCGCACTCTGCTTGAGCGTGGTGGTGCTTGCGTGGCCGAATCACCAGCCTTCCGTCTCGAAATGGCCGCCCAATGTGCGTCTGTTGGGGTGGATGTGGGGAACGATCCTGGTGTGTGGCGCACTGTGGGAGCTTTGGCTCTTTCTCCAAGGAAAACTGCATCCGGACCAACCAGCTTTTGCACTCAGTGACTTGGTTGATCCATTGCTTTCAAATTCAATTGGCCAATTCTTATTTGCTCTGTTGTGGGTGTGCACCGGGGCATTGCTCTTGAGGCGAGGAATGCGATGACCATCAGCATTGTGATCTTTTTCTTATGTGCAGCAGCCCTGCTAGTCACTGCAATAGTGGCTAAATTTTTCGACAAAGATGCCACTGTCACCGCGCTTTTCGAACTCACCATGCGCGATCGCACCATGCGAGTGGCTATTTTGCTGTTGTGGTGGTGGATTGGTTGGCATTTTCTCGGGGGCCAAACGTTAGAAACCCCAAACCCAACGTGATTTCAGCTTTGCCGCAGTAGCCTACAGATATGGAACCGACCCGCAGCGTGCGCCCATTTGAGGTGATCAGCCCGTTTGAGCCGAGCGGCGATCAGCCGAAAGCCATCGCGGAGCTTGCTCAGCGCATCAACGCAGGAGAGACAGACATCGTGTTGCTCGGGGCAACAGGAACTGGTAAATCTGCCACCACGGCGTGGTTGATCGAGGCCGTGCAGCGGCCGACACTGGTGCTTGCTCACAACAAAACCCTGGCGGCACAGCTCGCCAACGAGTTTCGGGAGCTGCTGCCAAATAACGCGGTGGAGTACTTCGTTTCGTATTACGACTATTACCAACCAGAGGCCTATGTGCCACAAACCGACACGTTCATCGAAAAAGACTCATCAGTGAACGCTGAGGTTGAGCGGCTTCGCCATTCGACCACCAACGCGCTCTTGTCCCGCCGTGACACCGTGGTGGTGTCCACGGTGTCGTGCATCTATGGCCTCGGAAAACCCGAGGAATACTACGAAGCTATGGTTCCGCTCGTGGTTGGCGATCGCATCGACCGTGATGTGTTGCTGCGCAAATTCGTTGACATGCAATACCAGCGCAACGACATCGAATTCGTGCGTGGCAACTTTCGTGTGCGAGGTGACACCGTCGAAATTATTCCAATGTATGAAGAGCTCGCGGTGCGAATTGAGTTTTTTGGCGATGAAATCGAGGCACTCTACTACCTGCACCCTGTGACTGGTGACGTCATCAAACAGGTTGACACTGTCTCGGTGTTCCCCGGATCACACTACGTGGCAAGCCACGATGTGATGCAGCGTGCCATCAAGACTATTTCGGCCGAACTGGGCGAACGCACTGCTGAACTCAAACAACAGTCAAAACTGGTCGAAGAGCAGCGCCTTCGCATGCGCACCACTTTTGATCTCGAGATGATGGAACAGATCGGGTTTTGTTCAGGAATCGAAAACTACTCTCGTCACATTGACGGTCGTCAACCGGGGGAGGCGCCCCACTGTTTGCTGGACTACTTTCCTGACGATTTCTTAGTCGTCATCGACGAGTCGCACGTCACCGTGCCGCAGATAGGCGCCATGTACGAGGGCGATGCTTCACGCAAACGCACCCTGGTTGAGCACGGATTCAGGTTGCCAAGTGCCATGGATAACCGGCCGCTCACCTTTCAGGAATTCAAGCAGCGTGTCGGGCAAACGGTGTACCTCTCAGCGACACCCGGAGCTTACGAGCTCGATCGAGCCGATGGCGTCGTGCAACAAATCATCCGGCCGACGGGACTCGTCGACCCACAGATCGTCATCAAACCAAGCGAGGGGCAGATCGACGACCTGCTCGAAGAAGTGCGTCTGAGAACTGAGCGTGACGAACGAGTGCTCGTGACCACGCTGACCAAGAAAATGGCAGAGCAACTCACCACGTTCATGGAAGAGGCCGGTGTTCGGGTGCGTTACCTGCACAGTGACGTTGACACGCTGCGACGTGTCGAGTTGCTGACCGAGCTTCGGGCAGGAGTGTTCGACGTGTTGGTTGGCATCAACCTGTTGCGAGAGGGCCTCGACCTGCCCGAGGTGTCACTCGTTGCGATCCTTGATGCCGATAAAGAGGGCTTTTTGCGCTCCAGCACCTCGCTCATTCAGACCATTGGTCGTGCCGCCCGAAATGTCTCGGGAGAGGTGCACATGTACGCCGACAGGGTCACTCGATCCATGCAGCAAGCTATCGATGAAACCAACCGACGCCGAGAGATTCAGGTTGCTTACAACCTTGAGCACGGCATTGACCCGCAACCGCTTCGTAAAAAAATTGGTGACATTACCGAGGTGCTCGCGCGTGAAGCTGCAGACACCGAGGAGGTGCTGAAGTCGCGCACACGTGCGCACGCACAAAAGCGGGGCGCTGATGCAGGGACAACACGGCAGACAGTCTCATCGGCTGCTTCGGTCGGCGCCGAGGGCGCGGCAACCCTCGAGCAGCTGATCGCAGATCTCACCCAACAAATGTTGCTCGCAGCTGAAGAACTCAAATTTGAACTTGCTGCCAGGCTTCGAGACGAAGTGGCTGAGTTGAAACGTGAACTGCGCAGCATTGATCAGGCAGGTCACCGTTAACTGCCAAGAGCTGCCAGCAATACCATCGACCGCTATCAATATGCGGCACCCAAGTCGATAGCATGGAACAGTGAATTCAAAAGCCGCAGCCAACAAAAATACTCCGATTACAAGCAGCGCGGCCCACGCCCACATCAGTGTTCGAGGCGCGAGAGTGCACAACCTGAAAAACGTTGACCTCACGATTCCCAGAGATGCGCTGGTGGTCTTCACTGGGTTGTCTGGCAGCGGTAAATCGAGTCTCGCGTTTGACACCATTTTTGCCGAGGGTCAGCGCCGGTATGTAGAGAGTTTGAGCGCCTATGCTCGCATGTTTCTTGGGCAGGTTGATCGGCCAGACGTTGACTTCATCGAGGGCCTGAGCCCTGCTGTCAGCATCGACCAGAAGTCAACGAACCGCAACCCCAGATCCACTGTCGGCACCATTACTGAGATTTATGACTACATGCGCCTGCTGTGGGCGCGCATTGGGGTGCCACACTGCGCATTGTGTGGGGAACCGATCCAGGCCCAAACGGTGCAGCAAATTGCTGACACGCTCATGCAGTTGCCCGATCGCACCAAATTTCAAGTGCTAGCCCCGGTCGTGAGCCAAAAGAAAGGTGAGTTTGTCGACCTGCTCACTGACCTCGCGGCTAGTGGATTTTCTCGTGCCATCGTCGACGGTTCAATGGTGCAACTGAGTGAACCGCCAACACTCAAGAAACAACTCAAACACAACATCTCAGTCGTCGTGGACCGTTTAGTGGCGAGCCCAGACGGGCTTGCACGCCTCACCGATTCGCTTGAAACTGCGCTCAAACTCGCGGGTGGTGTGGTCACCATTGATTTCGTGGATCGCGATGAATCTGCCGACGACCGCACTCAAATATTCAGTGAACACCTCAGCTGCCCAAATCGCCACCCGGTCTCACTGACAGAAATTGAACCCCGCACGTTCTCTTTTAATGCGCCATTTGGCGCGTGTGCAACCTGTTCTGGTCTCGGAACGAGCATGTCGGTTGATGAAGAACTAGTGCTCGGAGACGAGACACTCAGCATTGCTGAGGGGGTCATCGTGCCTTGGAGCAGTCAAGGCAAGAGCCTCTATCAATACTACGAACGGCTCTTAGTCGGTCTCTCACACGATCTCGACTTCTCGCTGAACACTCCATGGAACAAACTCAGTGAAGAGGTTCGAGAAGCCGTGTTGTACGGGAATGGCTTCAAAGTGGGTGTGAGATGGAAAAACAGGTATGGCCGCGAAGTGCGCTATACCAGCGGGTTCGAAGGTGTGATTCCGTTCATTGAACGGCAATACGCTGAGGCCGAGAGCGATACGAAACGTGATCGCTGGTCGGAGTTCTTGCGTGAAGTGCCTTGCCACGCCTGCCAGGGTCAACGACTCAAGCCCGAAGTGCTCGCAGTGACCGTGCATGGCAAATCAATCGCCAGTGTGGGTGAATACAGTTTGAGTGCTGCGAAACAGTTTTTTGATGAGCTTCAACTCACCGACCGCGAAGAACACATCGCTGCACAGGTGCTGCGCGAAATTCGGCTCCGTTTCGATTTTCTTATCGAGGTTGGGCTCGGATATCTGACACTTGCTCGAGCTGCCGGCACACTCAGCGGCGGTGAGGCTCAGCGAATTCGTTTGGCTACCCAAATTGGGTCAGGTCTCACCGGGGTGCTGTACGTGCTTGATGAGCCGAGCATCGGCTTGCACCAGCGAGACAACCGGCGTCTCATCGAAACCCTCATCAAACTGCGTGACCTCGGCAACACCCTGATAGTGGTGGAGCATGACGAAGAAACGATCGAGTCGGCAGACTGGGTGGTCGACATCGGGCCCGGTGCCGGTGTCGAAGGTGGCACCGTCGTGCACTCCGGCTCCTACGCCGACCTGCTCGCCAACTCTGCCTCACTGACCGGCGATTACTTGCAGGGCAGGCGCGCCATCGACACGCCAGCAACACGACGTAAACGCGACAAGAGCCGTGAGCTCAAAGTGGTCGGCGCGCGATCGAACAACTTGAACAGTGTTGACGCCACGTTCCCGCTTGGGGTCATGACCGCAGTCACCGGTGTCAGCGGCAGTGGCAAATCAACCCTTGTGAACGACATTCTGTATCGCGTGCTGGCGAATCAGTTAAACGGTGCGAAGCTCGTGCCAGGCAAACACACCCGAGTCACAGGGTTGGAACACCTCGACAAAGTGGTGCACGTCGACCAGGCACCAATTGGTCGCACCCCTCGTTCAAACCCTGCAACCTACACCGGAGTCTTCGACAAGATTCGCACACTGTTTGCCGAAACACCCGAGGCGAAAGTTCGTGGCTATCAGCCGGGTCGCTTCAGTTTCAATGTCAAGGGTGGGCGCTGTGAGGCCTGCTCCGGTGATGGCACGATCAAAATTGAAATGAACTTCTTGCCTGATGTCTACGTCGATTGTGAGGTGTGTCACGGCAAACGCTATAACCGAGAAACGCTTCAGGTTCGATATAAGGGAAAAAACATCAGCGAGGTGCTCGCAATGCCCATCGCTGAGGCAGCTGATTTCTTCGAATCGATCAGCTCCATCCACCGATATCTCAAAACCCTGGTCGATGTTGGGCTTGGGTACGTGAGGTTGGGGCAGAGCGCCACCACCTTGTCCGGAGGTGAGGCACAGCGCGTCAAACTCGCGACGGAGCTGCAAAAACGCTCCAACGGGCGAAGTGTCTATGTGCTTGATGAGCCCACCACCGGGTTGCACTTTGAAGATGTTCGAAAACTGCTGTTGGTGCTCAATGGGCTCGTTGATAAAGGAAACACCGTCATTACCATCGAACACAATCTCGATGTGATCAGAAGCAGTGACTGGGTGATCGATCTTGGCCCAGAGGGCGGCAGCGGTGGCGGTCTCATTATCGCTGCCGGCACCCCAGAACAACTCGCCACACACCCCGAAAGCCACACTGGCAAATTTCTTGCAGAGGCACTGGCGAAACACCCCGGAGTAACACGGCGTTGAGCACTCTGCCCCTGCACCGTGACAATCGTGAGGCGTTTCGTCCCGCTGCGGGTGAAATTCCAACGAGTCCTGGTGTGTATCGATTTAGTGATCGGCACGGGCGGGTGCTCTACATTGGTAAAGCAAAAAACCTTCGAGCTAGACTGGCGAACTATTTTCAACCGCTCAACTCCATTCAACCTCGAACGCAACGAATGCTCATGCTTGCTGCCAAGGTTGATTGGACTGTGGTCGCTACTGACACCGAATCTCTGGTGCTCGAACACACCTGGATCAACGAGTTCCGCCCTCCCTTCAACATCCAGTTTCGCGATGACAAAACCTACCCGTACCTCGCAGTCACGTTGGCTGAGGAGGCCCCTCGCCTCATCATCACTCGGAACACCAAAATACGCGGAGCGAAATATTTTGGCCCCTACCCCAAAGTGTTTTTGATTCGAGAAATGGCCTCACTCCTGCAGCAAGCATTTCCAATCCGCACGTGCAACGACGCAGACTACCGCCGGGCTATGCAATCAGGCCGACCCTGTCTCGCTGGCCAAATTGGTAGATGTCACGGACCCTGCTCCGGTGTGGTTGATCTCGAGGAGCACCGTCGCAGAGTCGCAGAACTGGTCTCGTTTCTTTCGGGTGGGGACGACAGCATCAAACGCGAACTGTTGCGTCACATGAGAAATGCATCTTCAGAACAACGTTACGAAGATGCTGCACGACTTCGTGATCAATTGACCGCAATTGAACACGTCATGGAGAAAAATTCGGTCGCACTCGGACTCGATGTCGATGCCGACGTATTTGGTTTGAAAAATGATGAATTGGCGGCGGCAGCTCATCAGTTCATTGTGCGGGGTGGCCGCATCCGAGGGGAGCGAAGTTGGCTCGTCGAAGTAGAACTCGACGATTCGGCTTCCACCCTGCTCGAACAGGTAATTCAGTCTGCCTATGAGGGGGACCGTGAACCGCCTTCGCAGATTCTTGTACCCGTGTTGCCTGACAATTTCGAGTCGCTCGAAGAGGCGCTGCGCGCGCAGCGACCCCGCGGCGGCAGGGTGCGCATTCAGGTGCCTGAACGCGGTGACAAAGTGCAACTGCTCAATCGCGCCGAATTAAACGCAGGTGAGAACCTGTTGCGTCACAAACTGAAACGTGCGTCTGACATCACCGCTCGAACCGATGCACTCGCCGAGTTGCAGCAGGCGCTTGGCATGACTGAGCCGCCGTTGCGCATCGAATGCATCGATGTGTCGCACCTCCAGGGCACCGGCGTTGTGGCCTCACTCGTCGTGTTTGAAGATGCGCTTCCTGCGAAGAGCGCCTATCGAAAATACGGCATCGACCAGACCACCGATGACACCGACAGCATTTATCAGGTGGTAACTCGTCGTGCTGCTCAGCTGAATCAGCTTGCCGCCTCTGGGCAACTACCTGACGGTCGTTACCGGGATCGCCCACAGTTACTTATAGTTGACGGGGGTGTGCCACAGGTGTCAGCAGCCAACCGCGCCCTGACCGAAGCTGGCATTACTGACATTGCGCTGGTCGGCATTGCCAAACGACTCGAAGAACTCTGGTTGCCTGGCGACCAGTTTCCGGTGGTGTTGCCAAGATCAAGCGAAGCGCTCTTTCTGGTGCAACGGGTGCGCGATGAAGCTCACCGGTTTGCCATTACCTTCCAACGCCAGCGCCGTAGCAGCTCCATTGCCAGTCAGCTGGCCGATATTCCGGGGCTTGGTCCGAAGCGAGTCAAGATGCTCCTGAAATTTTTTGGTTCGGTGACTCGACTTCGAGCAGCCACCGTCGCTGAACTTTCAACCGTTCCAGGGGTGGGCCTGCAACTCGCGCACACAATTTTTGAACAGCTGCAGTACTCAGCGCAAAACCGCAGCAGCGATGCAGCGTCTGGCGATAGGCTAGACAAGTCCTAGACAAGCATCCAGGGCAGCAAAGGAACCGCGTGAATCAACAGGGTGCGACCCAAGAAATTCTCATCGTGACAGGCATGTCTGGTGCCGGTCGCAGCACCGTCGCCAACGCCCTTGAAGATTTGGGTTGGTATGTGGTCGATAATTTGCCACTGCAAATGCTCAAAACCCTTGCCGACATGGCAGACCGCTCTGGTGGGGCGCTCCCAAAAATCGTCGCGGTGATCGATGTTCGTGGGCGCGACCTCTTCGAAGACATCCAAGCCACGGTGCAGTCGCTCCGTGAAAACGCCACCGTTCGTGTGGTCTTTCTTGACGCGACTGACGAAATTTTGGTTCGACGATATGAGTCTGTGCGGCGACCTCACCCGCTGCAAGAATCTGCAGGCAGTCTTCTCGACGGCATCAAACTCGAACGCGAACGTCTGCAAGAGTTGCGCGCATCAAGTGATGTGGTCATTGACACCTCCCGATTTAATGTGCATGAACTGTCGACATCAACACGTGAGCTGTTCAGCGACGAAGACACCCCCGGTTTGCAACTCTCTGTGCAAAGTTTCGGCTTTAAGTACGGCGTGCCAACCGACGTGGACCTTGTCGTTGACATGCGTTTTTTACCGAACCCGTTCTGGGATGCAACGCTCAGACCGCTGACCGGTGTTGATCAAGAAGTAAAAGACTATGTGTTGAGCCGCGAGGGAGCGCTCGAATTTCTTGACCACTATGTCGCTGCACTCAATCCCGTTCTTGCTGGTTTTCAACGCGAAAACAAGCGTCACGTGTCACTTGCGGTCGGCTGCACCGGCGGAAAACATCGCTCGGTGGCCATGGCGCGCGAACTTGCGGACAGACTTGCGCTGTTGCCAGGCGTCAGGGTGACACTGCGCCACCGCGATCTCGGTCGCGAATAGACTGATACCCCTCTTCGTTCGAAAGGATCACCTTGCCCTCTACACCAGAAGTCAAAAGCGAACTGGTACGTGTGCACCCCAAAAGTGTTGGGGAGCGCATGACCGAGGTTGCGGCGATTCTTCGGCTTGCGGGGGGGCTTCACACCATTTCTGGTCGCGTGGCGCTCGAGGCTGAGCTGCACACACCCGCCATCGTGCAGCGGGTTCGCAAAGACTTGGTTGAACTCTATGGGGCGAAATCAGATGCGAAACAAATGCCAGCAGCACCTACTCGACCTGGTTCGCCCCAGTTTGTGGTTCGTGTGCTCGACGGAGAAACACTGGCGAGACAACTTGGCCTACTCGATCAAAAACGTCGCCCCATTCGCGGCCTCCCCAACCGTCTGACCACCGGCTCACACGACGAATTAGCAGCTATCTGGCGAGGGGCGTTCCTTGCCCGCGGATCAATTACCCCACCTGGCCGTTCAGCCAGTCTCGAAATCGTGTGCCCGACCAACGAAGCCGCGATGGCGCTCGTTGGTGCCGCAGGCCGCATCGGCATCCAAGCAAAGAGCCGTGAGATACGAGGGCAGCACAAAGTGCTGATTCGCGATGCCGAAGCCATTGGTCACATGCTCGGGGCTATGGGGGCCATAGAAGCACAAGAAAACTGGGAAGAACTCAGAAAAGCACGTGAAACCCGTAACACGGCTAACCGCCTCGTCAATTTTGACGATGCAAATCTTCGCCGAAGCGCGCAGGCCTCCGTTGCGGCTTGCGCTCGCGTGGAACGTGCGCTCGAAATTTTGGCAGATGAGGTGCCCGATCACCTGTTGTATGCCGGTCAACTGCGCCTCACTCACCGTGACGCAAGCCTCGACGAGCTTGGCGCCCGGGCTCACCCTCCTCTCACCAAAGACGCCGTAGCAGGCCGCATCAGGCGTTTGCTCGCGCTTGCCGACAAAGCGGCAGAGCAGCGGGGCATACCGGGTACCGATGCAAATTTGCCCGATGAACTCGATAGGTTGTGACTGAGTTCACCACACACAACCCCGATCTTTCAGTCGCTAAACGACTGACATCACTAGACTTATCAATCGCCCTCAAGCACACTACACACAGGAGAAATGATGACCGCATACACACTTCCAGATCTTCCCTACGATTACGCAGCGCTTGAGCCACACATCAGCGGCAAAATCATGCAGTTGCACCACGACAAACACCATCAGGCCTATGTCACCGGCGCGAACACCGCATTAGAACAACTCGCTGAAGCTCGTGACAGTGGCAACCTTGGCACTGTCAACAAGCTTGAGAAAGACCTGGCTTTCAATGTCGGTGGCCACGTCAACCACACTATTTTCTGGAACAACCTCACCCCAAACGGTGCCGGTCGACCAGACGGTGAGTTGGCTGCAGCTATCGACGAGTACTTCGGCGATTTTGAGAAGTTCCAAGCCCATTTCACCGCAACCGCCATGGGCGTTCAAGGCAGCGGTTGGGCCGTGCTTGCCTGGGACTCTCTCGGACAGCGCGCCAACATCGTGCAATTGTTTGACCAGCAGGGCAATTTGCCAGCAGGCACCATCCCGCTGCTCATGCTTGATGTGTGGGAGCACGCTTACTACCTCGATTACCTGAATGTTCGCGCCGATTACGTGAAAGCGTTCTGGAATATCGCGAACTGGGCTGATGTTGCGAAGCGTTTCGATGCCGCCCGCAAGCACACAGCTGGTCTGATTTAACCAACAAGAGGGGTGTATTGCTGCCATGCGCACACTTGAGTCGCTGGGTGACCTGCGGTCAAAAACGGTGGTTGTTCGTTGTGATCTGAATGTCCCAATGAAAGACGGAATCATTACCGATGACGGTCGCATTCGGGCTTCTTTGACGACTATTCGTGAACTCCGAGACGCAGGCGCAAAGCTTGTACTCATCAGTCACCTTGGTCGACCCAACGGCTCACCTGATGCAAAATTTTCACTGTACCCAGTTGCAGTGCGCATGCAGCAACTCCTCGAATCCCCAGTGTCTTTTTCTGCCACCACCATCGGGCCTGAAGCCGAACAGGCCAGATCCGAACTGCAAGATGGTGACATTTTGTTGCTCGAAAATCTCAGATTCGACCCCAAAGAAACCAGCAAAGAATCCGCTGATCGACAGCAGTTTGCTGCCGAACTTGCCCTGGGTGCAGATGCGTTTGTCAGCGATGGTTTTGGTGTCGTGCATCGCCGACAGGCCAGCGTGACAGAACTCGCAGAAGCGTTGCCCAGTGCTGCTGGGCGCCTGGTCGAATCTGAACTCGGCGTGCTCAAACGCCTCACAGAAACCCCGGTTCGCCCCTACACCGTGGTGTTGGGTGGCTCAAAAGTCAGTGACAAGCTCGGCGTCATTGCGCACCTGATTGAACGCGTGGACCGAATTCTCATTGGTGGAGGAATGGTGTTCACATTTCTTGCTGCTCAGGGGCACGCGGTCGGCGCAAGTTTGCTCGAAACAGATCAGCTCGACACCGTGCGAGGCTATTTGAAGCGGGCACACGAGCGTGGTGTCACACTCATGCTTCCGACCGACATCGTGGTTGCTGAATCTTTTTCACCCGACGCTGCACATCACATCGTTCCAGCAGACGCTATCGAATCTTCGCCATTCGCTGATCGGGGCATCGGGCTGGACATTGGGCCAGAGACCGCTCGTGCGTTTGCAGAAGCAATTGAATCGTCTGAGACCGTGTTTTGGAACGGACCTATGGGAGTCTTCGAAATGCCTGCCTTTGCTGAGGGCACCCGCACAATCGCACGTGCTCTGACACGCACCAGCGGCTTCACTGTGGTCGGTGGCGGTGATTCCGCTGCAGCGGTCCGCGCGTTAGGGTTCTCAGACGATCAATTCGGCCACATTTCCACAGGCGGTGGAGCGAGTCTGGAATATCTCGAGGGCAAAGATTTGCCAGGTTTGGAGGCGATCGCATGAGCGATCAAGCGACGCACAGAATCCCGCTCATTGCCGGCAATTGGAAGATGAACCTCGACCACCTACAGGCCATTGCGTTGGTGCAGAAATTGGCTTGGGGGCTCAAAGATGTCAAGCATGATTTCGCTCAAGTGTCGGTTGCTGTGTTACCTCCGTTCACCGATTTGCGATCAGTGCAGACCCTGCTTCACGCAGACAAACTCTCCATTGAGCTCGGCGCGCAAGATGTTTCGCCACACGATGCTGGTGCCTTCACCGGTGACATTTCAGCCCAGATGTTGGCAAAACTCGAAGTGAAATATGTGCTGGTCGGGCATTCGGAGCGCAGACAGGGGCATGGTGAGTCTGATGAACTCATTGCTCAGAAGGTGAAGGCTGCTGCTGCGAACGGCATGACCCCGATCATTTGTGTGGGTGAAACCGCCGAAGAACGGGAGTCGCAGGACACCGCAGCGGTCCCATTAGCTCAGCTCGAAGTTGCGCTCTCACTGCTCCCAACCGGAGCACAGTTTGTGGTGGCCTACGAGCCAGTCTGGGCAATTGGCAGCGGTGAAGCAGCGACTGTGCAACAAGCCGAAGAAGTGTGTGCTCTGTTACGAACCCACATTAAAGATCTGCGCGGTGAAGAAGATGGGCAACGCACTCGCGTTCTGTACGGTGGCTCTGTGAGCAGCCATAACATTGCGAGTTTCATGCAACAATTGAACATCGATGGAGCCTTGGTCGGTGGGGCAAGTCTTGACGCACAAGAGTTTTCTCGAATTGTGCAGTTTCAAAAGCACGTAGTAGCGGCGTAACCAGCTTTATTCGTTCTGACGTTATACTAAAGGCTGGTCAATTCACTTTGAAAGGCGTGCACGTTTGCTCATTCTTCAGATCTTCTTGATCGTGCTGCTGGTGCTGACGAGTCTCTTGCTGACCCTGTTCATACTGTTGCACAAGGGACGAGGTGGCGGCCTGTCTGACATGTTCGGTGGTGGGGTGACCTCAAGTCTTGGTTCTTCAGGCGTGGCAGAACGCAACCTGAATCGCATCACGGTCGTCGTGTCGCTGGTGTGGTTCTTTTCGATTGTTGGGCTTGGCCTCATCGATCGTTTCGGCTTGGTGTAGGCCCAAGTCCAAGACGCTGTACATACGGGTGAACACCCACAGAAAGGTAGAACGTGGTCGGCAGCAATGCGATTCGCGGTGCCCGAGTTGGCTCGGGTCCAATGGGCGAGAAAGATCATGGAATTCGTGCAGACCGCATTACGATTTCATACTGGGACGCACTCGGCAATGAGACGGTTCGGCACTTTGCAGCCGATGTTGACCCGGCCGAAATTCCAGATGAGATTGATTCGCCACATTCGGGTTTACCTGCGGGTCGAGATCGCGAAAATCCTCCTGAGATCGCTAAAAACGAGCCTTACAAAACACATCTTGCTTACGTGAAAGAACGGCGTACAGCCGAAGAAGCGGTGCAGCTGCTCGAAGACGCACTCCAGAAACTTCGCGATCGCAGAGGCAGCTCAGAATCTCACTAGAGCAACTCAATTAATTGGCGAACAAGGTGCTGCACATCACTGGTGTGCACACTGAAAACAGTTCGACCGCGTGAACGTAACACGTGTGCATCGCCGAGCGCCTGAGCCAGCATCAGATCACCGAAGCTTGACGAGGTACCAGGTATGTTGAGGTGCGAGAAGTCAGTGTCGACGATCTGCAAAAACACACCCGTCGAGGGGCCACCCTTGTGCAGCTGACCAGTTGAATGCAGGTAGCGAGGGCCCCAGTCAAGACTGACCGGTACGTGACACACTGACGAAATTCGTTCCCGCAGTTCTGGTAGGTCGTTGGCAGCGGGTGAGCCCCGATCCACGAAGGCTTGGAGCGAAAGGTATGTACCCTGCACCAGTGCCGTTCGAAGCTCTGCCACCAGGGTTGATATCTGCGGTTGAGAGTTGCCACTTTCGAGTGAGCCAGCTGATGCACCGAGTGCTTCTCTTGCAGCTACTTTCGCCGATTCAACGTCTGGTTGGTTGAAGGGGTCAACGCCCAGAATACGTCCGAGTGCTGCGGTAGTTACCTGCCAGAGCAACAGTTGTGCCCCAAGCGACGCGGTGACCACAATGCTGTTCGGAGCCGGGGCTGAAACGTGTGCAACGTCAGTCACCATGAGGGGCAGCACGGAACTGGAGGAATGAGTGAACTCGGCGCTGGTGAGCGGCACATCGATGGGCAACACACCCACCAGATTCTTTCCGGTCGATTCGGCAATTAACTGTTCTATCCAAGCACCAAGACCCCAGTTGTGTTGGTCTGGTGAGCTGAGGGCCATCACATATCGATCGGGTAATCCAGCGGCAATTGTAGCTGCGAGCAGCAGTGCTGGATTTTCGGGGGAGTCTGAGCTGAGCAGTGACAGCGTTGCGTGGGCATCGTGCACGAGCTGATCGAGGTTGGCGCCCGCCAGGCCAGAAGGCACTAACCCGAATGCGCTGAAAGCAGAAAACCGACCGCCAATCGTTGGGTCTGCAAGAAACACTCGACGACCCTCTGAGCGTGACTCATGCTCCAGTTCTGAACCCGGATCAGTGATCACCACAATGCGATCAGCGGGGTTGATCTGCGCTTCACGAAACGCTTGAGTAAATGCCGCGAGATGACTGCGGGTTTCGATCGTACTCCCAGATTTCGAGCTCACGATGACCGCTGTTGATGCGAGATCACTGTGCAATGCGCGCTCAACTGCGGCCGGGTGAGTGGAATCCAGCAGAGTCAACGACACCCCCGACCAAGCAGCGATGACTTCAGGCGCAAGACTTGAACCCCCCATTCCGCACAGCACAAAATGAGTCACGCCCTGACGTTCGTATTCGTTACGAAGCAGCTGAATGCTGGGAATTAACTCTGCTGCTCGAGCAACTGCATCAGTCCAGCCAAGCCTGATCGTAGCCTCAGCCTCTGCGGCAGCACCCCACAGGGTGTGATCCTTGGCAAACAATCGACTCGCGAACCTGTCAGAAACAAGTGCACGAAGTACATCTTTGCCGCCGGCAAGGTGTGGTGGGATAGAGACTGAAATATCGTTCACTTGCACCCCGCAAGTGAGATTTCAACTGCACCAACTAACTGTGCCCACGAGTCCTGGAACTTTTGCACACCCTCAGCCTCCAGCTGCTTTGTGACCGTCGAGTAGTCAATGCCGAGACGGTCGAGGTCATTGAACAAGTGATCGCTTTCACGGTATCTGCCTGTCATGGTGTCAGAGGGCTCTGCCCCGTGATCTGCATATGCGGTCAGTGTGGCGAAGGGCATGGTATTGACCACCTGAGAGGCCACCAGGCCTTCGACGTACAAGGTATCAGGCAAGGTTGGGTCTTTGACACCGGTTGACGCCCAAAGCGGCCGTTGTGGGTGAACGCCGAGCGAGAGCAAGTGCTTTGCACGTTCGCTCGTGAAGCTCTGCGCAAAGATTTCATGGGCAAGTCGCGCGTTCGCCAGGCCGGCTTTGCCTTTCAGATGCAGTGCCTGATCTGTGCCGATTGACGTGAGTTTCGCATCGATGTGTGTGTCGAGTCGAGAGACAAAAAACGAGGCGACCGAATGAATCTGCCTGATATCGTGCCCATTTGCTCGAGCGCGTTCGATGCCAACCAGGAACGCGTTAATGACTTCGCGGTAGCGGGTCACACTAAATATCAGCGTCGCATTGACACTCATTCCAAGGGAAAGCGCTTCGGTGATTGCCGGCAAGCCTGCCTCGGTCGCTGGAATTTTGATCATGACATTTGGGCGATTGATTCGCCGCCACAGATGCTCAGCCTGGGCAACGGTGCCAGCAGTGTCGTGTGCAAGCTCAGGTGACACTTCGATTGACACCCAACCGTCAACGCCGTCGGATGCGAGATGAACTGAGGTGAGCACGTCGCAGGCGTCAATCACATCGCGGCACATCAACTCAAATACAGTGTCTTCTGCACTCAACCCGCGCGATGCCGCCTGTTCGAGAGCGTGCTGATACCCAGATCCTGAACCGATGGCATTCGAAAAGATTGTGGGGTTGGTGGTGACTCCAGCCACTCCGTGCGTGTCGATGAGGTGCGTGAGACCCTCGCTGTCAATCAGTTCACGCGACAAGTCATCAAGCCACACACTGACTCCTGCGCCGGTGAGTCGTGCCATCTTGGTGTTGGTCATTCTGCGACTTTCGCTGTTCAGATCAGTTCAGCTGGTCAAGTGAATCAAGAGCCGCTGCAATAACTGCCTCGGCAGTGATGCCAAAGTGAGAATAGAGTGTGGCTGCGTCGGCTGAGGCGCCGAATTGCTCAATGCTCACAATGCGGCCAGAGTCACCAACGAGTTCTCGCCAGCCCAAGGCAATTCCTGCTTCAACGCTCACACGGGCGTGCACGGCTGATGGCAACACTGACTCGCGATAATCGACTGGTTGATCGGCAAACCATTCCAGGCACGGAGCCGAAACCACTCGAGCACCAATGCCCTCAGCTGCGAGATGTTCTCGAGCTTCAACTGCAAGTTGGACTTCGCTGCCGGTTGCGATCAAAATCACATCTACTTGACCCGTGGGGGAGTCAACCAACACATATGCACCCTTGCGCACCCCCTCTGCTGATGCGAAAACGGTGTCGCTCGCCGGGCCATGTCCTCGCGAAAAAACAGGCACATTTTGTCGTGTGAGCGCGATGCCGGTGGGGCCCTCGTGACGGCTGAGCATTTCGTGCCAAGCAATCGAGACCTCGTTGGCATCTGCTGGTCGAACGACTGCCAGGTTCGGAATTGCCCGTAACGCAGCGAGGTGTTCAATAGGTTGGTGTGTTGGTCCGTCTTCGCCAAGCCCAATGCTGTCATGCGTCCAGACAAAGATGCTGGGGATATTCATGAGAGCGGCAAGTCGAACCGCGGGACGCATGTAGTCGGCGAACTGTAAAAACGTGCCACCGTAGCTGCGTGTGTTGCCGTGCAGTTGAATGCCGTTAAGTATGGCAGCCATGGCGTGCTCGCGAATTCCGAAGTGCAACACCCTGCCATACGGGTCACCCTGCCAGGTGCTGGTGGAATGGTGTGCGGGCACAAAAGAGGGTGAGTGTTCAATGGTGGTGTTGTTTGACCCAGCAAGGTCAGCTGAACCGCCCCAGAGCTCGGGCATGTGTGGTGCGAGAGCGTTCAGCACCTTGCCGCTCGCGCTACGAGTGGCCACGCTTGATCCCGGAGTAAATGTGGGCAAAGCATCGGCGATGTGATCGGGTAGCTGCTGAGCTTCAAGTCGGTCAAATAATGATTTGCGATCAGGGTTCGCGCTTGCCCAGTCGTCGAATGCGCGCTGCCACTGTGCTCGTTCAGTTGCAGCTCTCTCTTTCAACGCACGGGTGTGGGCAATGATCTCGGGAGCCACAGCAAAGTGCTGCTGCGGGTCAAAACTCAACACATCTTTTAATCCGTGCAGTTCATCTGCACCAAGCGCAGAGCCATGGATGCCACCGGTGTTTTGCTTGCCTGGAGAGGGCCACCCGATGATGGTGTGCAAAATGATGAGGGTTGGTTTCTTGGTTTCTGCTTGGGCTTCAGCGATAGCCGCGTAGAGCGCTGGAACATCTTCGTGGTAGCCGTTTGGGGTGCGCCAATGCACATCGATGACCTGCCACCCATACGACTCGTAGCGCTGCCCAACATTTTCAGAAAATGAGATGTCCACGTCGTCTTCGATTGAAATGTTGTTCGAGTCATAGATGGCAATGAGGTTGCCAAGCTCTTGGTGACCAGCGAGTGATGATGCCTCACTGGTCAGGCCCTCTTGCAGGTCGCCATCTCCGGCAACTACATAGGTGAAGTGATCGAATGGGCTGGTGCCGGGGGCGGCGTTTGGATCAAACAGGCCTCGCTCGAATCGCTGAGCGAACGCAAACCCGACTGCCGATGCAAGGCCTTGACCGAGTGGTCCGGTGGTGATTTCGACACCTGCGGTGTGCCCATATTCGGGGTGACCTGGGGTCTTGGAGCCAAGCGTACGAAATGCTTGCAGGTCTTCGAGCTCGAGGCCAAACCCTCCCAGATAAAGTTGCACATATTGCGTGAGTGACGTGTGGCCCGCCGAGAGGATGAAACGGTCTCTGCCGACCCAATCGGTGTCTGTGGGGTCGTGGCGCATAACTTTTTGGTAGAGCAAGTACGCAGCAGGTGCCAAGCTTATTGCGGTTCCTGGGTGACCATTGCCCACATTTTCAACTGCGTCAGCCGCCAGCACCCGCGCGGTGTCAACCGCGCGTTGATCGAGTTCGTTCCACTGCAATTCTGTCGCCAATTGGGGCCTCTCTGAAGCGTTGAGTTCGCCCGGCAACCTCACTCGGGCACTGTGAAATAGCCTACCGTCTTACGCTCAGCTGAGGGCGGTATCATGGTGGGCGATGTCCAGCGAAACTCTCAACTCTTCTGGTCCGGTTACCGCACGGAACAAGCTGGGTGTTCGGCGTACCATTCAGGCCTACATAGCTCTCACCAAACCGAGGGTGATGGAGTTGTTGTTGGTGGTCACTGTGCCCGCAATGGTGCTGGCACAACACGGTTTACCGTCACTGTGGTTGGTAGTTGCCACACTCATCGGTGGTGCACTCAGCGCTGGTTCTGCAGGTTCCTTCAATTGTTATATCGATCGCGACATGGATCGACTCATGAAGCGTACTGCCGACAGGCCACTGGTCACCGGTGAAATTTCAGACCGGAACGCGCTCATTTTTTCATGGGTACTGGGTGTGATTTCCGTAGTGTGGTTGTTGCTCACGACAAACTGGGTCGCAGCAGCACTCTCAGCGGGTGCGATCTTTTTCTACGTCGTGATCTACACGCTGATTCTCAAACGCCACAGTGAGCAAAATATCATCTGGGGCGGCATGGCTGGCGCGTTCCCTGTACTCATCGGATGGGCTGCGGTGACCGGCTCACTCGACTGGCCGGCGTGGGTCTTTTTTCTCATTATTTTTCTTTGGACTCCACCTCATTATTGGCCTCTTTCCATGAAATATCGTGAAGATTACGCCAATGCTGGCGTGCCAATGCTTGGTGTGGTCCGCGGCAGGGTGACTGTGGGCCTGCAAATCGTGCTCTACAGCTGGGCCACTGTCGTTTCGACACTCCTTCTGATTCCGGTCGCACAAATGGGGTGGCTGTACACGCTCGTGGCGTTGCTCGCAGGTGCCTACTTCATTTTTGAATCACATTTGCTGTACGCTCACGTGATCCGTGGGCGCGAGGGAAACCCCATGCGAGTGTTCCACGGTTCAATTGCCTATCTCTCAGTTCTTGCACTGGCAATAGCCATTGATCCGCTCATAGTGTTTTAGGTGCGTCACACTCGATTCTCATCAATTTGGTGACGGGTTACCTCACCCAAAAAAGGTGAAAAAGCAAAAAATATTCCGACACGGCCAAAATATATCTTGACAATATTCAAATATATTTGAAAACTTGTTCAGTGAGTCACAACGTTGTGTCTCATGTTCCACGACAGGGAGGTCGTATGAGCACAGAAGCTCAATCGAACATAGATTACGAACAGGTTCAGGCAAGTCCTGAATTTCAACACCTGAAGCACAAGATCCGACGCTTTGTGTTTCCACTGACCGTTGCTTTCATGCTGTGGTTTTTGCTGTACGTCATCTTGGCCGCATATTTCCACGATTTCATGGCGATCCCAGTTCCAGGGTTCGTCAACATAGGCATCTTGCTTGGTTTGCTGCAATTTGTCTCTACCTTCGCCATCACCATGTGGTACGTCTCATATGCAAACAAAAAAATTGATCCGTTGACCGAACAGCTTCGCGGTGAACTCGAAGATATGGCCGCTGGTCAGCCCACTGAGGGGAGTGCCCAGTGAACCAAATCATGCTTACAGAAGCAATGCAAACTACACAGGCTGATCAGGACCCCGTGCTCAACATTTCCATCTTTCTCGCATTCGTTGCAGTGACGATGGTGATCGTTATCCGGGCAAGCCGTAACAATAAAACAGCTGCCGACTTCTATGCCGGGGGCCGTTCATTTTCAGGCCGTCAAAATGGTCTCGCAATTGCTGGTGACTACCTCTCTGCCGCGTCGTTTCTCGGCATCGTGGGCGCTATCGCAATCAACGGCTACGACGGTTTCATGTATTCGATCGGGTTCTTGGTGGCCTGGCTGGTTGCGTTGTTGCTCGTCGCTGAGCTGATGCGCAACACCGCAAAGTTCACCATGGCCGATGTGCTCTCGTTCCGGTTGGCACAAAAACCGGTTCGTATGGCGGCTGCGCTGACCACTCTGGCTGTGTCGTTCTTCTATTTGCTTGCCCAAATGGCGGGCGCCGGCGGTCTGGTGTCTTTGCTGCTTGGCGTGGGCGACAAACTTGGGCAAGCAGTGGTGATCACCGTGGTGGGTGTCGTCATGATTCTGTATGTACTCATTGGCGGCATGAAGGGCACCACCTGGGTGCAAATCATCAAGGCGGTCCTGCTCATCGGCGGTGCTGGAGTCATGACCGTGTGGGTGCTTGTGCTCAACGGGTTTAACTTCCCTAGTCTCCTTGAGTCGGCCGTGAACAATCCAGAAAACACCAAGGGTGCAGACATTTTGCTTCCAGGCTTGCAATACGGATCGAATCCGATTGACTTTGTGTCACTTGCACTCGCATTGGTGCTCGGCACCGCAGGCTTGCCCCACGTGCTGATGCGCTTCTATACGGTGCCAACCGCAAAAGAAGCACGTCGTTCGGTGGTGTGGGCAATCTGGCTCATCGGCATTTTCTATTTGTTCACACTGGTGCTTGGCTACGGTGCTGCTGCCCTCGTTGGTCCCGAAACGATCCTCTCGGCGCCTGGAGGTCAGAACTCTGCCGCACCGTTGGTTGCTGCCGCCCTTGGTGGCCCCTGGTTGCTTGGCTTTATCTCTGCTGTTGCGTTTGCGACGATCCTTGCTGTGGTTGCAGGTCTCACCATCACCGCGTCAGCTTCGTTTGCTCACGATGTATACAACAGCGTGATCAAGAAGGGTACAGCTTCAGCCGAAAAAGAAGTGAAAGTTGCGCGCATCACCACCGTTGTCATTGGTGCCGCAGCGATCATCGGCGGCATCGGTGTGCAAGGTCAGAACGTGGCGTTCCTAGTCGCACTCGCGTTCGCTGTTGCAGCAAGCGCAAACCTGCCCACCATTTTGTTCTCGTTGTTCTGGAAGAATTTCAGAACACGCGGCGCCGTGTGGAGCATGGTCGGCGGTCTGCTGACAGCGGTCATTCTGATCATCTTTTCACCGGTGGTCTCTGGCAACGAAACTGCAATGCTCGGTGAGTCGGTGGACTTCGCCTTCTTCCCTTTGAAGAACCCCGGCATTGTTTCGATTCCGGTTGGTTTCTTCTTGGCTTGGCTTGGTTCGGTCACCGCCCACAAGCCAGAGCTGAGATCACTCGCTGCCGAAATGGAGGTTCGTTCTCTCACAGGCTACGGCGCAGAGCCACCAGTGAAGCACTAACTGCACATCATTGGTGCCCGTGGCCAGAGAGGTCACGGGCACCAATGGTTTTCAGGAGTGTTGTGGTGTCAAAGGCTTCGGATCGCGCAAGCGCAATGTCAGCACCGTCATGCCGGCAGCGGTCAGAGAAGCGAGCACCATATGAATTCCAACAGCCACCGGGGGCAAACCGGTTCGGGCCTGGTAGACGCCCACCGCAATTTGAACCAACATGGCTATAAGTACTGCGATTGTCCAGCGCATAGGGCGCAGTCGTTGGCGTGCAGCCCAAAACATCAACACAAGAATGAGCGCAAGGGATATGTACCCGGGCCATGCGTGTACGTGGCTGAGCAGGGTCGCGTCAAACCCTTGACGTATGACGTTGGCATCGCCTGAGTGAGGCCCGGCACCTGTGGTCAACACACCGACATATATGGTCACCACCATGAACAGCGCGGTGACGAAGGTCAGAACCGCATACCCTGTAGGTACTACCCAGATGCGAGGAGCCTTGGGTTGGTACATGCGAACCAAGTAGGCCGCAGCAATGCAAACTATCACTAGCGATGCCACGTAGTGAACCCCGACGAGGTTGGCGTTGAGTTTGAACCAAACCACAAATGCACCAAGTAGCGCTTGAGCAATCACCAACAGCAGCACTAGAGCAGACAGCACTAACAAATCTTTGCGTTGTTTTCTGAGTCGCAGGCTCAAAATGAACACCAAGATTCCCAGAATCAATAGGGGAGCAGATAGGGTTCTGTTCGCAAACTCGATAATGCCGTGGATGCCAGTTTCTGGGATCGGTGTCAACGAGCCGGGGGTGCACACTGGCCACTCAGTGCAGCCCAATCCTGAAGCAGTTAGTCGAACTGTACCCCCGGTGGCAATGATGACCACATTCAATATGAAGGAGAGCCACGCGCTCACTCGCAAAAATCGTGTGACGGAGCGTGAGCCGCTTGATTTCTTGCTGGCGTCACGATCGAAATTCACAACCGGTTGCTCGATAATTTCGCTCACAGTGATCCTTTCGCTCTCAGCTGATTTCATTGCACATGAGCACGTGCAAACTCACTGACAAGCCACAGCTGGTATGAGTACAATGGGCATTCGTTGACTGGTTTTCGTATACAGTCGGCACGGGTGCTCGTTGCCCACAATACTGCACCGCTGCAGTGAAACAGTTGAGAGTCGACGACAGTCGATTCGCTCCAATACTCAGCAAACAAAGGATGAAAAAATGCCAGAGGTGCTCATTGACCGTCCAGAACTCGAGGGCCTGGGTCAATACGAATTCGGGTGGCATGACGCCGATACAGCCGGTGAAGCTGCCAAACGCGGGCTCAGTGAAGACGTCGTTCGCAATATCTCTGGGTTAAAAAACGAACCAGAATGGATGCTCGAACGCAGACTCAAGGCCCTACAAATCTTTGGTCGCAAACCAATGCCGACCTGGGGTTCCGATCTCTCAGACATTGACTTTGACAACATCAAATACTTCGTCCGTTCCACTGAAAAACAGGCTACGACCTGGGAAGAACTGCCCGAAGAAATTAAAAACACCTACGAGCGACTTGGCATTCCCGAGGCAGAGCGCCAACGACTTGTTGCAGGTGTTGCTGCGCAATACGAGAGCGAAGTGGTGTACCACCAGATTCGCGAAGATCTCGAAGCTCAGGGTGTGTTGTTCCTTGACACTGACACCGCACTGAAAGAACACCCTGAATTTTTCGATCAATATTTTGGCACTGTCATTCCCTCCGGCGACAACAAGTTTGCTGCACTGAATACCGCTGTCTGGTCCGGTGGCTCGTTTGTGTACGTGCCAAAAGGTGTGCACGTCGAAATTCCTTTGCAGGCATATTTCCGCATCAATACGGAAAACATGGGTCAGTTTGAGCGCACTCTCATTATCGCCGACGAGGGAAGCTACGTGCACTACATTGAGGGCTGCACTGCTCCCATCTACAAAAGCGATTCTCTTCATTCGGCTGTCGTCGAGATCATTGTGAAGAAAAACGCTCGGGTTCGCTACACCACCATTCAAAACTGGTCTACAAACGTGTACAACCTCGTCACCAAGCGTGCGATCGCTGAAGAGGGCGCAACCATGGAATGGGTCGACGGTAACATCGGTTCTAAGGTCACCATGAAGTACCCGTCGATTTATTTAACGGGCGCACATGCAAAAGGTGAGACCCTTTCAGTTGCATTCGCCGGGCCGGGTCAACATCAAGACGCCGGCGCAAAAATGATTCACATGGCCCCGCACACCAAATCATCCATTTTGTCGAAGTCCATTGCTCGTGGCGGCGGTCGCGCCACCTACCGTGGCGAGGTACGCATCGACGCAAATGCTCTTCACTCCGCAAACTCTGTCGTGTGTGACGCGTTGCTTGTCGATACCATTTCGCGCAGCGACACTTACCCTGCAATTGATATTCGTACCGACGACGCAGAACTTGGCCATGAGGCGACGGTGTCTCGCGTGAGCGAGGAGCAACTGTTTTACCTCATGAGTCGTGGACTCGCTGAAGAAGAGGCAATGGCCATGATCGTGCGCGGCTTCATTGAGCCTATTGCGCGCGAGTTACCCATGGAATATGCACTCGAACTGAACAAGCTCATTGAAATGGGCATGGAAGGATCTGTCGGATAATGGCGTTGACCGAATCCACGCAAACAGCCCAGCACGGCAACACAGCTCACACCGACGGTGGGTGGTCAAACGTCAACGACTCCGCCCCAGTGCAAACCCGAAGCGAACGTTTCACCTCAACACGTGTTGGCGATTTTGCTGAAGTCACGGGGCGTGAAGCAACTTGGAAGTTCGCACCAATTGCGAAATTGAAGAACCTGTTGAACGGTGAGCTTGATGGCTCACCATTTCCGGTCACACTCTCTGACACAGAGGGAGTGACCGGTTCGTGGGTGTCGCGTGATAATGCGCTGGTTGGTCAAGCTGGCACACCTGAAGAACGCGGTGCAGCAGCGGCATGGACCGCCTTTTCAGAGGCGTACCTCGTAAGCATTACGTCCGAGCAACCGGTGACTGCTCAGGTGACTCGAGACCAGCTCGGAAGTGCTCCTCGAGCGGCACACACCATCATCGAGGCGAAGCCGCACACACGGGCATTGCTCATTCTAGAGAACCGAGGTGATGCACAACTGACCGAAAATGTTGAGATCATCGTGGGCGATGGTGCCGAACTCACTGTGGTCAGCGTGCAACAGTGGAACGACTCAGCGATTCATCTCGCAAGTCATTACGCCACAATTGGCCGAGATGCCACACTCAAACACATCGTGGTCACACTTGGCGGCGACGTCGTTCGAGTGAACCCTTCCCTCCACCTCAATCACCAGGGCGGTAACGCCGAGGCCCTTGGAGCATATTTCGCAGACGCTGGTCAGCATCTCGAACACCAGGTCTACATAGATCACGATGCCCCGAACACTCGCAGCCGTGTGACCTACAAGGGAGCATTGCAGGGCGAGAAAGCACACACCGTCTGGATCGGGGACGTGCTCATCCGTAACAATGCGGTCGGAACCGACAGCTACGAGCAAAATCGCAATCTTGTGCTCAGCGAAGGTACTAGAGCAGATTCAATTCCAAACCTCGAAATAGAAACAGGTGATATTGCTGGTGCAGGGCATGCCAGCGCCACCGGACGGTTTGACGACGAGCACATCTTCTATCTGAAAAGCCGCGGCATCAGTGAAGAAGAAGCGCGTCGACTCGTGGTGCACGGTTTCTTGCTCGAAGTGATCTCCCAAATAGGTGACGAACATACCGAATCACAACTTCGAGATGCCGTCGAACTTGAGCTCTCACAGGCGGTGAGCGGTTGAGTTTGCAACGTGCACTTTCTGTTCACGACCTACTGCAAGACAAAGCTGAAAAGGTTGTGCTTGATGGCATTCCCATTGCAGTAGTCCTCGACGGCGAAGGGGTGATCCACGCTATTGGCGACACCTGCACCCACGGTGAGATCAGCCTGTCAGAGGGTTTCGTTGACAAGGGTGAAATTGAGTGTTGGGCCCACGGGTCTGCATTCTCGTTAACCACAGGAAAACCTCGAAACCTCCCGGCATACGAACCAGTACCAGTTTTCAATGTCGTCATTGAAGGTGACGACGTGTACATCGACCCCACTATTACGAAAGAGATAACGGAATGACTTCAGTTCTCGAGATCAAAGACCTTCACGTTAGTGTTGAAACTGAGCAGGGAGCAAAACCCATTTTGAAGGGGGTCAACCTCACCATTCGTCAGGGTGAGATTCACGCCATCATGGGCCCCAACGGCTCTGGTAAATCAACACTTGCCTTCGCCATCGCGGGTCATCCCCGCTACGAAATCACCAGTGGACAAATTTTGCTCGACGGTGAAGATCTCACCGAAATGGAAGTTGACGAGCGCGCCAAGGCAGGAATGTTCCTTGCGATGCAGTACCCGGTAGAAGTTCCTGGTGTGACCAACGCGAACTTCCTTCGTACCGCAAAAACAGCGATCGATGGTGAGGCTCCCGCGATTCGTGACTGGTTGAAGGAAGTTCGTGGTGCCATGAAAAACCTTCGCATGGACGACTCGTTCTCGGAACGCAACGTCAACGAAGGCTTCTCGGGTGGCGAGAAGAAACGCAATGAGATTCTTCAGCTTGAGTTGCTGAAACCAAAATTCGCAGTGCTTGACGAAACCGACTCGGGTCTTGACGTCGACGCCCTCAAAGTAGTCTCCGAGGGTGTGAATCGTGCGCTTGAGAACACGGGTCTTGGCATTATTCTCATTACGCACTACACGCGCATTCTTCGCTACATCAAGCCTGATTTTGTGCACGTATTTGTCGATGGTCGCATCGCAGAACAGGGTGGCCCTGAACTGGCTGATCGCCTCGAACAAGAGGGTTACGATCGGTTTCTGACGAGCAGCGAGGCAGCGTAAGCTTACAACCATGGCAGAAATTACGATTGGCGCTTCGTTAGAAGAAGGCTTTCGCGAACAGGCGCTTGAGGCTCTCAAAAATGTGAGCGACCCAGAGCTTGGCGTGAACATTGTCGATCTTGGGCTAATTTACGACCTTTCTTTTGACGAAGAGCACGACGCGCTTGTCATTTCAATGACTCTCACAAGTGCTGGTTGCCCGCTGACAGATGTGATTGAAAACGACATTGCAGAAGCTCTAGATGGGCTGGTGCGTGCCTTTCGTATTAACTGGGTGTGGATGCCTCCTTGGACGCCTGAAAATATTACTGAAGACGGCCGCGACATGATGCGCGCGCTCGGCTTCACGATTTGATCACGGTCGAAGACCTCGCCATCGATGTCGGCGCACGCCGGCTGATGTCAGGGGTCAATTTTCGTGTTCATCCCGGCGACAAAGTTGGTCTAGTTGGTCGAAACGGTGCAGGCAAGACCACTCTGACTCGTACGCTGTCTGGGGAGCTGCAAGCCGCTGAGGGTCGAGTCCAGGTGACGGGGGAGTTAGGGTTTTTGCCGCAGGACCCCCGTACCGGCGATCCTGATCAGCTGGCGCGCCATCGCATTCTGGACGCGCGGGGTCTTGGCACGCTGACCCAGCAGCTCACTCAAGCGTCAGAGGAGATGGCAAGCGAAGATGAGGGTGTAGCGCTCAAAGCAATGAAACGTTTTGGCAACCTCACCGATCGGTTTCAGGCTTTAGGAGGGTACGCGGCAGAAGCCGAGGCTGCCTCGATTTCTAACAATCTCGGTCTGCCCGATCGCGTGCTCGATCAACCACTTGGCACTCTTTCCGGTGGCCAGCGCCGACGCATTGAACTCGCCCGCATTTTGTTTAGTGACGCAGACACGATGATTCTCGATGAACCAACTAACCATCTCGACGCAGACAGCATCGTGTGGTTGCGGGAATTTTTGAAAAGTTATCGTGGGGGAGTCATCATCATCAGCCACGATGTTGATCTGGTCGGCGACACGGTGAATCGAGTCTTCTATCTCGACGCAAATCGACAGGTTATCGACGTCTACAACATGGGGTGGAAACTCTATTTACGGCAACGGGCTGCCGACGAAGAGCGTCGACGAAAAGAACGAACCAACGTCGAGAAAAAGGCCACTGCTTTGCAACAACAGGCTGCGAAGTTTGGTGCCAAAGCTTCGAAGGCCGCGGCGGCTCACCAGATGGTGGCGCGTGCTGAAAAAATGCTTTCCTCACTCGAAGAAGAACGCCAGGTTGACAGGGTCGCGAAACTCCGGTTCCCTGACCCGGCACCCTGCGGCAAAACACCATTGATGGCACAGGGGCTTTCCAAGTCATTCGGATCTCTTGAGATTTTTGCCGGTGTAGATCTCGCGATTGACCGGGGTTCTAAGGTTGTAGTCCTGGGTCTCAACGGTGCCGGCAAAACAACGTTATTGCGTCTGCTTGCATCTGTTGACCAGCCAGATGCTGGTCAACTATTGCCTGGTCACGGTCTGAAAATTGGCTATTATGCGCAGGAACACGAAACCCTCGATGTCAACGCCAGTGTGCTGCACAACATGATTGCTGTTTCGCAACACCTCACCGAGACCGAAGCTAGGAGGGTGCTTGGTTCGTTCTTGTTTACAGGTGAAGACGTGCACAAACCAGCAGGCGTGCTCTCTGGTGGAGAAAAAACACGTCTTGCACTTGCCATGCTTGTCGTCTCAAGTGCAAACGTTCTGCTGCTTGACGAACCCACAAACAACCTCGATCCGGCAAGCCGTGAAGAAGTGCTCGACGCGCTTGCAAATTTCTCTGGCGCAGTTGTGCTGGTGTCACACGACCCAGGTGCAGTCGAAGCACTCAACCCCGAACGTGTGTTGATTATGCCTGAAGCTACCGAAGATCACTGGTCGAAAGAGTACCTCGAACTCATCGAGCTGGCTTAGTTATTGGTCCACACCTTCACCCTGAGGCTGCACAGTCGACACCACCGATCGCATTCGCTCAATCACAAAATCGGCACCTTCTTGTTGCATGCCATTTGAGTAATATGCGACGTGACCGTCTGTGTCTAACTCAAGGGTGGTGTTCTGGCAGACAAAGTCTTTCGCCGCGCAGAAATCTCTCAGTCGCTCAGCGTAGTACGAGAGACTTCCTGAGACTCTTGGCAAGATCCCGTGAATTTTCTTTCGAAAACTTCCAACACTAAAGGGCTCATCCGCCACAAAACGCGGGTTGCCGTAGAGCACGACAGCGATCACATTGTCTTGCGCAGTCTGTGATAGCTCGCCAACTTCGGTACCGACCAGACGTTGATCTGCTCGATCAAGTGAGTCTCCAATGATCAGCGCCCCCTGCGAGTATCCGAGAAGTACTGTGCGTTGATCTGGGCACATTTCAGCTTGCACGTTCAGGGTGTCGACGAGAGTTCGAGCGCCAAGAGTGCCACCACCGTTGACATCTGAGTCAGCTGGGTAATCAATGTCCACTGTCTGCATGTGTTCGGGTGCAGTCTCGACGATGGATCGGACTACCGGTGAGAGTAACTGCTTGTTCGCTGGTTCCCCTGTACCTCGTGCAGTGACGACTAAGAACGGTAAACAGGGGAGGGGTTCCACGATTGGATCGGGATTCACCTCTCTCGAAAGTTCCCGAACCAGCGCAGATTCGGCAGACTCATTGGTGACCGAAGTGAAGTCTGCAACAGTTTCTTCGGGTGCTGCCGGCGAAGAGCAGCCAGCAAGGCTGATCGCCATCGCGCATGAGAGCGCAATTACAGATGTCAGTCGTTGCGGGGAGTCTCTGTTACTCATCAAGCAATGCGTCTTCTTCGTCAGCATCGGTGGGTCCTTTTCGGCGTTTTCTCTCCGCCTGTCGTTCGTCTATTTGTCGAACAGCCTCACCACCGGCATTAAGCCCAAGATATTCCTGACGAGCCGCATACGCAACACCGGCAACTGCAATTAAAATAAAGACATACCACTGCAGCGCATACGAAAGGTGTGGACCTTCATCTCGGATGGGTTTTGGCGCTAACACTCCGGATTCACCTGCTGGCGATTCGGAAATGAGTTGACCGTACGCGCTCGTGTAGGCAACGGTCTCTAAACCGGTCAATTTTGCAAGTTCTGCTGCATGGATGCTCGCCACCGTTTGACCAGATGACGTGCGTCCTGGTATTTCGGGTTCACTCACACGCAGCCGAGCAGTTACCGTCGCGGCACCGTTGGGTGGTTCGGGGAGGGTGTCTGGTAATTCGTTGTCACCAGAGACGGGAACCCATCCGCGATCAATAAACAAGACTGTGCCATCTTGCAAACGAAACGCCTGAAGCAATTGAGAACCCACAGTGCCACCATTGGGCCGGTTGCGGGCAAGCAGAGGTTCACCAACATATTCACCCATCAATTCAACGGGTTTCCATTTCAGCTGATCGACGTTGAATTCGTCTGACACGCTGAGCACGCTGTCAAGAGGTACTGCGTCTGCGTCGTAGTTTGCGTCGATGCGAGCGATTTCAGCTTGAGCTTCGGCACGCCTGAAAAATTGCCAGTTGCCGAGCAGCACGCAGGCTATTGAGAACAGCAGCAGCAAAGAAAAGTAGCCAAGCCACCTTCGGCTTCGTAGGAAGCTCCAGCCGACTGAGGATTCTTGAGTGTGCTGCAGCAACATCACCCGTCAACCACAACATCTTCAAGTGCCTCTACCTCTAGAGGAAAATTGCGAGAGGCGAGAAAACCCTGCAAATAGCTGAGATGAGCCTCACAACTCAACCAGGTTTTGTGTCTGTCTGAACTGTGAATTTTCGGGTTTCTCCAGTGAATCGCCCACCCTGCAGCGCTCACGCAACGAGCACGAGAGCATTGACGCGTAAGTGGTGGTGAGCTGAACAGATTATGAATCAAAGCTAGCCTGCTTGTGAAGAGTTGGGCTCTGTTGCGGGTTCAGGCTGCGTTGGTGCAGCAAATGTGCTTGGTGCATCAACCACGATGAGGGAAGCTGAGGGGTGGACGGCTGGTTCAGCGGCACTCGGGGCTTCGAAGGAGGGGAGTTCGAGCGGAGATGGTGCCTCTGGTTGCTCACCAGGGTTGTTCGCGACCGCGTTGCCAACCAGCACAGCAATGTAAGGAAGGATCACAGCACCAAGGCCGGCTATGAGCACCCACCAGCCTTTGACCCAAAAAAGTGACACTACACAGGCCACGCGAAGTGACATTGCGAGCAAGTACATGCGCATTCTGTGCGCGCGGTCTTCAGCCGGGTTCACTCCGACAGAAGTCACTTCGTACTGCTGCGTCACGCGACTGATTGTACTCCGCAAACCGGAGGGTAAGCTGGGGGCGTCATTATTCACACGAAAGGCATCACATGACCACCCCTCGCACTGTTTTGGTTACCGGTGGAAATCGTGGAATCGGCCGAGCAATCGCTGAACGAATGATCGCAGAGGGGCACAGAGTCGCGGTGACCACTCGTTCTGGCGAGGGCCCAGAGGGTGCGCTCACGTTGCATGCAGAGATGACGAATTCCGACTCGATTGACGCTGCATTCTCAACAGTCGAAAATCAATTGGGGCCCGTCGAAGTCGTTGTTGCTAATGCTGGCATCACACGGGACACTTTGCTTTTGCGCATGTCAGAGCAGGACTTCACCGAGGTGATTGACACGAATCTCACCGGAACGTTCCGAGTGGTGAAACGCGCTGCCAAGGGGCTGCTGAAAGCTCGCTTTGGGCGCATCATACTCATCTCGTCGGTCGTGGGACTCTATGGTTCACCTGGTCAAATTAATTACGCTTCCTCAAAAGCTGCGTTAGTCGGTTTTGCC
>CAYSQG010000004.1:44918-54678 GCA_964433255.1 uncultured Leucobacter sp.
GGTAACCCGTGAGCTCGGCGCTCGCGGCATCACCGCGAACGTGATTGCACCCGGATTTATCGAGACTGATATGACCGCTGAGTTGCCTGAAGACCAGCAGCAACGATACTTGGAGTCAATTCCTGCCGGTCGTTTCGGGCAGGTCACTGAAATCGCCCACGCAGTTGCTTGGCTCGCCAGCGATGACACTTCCTACATTTCCGGAGCGGTCATTCCCATTGATGGCGGGCTCGGCATGGGTCACTAAGACACGCAGTTACTCTTGCAGCTCGTCGAGCAGCGGTATCACCTTTGCCAGGTCATGTTCGACCGTTACATCGGCTTGCTCTGCCACGATTGGTTTCGGGTTATACCCAACGCTGAGCCCAGCGATGTTCATCATTTCGAGGTCGTTCGCCCCATCTCCTATGGCGACAATGGCGAACTGCTTAATGTTTGACTGCGTCGCCCATTCTCTGAGGGCGTCTGCTTTCGCAGATGCATCAATCACTGGTCCAATCGTGCGACCGGTGAGCGCACCGTTCAGCACCTCAAGTCGATTAGCCCTCCAAAAATCAATGCCTAAATCTCTGGCGATGGGGTCAAGGACCTCGTGAAACCCACCTGAGACCACACCAATTTTTCCGCCTCGCGCATGCACATCAGCAATCAGTTCGCGAATGCCAGGTGACAAACGAATGCGCGCAATGGTCTCAGCGAACACTGAAGCTGGTGTACCAGCGAGTGTGGCTACCCGTTCTTTGAGGCTTTCGCTGAAATCAAGTTCACCCTGCATAGCTCGCTCAGTGATTTCTGCCACTTTGGCTCTGGTGCCGGCCGCGTCAGCGAGGAGCTCAATGACCTCATCTTGAATGGTGGTGGAATCACAATCGAGTACAACGAGAGGGCGTGTTGCATTGGTCAAAGTCATACGTTCAAGAATAGGCTTTTCGCATGCCCAAGGTGCTCGACTTTCAAGATGTCACTGTTGTGCGCAGCGGCCGCAACATTCTTGACGCTGTGAACTGGACCGTGGAAAGTGACCAACGCTGGGTGATTCTTGGGCCAAACGGTGCCGGAAAAACGACGCTGTTGAAACTTGCGACCGGTTCCGAATTTCCAAGTTCAGGCAAAGTTACTGCACTCGATGCCACCCTCGGCATGGCAGATGTCTTTGAACTTCGCAACCGAATCGGCTTCGCCTCCAGTGCTGCAGCGAGTCGCATTCCTGCAAACGAATTAGTGCGCGACGTCGTACTCACCGCAGCACACAGCGTCGAGGGCAGGTGGAACGAACGTTATGACGAGATGGACATTCGTCAGGCGATCCGCGTGCTCACGGAGTGGGATCTTGGCGAGCTCGCAGATCATCAATTCGGCACTCTGAGCGATGGCGAGCGAAAACGCGCCATGATCGCCCGTGCGGTCATGACGGACCCTGAACTCCTGCTGCTTGACGAACCCAGCGCGAGCCTCGACCTTGGAGCGAGGGAGCGACTCCTGCAGTTGCTCTCTGGTTTCGCTCAGTCACCAAGTTCACCCGCCATGGTTATGGTGACGCATCATGTCGAGGAGATACCACCGGGTTTTACTCACGTGATGCTGTTGAAAGATGGTGTGATTCAAGCGACGGGCCCAATTGCTGCCACACTGACATCGCACAACCTTGAGCAAACGTTTGGCATGCAATTTGATTTGACGATAGAAGCCGGAAGATTCTCTGCTGTCGCACGAGTTTCATAGTTCTGCTAAAATGTTTATTTGGTGCGCGTAACCGCAAGTTTTTTCTGTGCAACAGACTTTTCAGTGATTAAGGAACATTAATGAAGACCGAAATTCATCCCGAGTACAACCCGATCGTTTTTCGCGACCTGGCATCGGGGGAGACCTTTCTCACTCGCAGCACACTCACCAGCGACAAAACTATCGATCTTGACGGCGTGACCTACCCGCTCATTGAGGTGGAAATCTCTAGCGCTTCTCACCCGTTCTACACCGGCAAACAGCGCATTCTGGACTCCGCAGGCCGCGTGGAAAAATTCAACCAACGTTTCAAGAGCTTTGGTTCTTAACTTCAACTTTTTTGAGAGGCCAGGTTCTGTAACCTGGCCTCTTTTTTTTACCGAATTGGCCACGCACCATTCGTTTCAAAACTTGGATCTTTGACACGCCTCATGTAATCCTGAAAATTCGCAGCCTGCTCGGCGGCCCAACTCGCCTGTGACTGATGCAACAGCGTCACATCATCAGGCAACACATGCGCATATCTTTGTGCCAGTGCCTGTGCCACACGACCGGCAGCAATTGCGTCTTCACCGGCGTCGTGTGCGCTCGACAGGCCTACACCGTAATGGGCCGCAACCACGTCGAGTGTTCGTTTGCCCTTTCGAAATCGGTCAAGTTGCTTGTCGAGCACTAGTGGATCAATGACTGGTGAAATGGTCTGCGGCCAAGCCAAGTTATGCCGATGTGCCTCTGCCTTGAGCAGACTCAAGTCATAAGGCGCGTTGTAGACCACAACCGGAAACCCACGTTCCAACATTGCCAACAACTGAGAAATAATCTGGGCGACACCGACTGAGGCAACCACACCGCTTTGCTGTGCGACAGCGGTAGTGATGCCGTGAACACGCGCGGCTGCTTCTGGAATTTCCACGCCCGGGTCAATCAGCAGATCGTAGCGTTCGCGAACTTCGCCCGCAGGCCCGAGAAGCGCAACAGCACTGCTGACGATGCGTGCAGTGTTTGTGTCAACACCAGTTGTTTCGGTATCAAACACGGCTAGGTGTTCAGCCCACAGGGGGAGTGTATTGTTCACAAGTTGTCCTTTCAGATGTGTACACACTATCCGGCACCGCCGACAGGCTCACCACTCATTCAGTCACCGACTCATAGAATCGTTGGGTGACGAGCGTGCCAAAGATCCTTGAATACGAGATTTTTGGTGCTCGAACGAGAGCTTGGCAATATGGCCCAGACGACGCCAGTGCACTCATCCTGGTGCATGGATTTCGAGGTGATCACCACGGGCTCGAAGGTCTCGCTCAAGACCTTTCGATACTTCTGCCGCAGTTGCGGGTGGTGGTTCCTGATCTTCCCGGTTTTGGTCAGAGTGACCCGATACCGAATCACGAGCACAACCTTGAGCTCTACGGTTCCTGGCTGACACAGTTTTCGCAGGCAATAATTTCACCTACCTCGGCGTCTTCTACAGCATCAGCATCTGCACTTGCGCCGGGGAGTCTGTCCATACTTGGGCATTCCTTTGGCTCGCTGGTGGTTTCTCAAGCACTTTCGCAGGGCCTATCACCAAGCAACACGGTGCTTATCAACCCAATATCTTCACCGGCACTCGATGGGCCTCAGTCGTGCATGACGAAGTTAGCAGTTGCCTACTACCAGGCCGCTGATTTTTTGCCTGAGCGGCAGTCACGCTGGCTGCTCGGTCACCCAGTCATCGTGCGTGTGATGAGCGAATTTATGGCCAAAACCCGCGACCCTCAGCTTCGAAAATGGATCCATGGTCAACACGAACAGCATTTCAGCACGTTTGCTCACTCTTCCACTCTGCTGCAAGCATTTCGCGCATCGGTATCGCACACGGTGAACGAGTTTGCGCCCTTCTTCAACATGCCTACTCTGTTCATTGCCGGAGACAGAGACGACATCACCCCGCTGACAGAGCAATTATCGCTTTCACGCAGAGTTGCCAACTCGCAACTGAGCATCATGCCAGGTGTTGGTCACCTGGTGCACTACGAAGCGGTGCACCAGGCAGCTGAAGAAATTGTGTCTTTTCTTGAGCGCTCACGCGGTGCAAGCCTATGAACATTATTCGCATACACTCAGTGCAAACTCCTGAACTTGCCGATTACACCCAACTGACGGATGCGGCGCTCAGAAAGGTACTCGAACCCGAGCGAGGGCTGTACCTGGCAGAGTCTCCGAAGGTCATCGAACGTGCTCTTCGGGCAGGTCATATACCTCGATCAGTCCTCTTGCTCGAAGAATGGCTGCCAACTATTGCACCTTTACTAGGTGATTACCCGCAGGTGCCGGTCTATGTTGGCCAGTCCGAGCAGCTCGAGCAACTGACCGGGTTTCACCTGCACCGTGGCGCGATAGCGTCGATCCATCGACCTGAACCACGAGACGTGTCCCAATTGCTGAGCGACTCCCAGCGAATAGTGGTGCTTGAAGATTTAGCTGACCACACAAACGTGGGGGCTATTTTTCGCTCAGTTGTTGCGCTTGGCGCAGATGCGATTTTGCTGACCCCAGCCTGCGCGGATCCGCTGTATCGTCGTGCAGTCCGCGTCAGCATGGGTGCAGTGTTACAGGTTCCTTGGGCGCGCTTGCCGCATTGGCGTGACGCGGGGCCTCTCATCCGTGATGCCGGTTATGAACTTGCGGCTTTTACGCTCGATCACGAGGCCGAAGACCTTGCCGAGTTCGCTCGGGTTGCACCGAGGCGCATTGCTTTGATGTTTGGAACTGAAGGGGAGGGGCTCAGCAAGCGTGCACTCGCGGCTGCTACTCGCAAGATCACCATTCCCATGCAGAGCGGTGTCGATTCACTGAACGTGGCCACCACTGCAGCGGTTGCGCTGTGGGCAATAAGATCTGCAACGCATCAAATGACGGAGCCAGCTCACGTTTCCAGCGACGCATTAGGGGAGAGACCGTGATAACGCGTTCACGCGCTCTTTTCTGGTCGGTGGTGTCTCTCGGCATAGGCGCATTGGCGTATTTTCTTGCAGTTGGAAGCACGGTGGGGCAAAACACTGAAAATAGTTTGCTCGATGCCTCTGATTTCACAGTGAATCCGCCAGCACCCCTCAACCTCGTGTCAAACATGACGGTGTTTGGTGCACTCGCTTTGGTGAGCATCATTGCACTCTGGGTTCATGGAATAGGACGCCTGCTTTCCGTTCTTTTTGCCTCAGGGATCGCGCTTGTAAGTTCACAAGTGTTGAAAGAATCGTGGCTTGAGCGGCCTGAACTGGTTGACTTTGTGACGCCAAACAGTTTTCCGAGCGGTCATATGACGGTGTTTTCTGTCATCTCTGCGGGATTAATTTGGGCGCTTCCGGGAAGATATCGTGTGTTAAGCGCAGCACTAGCCGCTGTGTTACTCAGCACGGTTTCATGGCAACTGCTTGAGTTCGGTTGGCATAGACCGAGTGATGTGATCGGTGCACAAGCCCTCACGGTGTGTACGTTCAGTTTGGTGTCATGGATCGGGCCTCGGGGTTCGAAGCAAGCTGCAACAACCGCCAATACAGGACGAGACGGTTTGAATCGAATGTTCGGCATTATTTTGACGCTGATCGGAATTGTGACGGTGTTCGGCGGCCTGGCACTGATCGCAGCTTCGAATTCACTCAGTAACGATTCGCTCATGCTGAACGCGTGGGAAACTCTGTTAGTTGGTGTCAGTATCCTGTCAGCCCGTACGCTCGCGAAGGTGTGTCCGTAATCAGCCATTTCGTGGATAATCTGTATTATGTCAGTTTAAAGAGACGCATAACCCTTCTACTGATGACCTCTGGCCCACTGTGTAGAGCGTCAGTTCGTATGTGAAAGAACTATGGTCGGCAGAACACTTCTCAAACGTAATCAACTCACAATCAACTAAATAACTGCATGCAGCAGAAAACTTCGTTACGAGTTAGATCGCTGAGTAGTTGTCACCCATTGATTCAGTTTCGCGAGTGTTGCACCGCTATCGAGTGCGTGCTCAGCGCGTTCGAGTGCTTCACGCAAACGATCGAGAATCGGACGATCAAAAGATTCGGCGTGTTGAGCGAGGTCAAAGGCCACCATGCCGGCCGCTGCGTTTAAGAGTGCGATATCTCTGATCGGCCCTCTCTCCCCCTCAAATACCCGAACAGCGACTTCAGCGTTGTGTTGAGGTGACCCGCCGAGCAAATCTTCAATGTTGGCTCGCGGTAAACCAAGATCTCGGGGGTCCAAGTCGTGCTCATTTAGCGCTCCCCTGCTCACTTCCCATATGTGCGAGTGCCCGGTGGTCGTCAGTTCGTCAAGACCTTCATCGCCCCGAAACACGAGTGCGGTCGCTCCTCGAAAGCGAAACAGATCAGCAAACAGCGGGGCTTTACTTGCGTCCGCTACTCCAGCAGCTGTTGCCTCAGGCCTCACAGGGTTACACAGTGGTCCGAGGTAGTTAAACACCGTCTGAATTCCCAGTTGAGAGCGAACTTGTGACACGTGGCGGAATCCGGGCAGAAATTTGGCAGCATGTACAAACGCAATTCCGCTCACTTGAAAGCTTTCTGCAAGTTCCTCAGCTTCCAGTGTGAGGTCAATCCCGAGTGCTGTGAGCACATCTGATGATCCTGATTTGCTGCTCGCAGCCCGATTTCCGTGCTTGACCACGGGCACACCAGTTGAGGCGGCAATAATCGAAGCCATTGTGGAGATATTGACAGTGCCAAATCGGTCTCCCCCGGTGCCAACTATGTCGAGCGACATTGCTGGCAGTGGTAGTGAGAGGGCTTCTGCCAGGATCGCGTCACGAAACCCAACAATCTCGTCGACCGAGACGCCCTTGCGTTGCAACGCAACCAAAAAGCCGCCAATTTGGCCCTCTGAAGCTTTTCCGGTCATGATTTCAGCCATCGCCCAATCGGCTTCAGAAACACTGAGATCGCGACCTTCGAGCAGTGTTGTGAAAATGGCGGACCAATTGCGTTCAAAGAGCATTTTTCTAGTCTAACGACGACTCGAGAGCAACCCCTTCGATGACTCGTAGTGCAACTCATGTAGGTGAACAAGAGGTAAGATACAAGAGTGCAAACCCAATTGCACGGCAAACCGGGAGTTGTGTGAAAACACACCAAACTTTCAGCCATAATGGAAGGGTGACCTCAACCACCATGAATACCCAGTCAGCAGTGAGTGCGGTGAAACGCCCCAATACAGTCGCGGTCGGCACGATCATCTGGCTTGGCAGCGAGCTCATGTTCTTTGCCGGCCTGTTTGCGATTTACTTCACTCTTCGTGCCATGAATCCAGACCTTTGGGTTGAACAAGTCGAAAAACACAACTTCACATTTGCCCTTATTAACACCATCATTCTGGTGCTCTCTTCTTTCACCGCTCAGTTTGGTGTGTGGGCAGCTGAGCGCATGCAGCCCTATGCCACAGGAAAGAGCCCAAAATCATGGGGTTCAGTCGAATGGTTCTATCTCACCGTCGTGCTGGGTGCGATCTTCGTTGCCGGCCAGGCTTGGGAATACGCAACCTTCGTTTCTGAAGACATTATGTTCAATGGCGATCCGTACGGGTCTGCTTTCTACCTCACCACAGGTTTCCACGGTATCCACGTCACAGTTGGTCTCGCTGCATTCCTGCTCGTGATCGGTCGCATGTACGCAGTGAAAAACTTCACACACAAAGAAGAAACCTCTGCGCTGGTCGTGTCTTACTACTGGCACTTCGTCGACATCGTCTGGATCGCGCTCTTTATTGTTATTTACGTGGTCAAATAGTTCAGGAGTAATCGAGAATCATGGCCCGCAATCGTTCTACATCACGACACACAGGTCGCCGCCACCCTCTTGCCACAGTCGCATTGGTAGCAATCGGCTTGCTCGTCACTGGCGCAGCATACACCGGCTTTAGTCAGACTTCGGCGACAGCAGAAGTTGACTGGGCTGAATTCAGTCAAGACGAAACCAACATTCAAGCTGGCGAAAAGCTGTTCGGTGCGAACTGCTCCACCTGTCACGGAACCAATGGAGAAGGCACTGAAGCTGGGCCATCTGTCATCGGTTCTGGTGCCGCTTCAGTGAACTTCCAAGTCGGCACCGGTCGCATGCCGCTCGCCTACCAAGGACCACAGGGCATGAAACGTCCGACCTTGTTTACCGAAGAGCAGACACTCCAGATGGCTGCATACGTCGCTTCCCTGGCGCCCGGGCCAGATCTTCCTGAGGCACGCTACCTCACCGGCGATAGCGACGTAGCCAATGGCGCCACTCTGTTTCGCATCAACTGCGCAATGTGTCACAACGTAGCCGGCGCAGGTGGTGCGCTTACCGAAGGTAAGTGGGCTCCCCCAGTTACCGGTGTTGCTGCAACTCACGTCTACGAAGCAATGGTCACCGGACCCCAAAACATGCCTGTGTTCAGTGATGCAAACATCACTCCTGAGCAGAAAGCTGACATCATCAGCTACCTGAAGTACATCGATGAACAGCCTGCTGTTGGTGGGCTCACCCTTGGTTCTGTCGGTCCAGTAGCAGAAGGTCTTTTCCTCTGGATTATCGGACTGGGTGTCATTATCGCATTCACGGTTTGGGTGACTGCAAAGTCAAACTAATCTCCCTAATTACCTTCATAACAACAGCATTCAAGGAGCATCATGGCAGAGGAAGCGAAGAACGACGGCACAGAAGGCGCCGTTGTCCCCGCTCAGAGCCAAGGCAGTGATGTGGCGGTTGGTACCGCGGTCATCTCACCAAACGCCGTAGCAAACCCTGGGCTTCCACCCCATCGTCAGCGCGTCACTGATCAGAGTGAGAAAAAAGAAAAGCAGGCCGAGCGCACAGTCTACATTTTCTTCTACCTCTCAATTGTTGGAAGCATCGGGGCAGTTCTTGCTTACATGTTCTTCCCTATTGAAACAGGAGATCTGTGGGCTATCCGACTCAACACGATGTTTGTTGGGCTCGGCATGACTCTCGCACTTCTTGCTATCGGCATAGGTGCTGTTCACTGGGGCAAAGCCCTGATGTCTGACCATGAGTCGATCGACTACCGTCACCCCGTTGCCAGCGATCAGCCGACTCGGGAGGCTGCAGCTGAAACTTTCACTCTGGCAGATCAAGAGTCTGGGTTTACCCGCCGCACACTCGTGCGCAACAGCCTCATTGGTGCGCTCATTGCCTTCCCGATCCCGGGAATCACTTTGCTGCGCGGGCTTGCACCACAAGATCAAGATCCCGTAACGCTGCTGAAGCACACGATGTGGCAGAAAGGCACCCGCCTGGCACGTGACCTTGGTGGCCACCTTGTTGGTGCTCCAATTAAGGCTTCTGAAGTTACTGTCGGCTCGGTCTTCCACGTCGTGCCAGAAAACCTCAGCGGCGCAGCGAACTTGCTCGAAGAAAAAGCAAAAGCTGTCGTTCTTTTGATTCGCATGAATCCCGAAGAGATTTATGAACCAGAAGAAAAGAAGAGCTGGTCGCATGATGGCATCGTGGCCTACTCAAAGGTCTGCACACACGTCGGATGCCCAGTTGCCTTGAACGAACAGCACACCCATCACCTGCTGTGCCCCTGTCACCAGTCTCAATTCGACGTGGCTGATCAGGCAAAAGTTATCTTTGGGCCTGCAAAACGTCCTCTGCCTCAATTGCCTATCGCTGTGGACGATGAAGGTTACCTCATCGCGCAGAGCGACTTTACCGAACCTGTCGGACCTAGCTTCTGGGAGCGCCTCAAGTGAGCACCGTGACTACCCCATCAACGCAACAACACTCTTCAACGCGCTTTACTTCTCAAGCCGCAAACTACATCGACGATCGCACCAAGATTGGTGTTGCCGTCAAAGAGTTCGGCCGCAAGGTGTTTCCAGACCACTGGTCATTCCTGCTCGGTGAAGTGGCACTCTACAGCTTCGTAGTCATTCTCATTTCCGGCACGTTTCTAACGCTGTTCTTCCAAGCATCAATGGTCGAGACAGTCTACAACGGCCCCTATGCCCCAATGAAGGGCATCGAGATGTCAGTTGCCATGGCTTCCACACTCGACA
>CAYSQG010000005.1:0-7897 GCA_964433255.1 uncultured Leucobacter sp.
GCGCAGCTGTTTCACCCTGCTCACAACCTTGGCGCTTTGACGCTCCAAGCTCTTGCCGAGCTCAATAAAGAGCACGTAGAGAATGTAGAGGAACGGAAGCATTGAGAGCGCACCCCACACCCACGCTGGAATGCCCCAGAGGTCGAGCTTCGCATCACCTGGGTAACCAAGCAAAATCATGAGAGCCGCAGCGGGAACTAGGCGTACCAGCAATGAGCGCTGTTTCGCTTGCACGAGCGCCAGCACTGCAACCGTCTCCATGAGCAACAGTGGCACCGTAAGGAACCAGTCAACGTAGCGGTAGCCCACATTGTAGACCGCACCCTCGATAGCTTCTGGTCCGAAGACGTCGTTGAAACTGTCGAACATTCTGAAGTAGTGATAAGCAGCGATGCCTGTCACTGTGGCGGAGATGAGGATGGCCATGCGGTAGCGTGGCAACACCCGTTCGCGAGCGAATACTAAGAAAAATGTGGTGAACAGCATGCTCGCGATGCCGAGGGAAAACATGTTATAGACAAGAAGGTAATTGTCTGGACTCACTTTACGAACTCCTTTTGTTAGTAAAGAACAATGCCAGGGAACATACCAACCGTTCGGTGACATTTACACACAGCGTGTGTACCACCCACATTGCTCCCAGTGCCAAGAAATTTGGTTCTGTAACGAATAATTTTTGCAGAGCACTAAATTTGAGAACCTGATCGACAAATGCTGAACAATTGGGAGTAAGAAAATATTGAAATAGTAGGTACTGAGTAGGGCGTGCGGGACTTGAACCCGCGACCGACGGATTATGAGTCCGCTGCTCTAACCGGCTGAGCTAACGCCCCCTGGTAGGCGCCAACATTGGCACCTCAATGAGAGTATCAAACCTCTGCGGGTACAGTTGCCTTTTCGTCGAGCGACAGGGCGGTTGCACATATGCGATTTGCCATGCCGTTGAATATGATGCCGTGCAGTGGCAAGATGCTGAACCAGTACAACCTGCCCGAAAGCCCTCTTGGAAAGAAGATGGCGCGCTGCACATAGCGCGAACCAGACCCTTCACCCGGGTGCACAGACAGCTCTAGCCACGCAGAACCAGGAACCTTCATCTCAGCCCGAAGCAGGAGTGAATGTTGGCGGTCAATTTCTTCCACACGCCAAAAATCGAGAGCTTCACCGGTCTGCAAGCGATCAGGGTCTCTGCGACCGCGCCGCAACCCGACTCCCCCAAAGAGTTTGTCGAGAAAGCCGCGCGCAGCCCACGCCATTGGCAGTGAGTACCACCCGCGATCGCCACCGATGCCCTCGATGACACGCCACAACGACTCGGGTGATGCTGGCGTGACTCTCTCACGCGTGTCCAAAAAGACGGTGTGCCCCGCCCACTCGGGGTCACTGGGCAGCCGATCACTCGGCGCGCCCAGCACCGATGCGTTTTGCCAACTGGTTTCTACCTCGTGTTTGCTCACCTTGTCGAGTGCAAGCCGAACCGAACGACGGTATGGCACCAAACCCTCTGTTGGTGGCGGAATGACCTCGTCGATGTCGTGTTCGTGCACCACGCAATCGAACTGCAGTGACTCAATGATGGGCACCGCGAGCCTGCGCGGGATTGGGGTCACCAGGTTTACCCACTGACCCGCAAGCCATGGCGTCAACACTGGCAAAGCCGCGATGGCGCGCTGCGGCAAACCCGCCTCTAACGCGTACCCGTTCATCATTTGCCCGTAGCGCAAAATGCTCGGACCTCCAATGTCGAAGGTTCGGTTGACCGTCGAAGGCAGCGACGCTGCTCTGACGAGGTAGTACAACACATCGCGGATCGCAATCGGCTGAATGAAGTTGCGCACCCACTTCGGCGCAGGCATGTAGGGAAGCACCTCGGTGAGATGACGAATCATCTCGAACGAGGCAGAGCCTGAGCCGATGATCACCCCTGCCTGAAACACCACGGTTGGCACCCCAGAAGCCAATAAAATGTCGCCAACTTCTTTACGCGACTCCAAATGTTTCGAGAGCTTGACCCCCTGCGGGTGCAGTCCGCCAAGGTAGACAATGCGTTTCAGCTTGGCATGTGATGCAGCGTCGGCGAAGTGATGCGCTGAGGCTCGCTCAAGGTCTTGAAAAGATCCATGGTCAGCCGGTGAGTTCATGGAGTGCACCAAATAGTAGGCGATGTCAATCTGGTCAAATGCCACCTTGAGAGAAGCGGGATCGAGCAGGTCGCCCGTCACGACCTCAACTTTGTCGAGCCAAGGCACATCTGCGAGACGCTCCGGCTTGCGCACTAAGACTCGTACCATGAACCCCTCCTCAAGCAGACGAGGAACCAACCTGCCACCGACGTAACCTGTTGCACCTGTCACGAGAACGCGCTGAGAAGTCATGACGCCAGTGTACGCCCGTGCGCACCCGTGCACACCTCCGCACGTACTCACATACCCGTTCACACCAATGCACACCAATGCAGAGGGTTTGACACGACCTGCACCAGCAAACAAAGAGGCAAATAAGACACTTGCCGCTAGTGACCGGTGTCACGTTTCGGCAATGGGGACTCGCCGTGTGAACTGCCGGCAAAAGAGCTACATTTCAGCCTCAGTTGAAACATCTTTGGTTATGGCAGAGAGCCCAGTTTGCGGGTGGAACTTTGCTAAGCCAATCACTCCCACCAGCGCGACAATGCCAGAGATAATGAAGGTGAGGGCGGCCCACAGAGGCGCGCCAGCCGCTTCGTTCAAAACTGCGATGCCGATCAGAATCGCAACCAGTGGGTCAATGACCGTTAGTCCGGCAATGACCAGATCGGGTGGACCCGAACTATAGGCGTGCTGCACGAACACCATGCCAACCACACCACCCACGAGCAGCGCCAGCACCCCCGCCCAGGCCAACCAATCAAAAGCGTCTTGCTGAAAGCGACCAATGACCACCTTCGCGAACGTGGCGACAAAACCATAGAGAATGCCTGCACCGGCGATGTAGAAAAGCGCCACAGCGCGGTGACGAAGCAGCACATAACCAGCCAACAACCCCAGCAGGGCAACCCCGAACAAGATGAGGATGGTGATGAGCTTTTGGTTTGTGACCGGGCGATCCGCGGCGGTAAATGCGGCTACCACCACGAACGCCAGAATGCCGGACACGCTCAGTGCAAGAGACGTCAGGGCTCGCTTCGGCAGTCGAAGCCCAGACATGCGAGCATTCAACACCGCAGTAATGACCATGGCAGTGACCCCGAGTGGTTGCACCACGATGAGTGGGGCAAACGACAGTGCGGCAATCTGGAACACAATTGCGAGAGCGAGCAGCGAGGTGCCCACGACCCAAGAGGGTCTGCGCAGCAAGCCAAGCAGGTGCGTGAACGAGAGGCCAGCAGAAGCCGACCTGCCGGTGATGCGCTCGACTTTGTTCAAGCCGCGCGATTGGTATTGTGCGCCAAAAGACATGAGCGCCGCACCAATCAGCGCAAGCGGTATACCCCAGAACTGGTATGGGCTGAGTGAAACAATTTCGGTGTCGGCTGACAGCGAAGCCGCGGTAACGAAGGAGGCAAACGAGTGCACTCCCCCAAACTACATTGAAAAACCTTGGCGGCGGGTTACATCTGCGGCGAGTAGGAACCGTCTTCTTCGCCGAGGATCAGCGCCACAAGTTGCGCGGCCGCGTGAGCAACCTCATCGTTCACAATTACCACGTCAAACTCGTCAGCCGCAGCAAGCTCAACCTTTGCGGTTTCAAGCCGACGAGAGCGTTCTTCTACACCCTCCGTACCGCGGCCAACAAGCCGCGACACGAGCTCTTCCCAGCTTGGTGGGGCCAGAAACACCAGTCGAGCGTCAGGCATGTTCGCCCTCACCTGGCGGGCACCCTGCAGATCAATTTCGAGCAGCATCGATTCACCGCGCGCCGAAGCCTCCAGCACCGGACCCTTTGGCGTGCCATACCGGTGCGAATTGTGCACGGTGGCCCACTCGAGCAATTCGCCTTGAGCCAGCAATCGATCGAAGGTTTCGTCATCGACAAACAGGTAGTGCACGCCATGAATTTCACCCGGTCGCGCCGGTCGAGTGGTAACCGAGACTGAGTGCTGAATCTGCGGGTAGTGCTGGCGCACATGACTTGCGACGGTACCTTTGCCAACCGCTGTCGGACCAGCGAGCACCGTGAGCGGGGACTTCTTTGAAACTGCAGAAACCCCGGCGCGCTGGCGTACAAAATCTTCGAGCCGCTCGAGTTGATGGACGCCGAGCCCACCAAGTCGTTTTCTTGGTGAAATGCGAAGTTGCTCAAGTAGTTTTACCGCTTTGGTCTCACCGATGCTCGGAAACGTTTGCAAGAAATCAATGACCCGGATCGTGCCAACCGGTGCACCCGGGGTTCGAGCGTCGGCAAGCGCCTTGAAGGGTGAGAGTTCACCGCTGCGAAGTTTTGCTTTGACCGCCGCCCGAGCGCGACGTGCCTCGATCGCGGCACGGTTTGCCGCAGCTCGGTCTACTTCGGGCATTGCACGTGGTGAGTTGGTCATCAGTTCTTAGGCTATCGCGAGCGCCTCAGTTATTGCAGCAGACCGTTCGCGAATGCGCTCCCCAAGGCTTGCCGAACCACCGGCAAGTATGCCGCGGGACTCGTTTGCAAGCAGCGCCCAAGCAAGTGACCCAAACGTGCGGCGAGCATCTTCGATGCGTGCACCCTGGGCTCCGAAGCCTGGGGCCAGCACCGGGAGCGCAGGGCTTGGGTGCGGTGCCGAAATATCGATGCCGTACTCGGCAAGATTGAGTGTGGCGCCAAGCACCACCCCAATGCTGCCAACCTGTGCCCCCGAACCGATCTGCGAATTGAAGGCGATTGCGTCGTCGAGCATGGCCCGAGCAACCGTGCGTGAATCTGCACGCACCGCCCGCTGCACCTCTTGAGCCTCAGGGTTCGAGGTCGCTGCAAGCAGGAACAGCCCCTTACCGTGCTCACGCACGTGGCTGAACGCGCCCTCGAGACTGCCAAACCCCTGGTAGGCCACCACTGTCATGGCGTCTACCTCGAGAGGTGAACCGGGAGTCAGCCACGCGTCAGCGTAGGCAGCGAAACTCGTGCCAATGTCGCCCCGCTTCACGTCGGCAATGACCGTCACCCCGGCCTGGCGAGCGTCACGCAACACCCGTTCAAGAGCCGTGTACCCTGCCGCTCCGAACCGCTCAAAGAACGCGACCTGCGGTTTGACGCACGCCACAACCCCGGCTGCGGCAGCGACGGTGTCCCGTCCCAGACGCTCGGCGCCGTCAGCGTCATCTGCCAGCCCCCAGTCCGCGAGCAACGCAGCATGCGGGTCAATGCCGGCACACAGGTGCCGCTGTTCGGTGAAGGCTCGTTCAAGCCCCTCTGAGAAGGTGCTCACGCGGTTGCAGCCAAAGCTTGGGCGCGGTCTGCCGCGTACTCTTGCAGCGATTTAACCTCGAACGAGTCAATCTGAGCCGACAGCGCCCCCACCGCCGCAGAGAGCTCGCTGATGGTGGTGAAAATCGGCTTATCGGCAGCCACCACAGCGGCACGGATCTCATAGCCATCAGCTCGCGCAGACGAACCCGACGGGGTGTTCACGACCATGTCGACCTCGCCACGATTGATCAGGTCGACAATCGTGTCACCCTGTTCGTGTTGCGAGTGCTTCAGCACCACCTCGCTCTTAATGCCGTTTCGAGCGAGCACCACATGCGTGCCCTGGGTGGCGAGAAGGCGGTAGCCGAGTTCGGTGAGGCGCTGAGCCGGCAACACCACTCCGCGCTTGTCGCGATCCGCGACTGACATGAACACAGTGCCACTCTTTGGCAGTTCGCTGCCGGCAGCAGACTGGCTCTTGGCGAACGCGGTTGGAAAGTCGCGATCCATGCCCATGACCTCACCCGTTGAACGCATCTCGGGGCCAAGCAACGAATCGACCACCAGACCCTCGTGGGTGCGGAAGCGCTTGAAGGGAAGCACCGCTTCTTTCACCGCGATAGGCGCATCGATCGGCGCGCGTGAACCGTCACGCACGGGCAACACACCGGCGGTGATGAGCTCGGCGATGGTCTCACCGGCCATGACACGCGAGGCGGCCTTGGCGAGGGGAATGCCCAACGCCTTCGACACGAAGGGCACGGTGCGCGACGCCCGAGGGTTCGCCTCAAGCACGTAGAGCACACCCTGACCAATGGCGAACTGCACGTTCAGCAGCCCGCGCACACCGATGCCCTCAGCGATGGCCTGCGTCGCCACACGAACCGCCGAAATCTGGTCGTGCCCGAGCGTGACTGGTGGCAGCGTGCAACTCGAATCGCCGGAGTGCACGCCCGCCTCTTCGATGTGCTCCATCACACCGCCTACGTAGAGTTGCTGACCGTCATAGAGCGCGTCGACATCAATCTCAATGGCGTCATCGAGAAAACGATCAACTAGCAGCGGGTACCCCGGGCCAACCAGCGAATGACCCTCGATGCGCTCAAAATATCCGCGCAGCGTGTCGGTGTCGTAGACGATCTCCATGCCGCGACCGCCCAACACAAACGAGGGGCGAACCAGCACTGGGTAGCCGATTTCTTCGGCGACCCGAATGGCGCCCTGCTCGTCGATGGCGGTGCCGTTTCGAGGCGCGAGCAACCCGGCACGCTCGAGAATGTCACTAAACGCGCCACGCTCTTCGGCAAGGTCAATGGCTTCGGGAGTGGTGCCTAGAATCGGCACGCCGGCGTCTTTGAGGGGCTGCGCAAGTCCAAGCGCGGTTTGCCCTCCCAGCTGCACCACCACACCCAACAGTTCGCCAGAGGCCTGCTCTGCGTGAATCACCTCAAGCACGTCCTCGAGTGTCAGCGGCTCGAAATACAGACGATCCGAGGTGTCGTAGTCGGTAGACACAGTCTCAGGATTGCAGTTAATCATGATGGTTTCGTAGCCCGCCTCTGACAGGGCAAACGAGGCGTGTACGCAAGAGTAGTCAAACTCCACCCCCTGCCCGATGCGGTTGGGGCCCGACCCCAAGATGATCACTTTCTTGCGATCAGACGGCGTGACCTCGGTTTCGAAGTCATAGGAGCTGTAATGGTAGGGCGTGAGTGCTGGGAACTCCCCCGCGCACGTGTCGACCGTTTTGAAGACCGGTCGCAGGCCAACCCCGTGCCGGAACCCGCGCACCTCGCCCTCGCTGAGGCCGCGAAGGGCCGCAATTTGAGCGTCGCTAAAGCCGTGATCCTTGGCCTCGCGCAGCACATCATAGGTCAGCTGGGGAGCTTGCCCAAGGCGCTCGGCAACCTCGTTAATGAGCACGATTTGATCGAGGAACCAGGGGTCAATAGCCGTTGAGGCAAAGACCTGTTCAATGGTTGCCCCCAACCGAAGTGCCTGCTGCACGTCGACAATGCGCCCATCGGTTGGGCGTTTGATTGACTCGAGCAGCTCTTCGACCGTGCGCGACTGCGCACCCCAGTGAAAGGAGGTGCCGCGTTTCTCGAGTGAGCGCAACGCCTTCTGCAACGCTGTCGTGAAATTTCGACCGATAGCCATCGCCTCGCCCACCGATTTCATGGTGGTGGTGAGGGTGTCGTCAGCCGCAGGGAACTTCTCGAACGCAAACCGTGGAGCTTTAACTACGACATAGTCGATGGTTGGCTCAAAGCTAGCGGGGGTCTTCTGCGTAATATCGTTTGGAATCTCGTCAAGGTTGTAACCGATGGCAAGTTTCGCTGCAATTTTGGCAATCGGGAACCCGGTAGCCTTCGATGCGAGGGCCGAGGATCTCGAGACTCTGGGGTTCATCTCAATCACGATGATGCGACCACTCACCGGGTCCACCGCGAACTGAATGTTGCAGCCGCCTGTATCAACACCCACCGAACGAATGATGTCGATGCCAATGTCGCGCAAACGCTGAAATTCGCGG
>CAYSQG010000005.1:7907-49212 GCA_964433255.1 uncultured Leucobacter sp.
CAACGCCGGCGCCACCGTGATGGAGTCACCGGTGTGCACGCCAACCGCATCCACGTTTTCAATTGAGCACACAACCACGGTGTTGTCGGCCTGATCACGCATCAGCTCAAGTTCGTATTCCTTCCAACCAAGAATCGACTCCTCAAGCAGCACCTCGCTGGTTGGGCTGTAATGCAACCCGTCACCGGCGATGCGAACGAGCTCTTCTTCGGTGTAGGCAAAGCCCGAGCCGAGGCCACCCATGGTGAACGAGGGTCGAACCACCAACGGGTAGCCCAGGTCTTTGGCAAACTCTTTGGCCTCTTCGATCGTGTGCGCAATGTGTGATCGCGCAACGTCAGCACCCGCCTCAATGACCAAGTCTTTGAAGATCTGGCGATCCTCGCCGCGTTGAATCGCTTCAACCTTCGCCCCGATGAGTTCCACACCGTGCTTGTCGAGAATGCCTTGTTCGTGCAATGCCATGGCCGCATTGAGCGCAGTTTGCCCACCCAAGGTAGGCAAAATCGCGTCTGGCCGCTCCTTGATGATGATGGACTCGATCACCTCAGGTGTGATCGGCTCAACATAGGTAGCATCGGCAAAATCGGGGTCGGTCATGATGGTGGCAGGGTTTGAATTGACCAGGATCACCCGCACGCCCTCTTCGCGAAGCACTCGGCACGCCTGGGTGCCCGAATAGTCAAACTCGCACGCTTGGCCGATGACGATGGGGCCGGAGCCGATGACCAGCACCGAATTGATGTCTGAACGCTTGGGCATTAGTTGTTCTCCTTCGTTCCGCTGTCAGCGCGGGGCGTTGCGGTGCGCTCTTTCACCAAAGCGCGGAATCTCTCAAACAGGTAAAACGCGTCGTGCGGGCCAGCGGCCGCCTCGGGGTGGTACTGCACAGAGAACGCAGGAATATCAAGGCACTCGAGCCCCTCGACCACCTGGTCATTCAAGCTGTAATGACTCACCTGCACCCGACCGAACCCGTTCGGCGAATCGAACTCAACATCGATCGGGGCATCAACCGCAAATCCGTGGTTTTGCGCGGTGATCTCAACCCGGCCGGTGCGCTTATCAAGCACCGGCTGATTGATGCCACGGTGGCCGAACGGCAGTTTGTAGGTGTTGAGGCCAAGCGCGCGACCAAGCAATTGATTGCCGAAGCAAATGCCGAAATAGGGCACCCCGTCTTCGAGCATGCCGCGCAACACCTCAACCTGCGCATCGCTGGCCGCCGGATCCCCAGGGCCATTTGAGAAAAAGAACGCATCTGGTGACAGTGCACGCATCTCATCGAGTGTGGTGTGTGCGGGGAGCACCATCACATCAAACCCGTGTTCAGAGAGATATTTCACGGTGGCTCGCTTGATGCCAAGATCGAGCACAGCGATGGAACCCACCCGCTCGACCCCTGGTGCGACGGGCAGGTCGTAACGCTCGTGCGTGGTGACCACAGCCGACAGATTCTTGCCGGCCATCGACTCCTGCTCGCGCACCAACGTGAGCTGTTGCGCCTCGCTCAGTGCAAGGTCATCACCCGAAAAAATGCCGGCACGCATGGCGCCAGCCGAACGAATGTGGCGCGTAATGGCCCGAGTGTCGACGCCTGATATGCCAACCACACCGTCCGACACCAGCTCTTCATCGAGTGAACGTTTTGCGCGAAAGTTTGAGATTCTTCGCGCCGGATCACGCACCACAAACCCGGCCACCCAGATTTTGCGCGACTCCATGTCTTCGTCGTTGACACCCGTGTTGCCAATGTGAGGCGCGGTCATGAGCACAATTTGGCCAGCATACGACGGGTCGGTGAGCGTCTCTTGGTAGCCTGTCATGCCGGTCGAGAAGACCACCTCTCCGAGGGTGTGACCGGTAGCCCCATAGGCGCGACCCTCAAAGCGTTCACCGCTTTCAAGCACCAGCACTGCTGGGCCGACCGGCACCGAGTGCTGAGGAGGGGTGGTGGGTGGGGTGGGGTTGGTCATTACGAGCCCTCCTGAGACATTGACTGGGTTGGTGAAATCTGATCGATGATTTGCAGAAAACGATGCTGGTCAGCCGGCGTGCCGAACCGAAAACTGGATTCGAGTGCTTGTTCGCCAACTTGCCACTGCAAGAGAGCCAACCCGTCGTTCTCGACGGCTTTGCCAATGCGACGACTTGCGGTGCCAGAGCCAAGCAGCATGGTTGCCCCGAGGTGCACCGGGTGTTCGCCCCGTACCTCGATGCTCACTCCATCGGTGTGCACCCGAATGTCTGCGAACCCGCGATAGCGCAGCCCGGGTATCGCAACGCGGGTGAGTGGGTCACCGATGGGGGTGGTAGAGACGTAAAACTGGTTGGTGAACTCGGCAATCAGCTCACCCACCGGTTGGGGTTGCGCAACGAGCATGTCGTTGTCGCGACGGGTGCGTGCGCGCCAGCCAAGCCACATGGCACACAATATGACCAGAACAACAACGATTGCGAGAGCAATAAACAGCGGGCGACTCATGCGACACCACCTCGAGCTGATGCAGCGACCGCGGGTGCCGCAACCACCTCACCGTTGTCGAGCGTGAGGTACCCGTGGCGCACAGTGAATCTCACGCTGCCCGGCAGTTCCATGCCAAGGTATGGCGAGTTCGCGCTTCGTCCGCGCAGATTCGAGATCGCAAACACGCTGCTTGCTGACGGGTCAACGAGGGTTAGATCGGCGATTTCACCTGGCTGCAACGAGCTTGGGTGCCCGTCAAGACTGCCTATCTTGGCCGGAGTCTGTGAGAGCAATTGCTCGAGCTCAGCCCAACTCGCGTGCCCCTCGTTCACGAGCGCTGCAATGGCAATCGACACCGCAGACTCCAAACCAACCATGCCGAATGCGGCAGCGTCCCACTCACACTCCTTGCTTTCGGATGGGTGCGGGGCGTGATCGGTCGCAATAATGTCGATGACTCCGTCTGCCACTGCCTGACGGAGCGCGTGCACGTCTTCGTCGCGTCGAAGAGGCGGGTTGACTTTATAGATGGGGTCATAGGTACGGGCAAGGTCTTCGGTAAGAATGAGGTGATGCGGCGTCACTTCGGCAGTGACCTGCACGCCGCGGGCCTTTGCCCACCGCACCACTTCGACCGAGCCAGCGGTCGAGAGATGACACACGTGCAGGCGAGCACCTACATGCTCAGCAAGCAAGCAATCGCGGGCAATGATCGATTCCTCAGCAACCGCAGGCCACCCCTTGAGCCCAAGTTCGCTCGAGAGAGACCCCTCGTTCATCTGTGCCCCATCGGTGAGCCGAGGATCTTGCGCGTGCTGCGCCACCACCCCATCGAAGGTTTTCACGTACTCGAGCGCCCGACGCATGAGGTAGGAGTCGTGCACGCACTTGCCGTCGTCGCTGAACACCCGCACCGCGGCGCGCGAGGAAGCCATGGCGCCGATTTCGCTGAGCCGTTCACCGGCGAGATCTTCGGTCACCGCACCGATTGGGCGCACGGTGGCGTAACCGGCCGCATCGCCCAGAGACTGCACCTGCTCGACCACGCCGGCCGTGTCTTGCACGGGCATGGTGTTTGCCATGGCAAACACCGTGGTGAACCCGCCTGCTGCAGCAGCCTGAGTGCCGGTCAACACGGTTTCACTCTGTTCAAACCCGGGCTCACGCAAATGGGTGTGCAGGTCAACAAAACCGGTGAATGCAATGAGGCCGTCAGCTGGGATGACCCGTTCGTCTTGCCGCGCAGTGAGTGAACCAGCGGGGGCCAGCTCAGTGATGCGACCCTCTGAAATGCGCAGGTCGTAGGCAGGCGCTGCCTGAACATCGGCACGACGTTCGGTGAGTTGCGCGGCAAGCCGAACCGAAGAGATGAGGAGGTGTTCGGACGTCATGCGTGGGCCTCTCGTTCGCCAGACAACAGAAGGTAGAGGGCTGCCATGCGCACCGAAACGCCATTCGCGACTTGCTCAAGCACGGTGCTGCGGGGGCTATCGGCGGCAGCTGAAGAGATTTCGAGACCGCGATTCATGGGGCCCGGGTGCATGATGAGCGTGCGTTCGTGTAGCGACTGCACACGATCTTCGCCAAGCCCCCAGATGCGGGAATATTCGCGCTCGTTCGGAAAATATGCGGCCTGCATGCGCTCGCTCTGAATGCGCAGCATCATGACCACATCAGGTTGATCGAGGCGAAGAGCCTCATCGAGCGAGTGCCGCACGGTGACTGGCCACGCTCTCGCGCCATAGGGTTGCAGAGTTTCTGGGGCCACAAAGGTGACGTTCGCACCCAAGGTGGTGAGCAGCCACAGATTCGAACGCGCAACCCTGGAGTGCGCAATGTCTCCCACTATGACCACCGACACCGATTCGAGGTCACGACCCCTGCTGGCTTCACCAAAGAGCCTGCGTCGCATGGTGAATGCGTCGAGCAGGGCTTGAGTTGGGTGCTCGTGCGTGCCGTCTCCGGCGTTGAGCACCCCGGCACTGATCCATTCGCTGCGAGCCAACCGGGCTGGTGCCCCGCTCGCCGGGTGGCGAATCACCACCCCATCAGCCCCAAGTGCCTGCAAAGTCTGTGCGGTGTCTTTCAGCGATTCACCCTTGGACACAGAAGAACCCTTGGCGCTGAAGTTGATCACGTCAGCGCTCAATCGTTTCGCAGCGGCTTCGAAACTGATGCGCGTGCGCGTGCTGTCTTCGTAAAACAGGTTCACCACAGTTTTGCCACGCAGGGTTGGCAATTTTTTGACTTCGCGCTGTTGGGTGGCGGCCATGTCTTCTGCGGTGTCGAGAATCAACAGGGCATCATCGAGTGAGAGCCCTCGGGTGTCGAGCAAATGCCTCATGAGATGCACACCTCGTCTGCGCCGTCGACCTCGATGAGGTGCACTGAAATGCGCTCATTTTTCGCGCTGGGCAGGTTTTTGCCGATGTAATCGGCCCGGATCGGCAGTTCTCGGTGACCGCGGTCTATGAGGGCCGCGAGACGAACACTGCGCGGTCTGCCGTGGTCGTTGAGTGCGTCAAGCGCGGCTCTGACAGTGCGACCTGAGTACAGCACATCATCGACCAGCACCACTGTCATGCCGTCGATGTGGTCTGGCATATCTGTCGGGTGGGGCACTCGGGTGGGGTTCTTGGCCAAGTCGTCACGGTAGAGCGTGACGTCAAGTTTGCCCACCGATACCTCGACGCCCTCGATGCGCCGAATGATGTCGGCGATGCGCTCGGCAAGAATGACGCCACGAGTGGGGATGCCAACGAGAACGAGCCCTTGAGCGCCCTTATTGGCCTCAATGATTTCGTGCGAGATTCGAGTCAGTGCCCGCGATATCTCGGCACTTTCAAGCACCGTACGCGTTCCCATAATCGAGCCCCCCTTCTGCGCCTCACAGGACGCAAGTTAAAGAAAAGCTTGCTAGGTAGAGTCTAGCGTAAGAACCGCACCCGTGTTTTTGTCAGACCTGACGATGTTGCACAATTTTGCTCAAGACGCCATTGACGAACCGACCACTGTCTTCAGTTGAATACTCTTTGGCGAGCTCAACCGCCTCGTCTATTGCAACAGCGACCGGCATGTCGGGATTGTGCAAAATTTCCCAGGATGCGATGCGCAGCACCGAACGATCAACGTTCGGCATGCGATCGATGCTCCACCCTTGCGAATAACTAGCAATGAGCTCGTCGATCTCGTCGAGATGGTCAGCCACCCCGTCGACAATCTCACGGGCGTATAACCAACTCGCCATGCGATCGGGTTCTGCAACAGCACGGTTGGCCTCAGCCGCAACAATCTCGGCGAGTGGCTCAGCACGCACCTCAGCCTGGAACAACATATCAAGTGCCCGCTTGCGGGCCTTGCTTCGAGCACTCATTGAAGATCAGTCGTTCACGCGACCGAGGTAATCCCCGGTGCGGGTATCAACCTTCACTCGCGTACCGGTTTCAAGGAACAGGGGCACCTGAATCTCTGCTCCGGTTTCAACGGTTGCGGGCTTGGTGCCACCGGTTGAGCGATCGCCCTGCAGGCCGGGCTCGGTGTAGGTGATCTCTAGCACGACGCTTGCCGGGAGTTCAATATAGAGTGGTTCGCCCTCGTGCAAAGCGATCTGTACGTCTTGGTTTTCAAGCATAAACTTCGATGCGTCACCAACCACAGCGGACGACACGGTCAGCTGATCGTAATCAGTCTTGTCCATGAACACGTAGTCCGCACCGTCTTGGTAGAGGTATTGGTAATCGCGACGGTCGACGGTGGCGGTCTCAATTTTTGCACCAGCGTTGTAGGTCTTGTCGATGATCTTGCCAGAGACCACGTTCTTCTGTTTCGTGCGAACAAACGCACCACCCTTGCCGGGTTTCACGTGCTGAAACTCAACCACACTCCAGAGCTGCCCGCCCTCTTTGATAACGGTGCCGTTCTTGATGTCGTTCGAGGTTGCCATTCGTGGGTGCTCCGGTTCGTTGGGAAAGTATTCTCGGCGTTTTGCGCCGGTTCAGTTTACACCGTCGAAGCTGTGCTAGTGCGAGTCATCAGCGCAATGAACATTGCGTCGGTGCCATGACGATGTGGCCACAGCTGCGCGCTGAGGTGATCACCGGCTAAATCGAGTGGTTCTCGTGCGATCGATTGCACCACCGATTTCGCGTCAATTTCTTGCATTTCAGCGTGACGCTTCAGAAACGCATCAAGCACCACGCGGGTTTCAGCGAGGTGAGGTGAACACGTCACGTAGGCAAGCACCCCGCCTTCAACCAGGTGTTCGGCAGCGGCGTCAAGCAATTGGGCCTGCAGTTGCGTTAGCCGCGGCAAATCACTCGGATGTTTGCGCCACCTCGCCTCGGGTCTTCTGCGCAACGCGCCCAAACCCGAACACGGGGCGTCGACCAAGATGCGATCGAAAGATGCACCCGCGAACGCGGCATCATCGCGGCCGTCGAACGTCACTACATCAACCACCCCAGCGTGAGCGGCAACAGACTCACGCACGAGTTCGGTGCGGTGTTGCGAAACCTCGTTCGCGCGAAGATGAGCCCCCAATTTTGCGGCTTCGGAGGCTAGCACCGCGGTTTTCCCACCGGGGCCAGCACACAGGTCGAGCCACTGTTCAGCCTCAGAGACTGGGGTTGCCCTGGAGAGTGCGAGAGCTGCCAGCTGGGATCCTTGATCTTGCACGCGCAACACACCCGGTGGCAGATGCAGTGCGTGCATGACTCGAGCCGGGTCACCGCCCTCGAGCACGAAACCGAGCGGAGAAGGCCCCGTGGCCTGCACACCTGACTCCTCTTGCTGATCGTTGAGTTTTGGCGTGTCCCCGCCCGCGTGTGGCAGCACGACCAAATTCACCTTGGGCGGCACGTTATCGGCCGACAGCAGCGCCTCAAGTTCGTTGCTTCTCCCCTCGGCTTGCAACGAGGCCCGCATTGCCCGCAACACCCAGGCCGGGTGCGAGCTGATGCCAGCCAACGCATCGTCTGCTGTTGCCGCAGTAGCGGCTATGCGATCGTTCCACTCATCATTCGTTGAACGGCCAATTTCACGAAGCACACCGTTCACAAACCCTGCTGCAGCCTGATTGGCCACCCGCCGTTGCAGTTCAACACTCTCATTGACTGCTGCGTGCGCCGCGGTGCGCATAGAGAGCAATTGATGGGCACCGAGACGCAGCACTCGGCGAGTGCGTTCGTCGATATGGTCAAGCGTTCTGCCTGAGGCCAGTTCGATGATGCGGTCGTAGCGACCCTGCCCACGCAACGTGCCCGCCACGAGTTCGGTGGCCAAGCCAGCATCGCGCGGGTCAAGGCGAGCCTCACGAATGCGGGCTGGCAGCGCCAGATTGGCATAGGCGTCACGCTCGTCGACATCGCGCAACACATCGTAGGCCACGAGACGCGCGGCACTCACTCGCGAAGGCGAGCTGCGAGGCCCAGTCGACGAGGATCGGCGATGCTGCCTGTCAGGTTGGTGGCGACGATTCATGCGAATCTCACCTCAGACCCGCGACCACGCAGCCAATCGGCTCCCGACATTGCAGGTTTTCCTGCGGGCTGCACCCTCGCAATTTCCAACACACCATCTGCAAGCACGAGCACCGCGTGTTGCTGAACGAGATGAGCCGAACCCGGAACGGCGTGCGCAGGAGGCGACAGCTCGGTTGGAGTCAGATGTAGCAGCTTGAGTGGCTGACCGGAAAGCATGACAAACGCCCCGGGTTCGGGGGTGACCCCCGCCCAGTGCGCCAACACCATGTCCCGAGGCTGAGTGAGATCGATCAGCCCGTCTTCACGGGTGAGTTTGTGCGCATAGGTCGGTTCACCAGTCTGAGGCTCCCCCGAATCGCTTGATTGGCCCAGGAGGTTGATGGCGTGAGTCAGAGCCGTGGTTCCGCGCTCTGCAAGTGTGCGTAACGCGTGTCCCGCCGAGGTGCCCTCAGCAAATTGAAGGGTGTCCCGGGTGAGTACCGGCCCGGCATCGAGCGCGGCAACCAAACGAAACACGGTGATTCCCAAGCGGTGCTGCCCAGCCATGAGCGCACGCTGCACCGGTGCCGCTCCCCTCCACTGCGGCAACTCACTGAAGTGCAAATTCACCCAACCAAGCGGTGGCACACTCAACAACGGTTCGTGAAGCAGGCCGCCGTAGGCCACCACTACCCCGAGGTCTGGTGCGAAGTCAGCAGCCCAACGAACAGCCTCTTGGCCGAGTGAGTTCGCCTTGAACAGAGGCACACCCATTTCTTGCGCGGCTGCAGCCACCGGCGAAGCAGTGAGCACCCGTTTTCTGCCGAGGGGTGCATCGTCGCGGGTAATGACCCCAACAATGTCGTGACCTGCGGCAGCAACTGCCCGCAGGCTCGGCACAGCGATTTCGGGAGTGCCCGCGAAAATGATGCGCATCTGACTATTCTTTCAGGCTCTAAGCTAAGCGGGTGACGCTTGATGTCTGGTTCTCACTCTTAGTTGCGTGCTTGGTGATTAGTCTGACCCCTGGCGCGGGTGCTATCAACACCATGTCTAACGCACTTGCCGAGGGGTGGCGGCGGTCGTTTTGGGGCATTTTGGGCCAGGTCATTGCGTTAATCGCACACATTGCCATTGTCGCCGCTGGTGTGGGGTTGCTGGTGTCAAGATCGCCGGTACTTTTTACAGTCATTCGGTATTCGGGAGCCGCCTACCTTGCCTACCTTGGCCTGAGATTGATCCTGGCGAAAACAAATGCACAGGAAACGCCTAACCTCAAAGACATGCATCAGCCAACCCACGAGGGGGCGTGGTCAATGATTCGCCGCGGGTTCTGGGTCAATATGTTGAACCCGAAGGCCATCGTGTTTTATCTCGCGTTTCTTCCTCAGTTCATTCGAACTGATCAGCCACAACTCCCGCAGTACGTCATCTTCACCGCAACCTCGGTCGGGGTCGACATCATGGTGATGTGGTTTGTGTTTGCCGCTGCCGCTCGTCCGTTCACTCAACTGACACGAACCCCCCGCGGTCGACGCACGCTGAATGTGATTTTTGGTGTGCTGTTTCTCGGCGTTGCAGGGCTGCTGCTCTTCATTCACTAACGCGGCACATTACTGCAGGTCACCGAACGTCACCGGTCATCGCCGCACTTCACTGGTCATCACCGCACATCAACGCTCGATACCGCTCATCACCGCACGTCACTGCACGTCATCAAACACGCTTGGATCGTCGAAGCGCAGCCTGAGCGAATCGGTTCGACCCCGACCGGGTGAACGACCGGCAACCCTCGACCCGGATCCGGCAGCGTCAGCCACAAGTGCCCCTCGAAGGCGCGATGCAACGGCAGCCCCCTGCGCATATTCAAAACGGACAATCGCACGCACGCTGCCCGGGCTCGCGTCTCGTCCAAGCAACGGGGTGGGTCCAAGCACGTCAACGCCGGGCAACTCACCAAGCGCCTGAAGTGCCCGTTGCACCTGATTTGACCCGCCGGTGACGCTGGCGACGCGCACAGCGGGCGGGTAGCGCAACGTGCGCCGATCCATGAGTTCAGACTGCAGCCACGCGTCAGTGCGACCCGTGACGAGCGCCTGCACCACCGGCCCACCGCCTTCGGCCAGCACACACTTGGCATCAGGGGCAGCGAGAGCTAGGGCGTTGTGCCACCATCTCAGGCAGTGCTCACCCGCCCGCAGTGATTCGATGGCCAGCATGCGTTCGGCGTCAAGCAGCACCACCGCCCGATAGCCCCCAGCCGCGATCGGTTCTGCCCCGCGAGTTGCGACAATGAGCGCTGGCCTGGAATCAACCCGCTCGACCGGGTGTTCACCATCACTCAACAACACCCGCGCTCCAGAGAACTGGTGGGCAAACTGTTCAGCGGTTCGAATTGAACCGGCCCCCCGCTGCACAAGTTGAGAACCAGCGCACGACGCGCAACGCCATGCGAGGGCGTGTTCACCACACCAACGGCATGCAGGCCGATTTGGCCCACGGAACCCAATAGGTCCTTGGCAGTGTGCACAGCGAGCACGCTCGCCACACTGCTCACACACCGCTGCTGGCGCGTACCCCGCGGCCGCAACCTGCACCAACACCGGCCCTGTTTTCAAGCCGTCTCGAATGGTGCGCGCGGCAAATTCGGGCACACGACCACCGAACGCGTCAGCGCCAGTGACCGCTTCTGCAGCAACAATTTGGGCACGGGGTGAGTGGTCATTTACCACGCTCACATAGTTGAGATCAATGAGCCGTTGCACCTCGATGCTGCGCTGATGCGACGCAAACACCACACCAACCTGCTGCTGCTCAGCCCGAACCAGCGCGGCATCCCTCGCATGAACGTATGGGCTGAGGGGTTCAGCCAGCAGCGGGTCCGAATCGTCCCACACAATGATCGCCCCTAAATTGTGGGCAGGCGCGTAGATCGCCGAACGGTTGCCCAGCACAATTCGGGCGACAGGGTCGAGGGCGCGCAAAAACGAAGCATACCGAGAACTGCCAGACTGCCTGGCGTCGACCCTGACCACCGAGTCATGCCCGAGCGCCGCGAGCGCATCAGCAAGTTGATCAACATCACGGTAATCGGGAGCAACCAGGATCACACTGCGGCCCGTCGCAAAGACCGCGAGGGCAGTGCGAGCAACCTGTTGCGCCCAACCCCCTACCCATTCGCCAGTGCTGAGACGAACGGGGCCAAACTTCGCGTTCACGGCAAGCCGCGCACCCGAAATCAGCTCTGATGCGAGGTCTCGCTCGGGTTCGTCGGTCATCGCCTTTGCCCTGGTAAGCGCTGCACCAATTTCGGTCTCAGCAACGTGCTGTTTTTCCGCACGAACCATGCGCGGCGGAATAGCGAGCCTCAGAATGTCTGAGGCTGACCCGCCTGCGCGATCCGCGAGAGATCTGGCAAGGTGCCACACTTCTGGGGTGAGTTGCACCACCGGGCTCACAATCTGTGAGAGTGATTGCAGCTCACCGCCAAAATCGCTGTGGTCGGTGAACCCAATGACGAAGCCGTGGCTTCGTCGGTTCTGGGACCGAAACGGCACCAGCACACGCTGCCCAACGCGCAACTCGTCAATGAGTTCGGCAGGAACCGCATAGTCAAACAAATGATCCAGTTGCGGCAGACCGGAGTCGAGCAGCACCTGAGCAACTGTGCGACCCTCGGGTCCGGTCATGGTTACACCCCGGCGGCTGCGCGCAACTCGGCAACTCGAGGGGTTGCCTCCCACGTGAACTCGGGGAGCTCACGACCAAAATGACCGTACGCGCTCGTTTTCGCGTAGATCGGGCGCAGCAAGTTCAAATCGCGAATAATTGCTGCAGGGCGCAGATCAAACACCTCTCGCACCGCAGACTCAATGCGTTCGAGCGGCACCTGTTCCGTGCCAAACGTTTCAACATAAAGCCCAACCGGGTGAGCGCGACCAATCGCATAGGCCACCTGCAACTCCGCACGCCTGGCGAGCCCCGCCGCGACTACGTGTTTGGCGACCCAACGCATTGCGTACGCCGCAGAACGATCAACCTTTGATGGGTCTTTGCCGCTGAACGCACCACCACCGTGCCGGCTCGCCCCACCATAGGTGTCAATAATGATCTTTCGACCGGTCAACCCTGCGTCACCCATCGGGCCACCAATCACAAACGGCCCAGCTGGGTTAATGAGTAGTTCCGCCTCAGAACTGTGCAGCTCAAGGCCTGCTAACACGGGGCGAATGACCTCGCGTTCAACATCTGCGTGCAACTGTTGCTGAGTTATTTGGGCTTCGTGCTGAGTAGACACCACAATTGCCTCGACGCTGTGCGCGCGATCTCCGTCGTATCCGATAGTCACCTGTGTTTTGCCGTCGGGGCGCAAATATGGCAACACGCCACTCTTTCGCACGCTCGTGAGTTGTTCGGCAAGACGATGCGCCACCCAGCTCGGCAGCGGGTGGAGCTCAGGTGTCTCATCAACGGCATACCCAAACATGATGCCCTGATCGCCAGCCCCCAAGAGGCTCAGCTCGTCGGAGGTGCCCCCGCGAGCCTCAAGCGAGTGATCAACCCCGCTGGCAATGTCGGCAGACTGCTGACCGATTGAGACCGACACCCCGCACGAGGCGGCATCAAAGCCCATTTCGCTCGAGGTGTAACCGACCTCTCGAATGACCCCTCGCACAATCTCGGGAATCTCCACGTATCCCTCGGTACGAATCTCGCCAGCGACGTGCACCAAACCGGTGGTCACGAGCGTTTCGACGGCGACGCGGGCACCCGGATCAACCTCAAGCAGCGCATCAAGAATCGAATCTGAAATGCGATCACAAATTTTGTCAGGGTGACCCTCGGTCACAGATTCCGAGGAAAAGAGTCTCAAAGCCATAATGGCCAACAGCTTACCCGAATCGTGTGACGCTGAAGCTGGATGTGACGGTGTTAGACAGCGGCGTCAGTCTCGCCAAGCTCTTCTTCGATGGCGAGAGCAGCAGGCTGCAACACGTGAGCCTTCATGACGAGTTTGCCCTCGGCAATTTCGTGCAGAGCCGTGGTCAACGGCTTGTCATCCACCGAAGAATCGACGAGCGGGCCGACGTTGTCAAACAGGTTGCCGTCATGAAGATCGGTGAAGTAGTCGTTTATTTGACGTGCACGTTTTGACGCAAAAATCACGAGAGCGTACTTTGAATCAACTTTCTCGAGCAGGTCGTCGATTGGTGGTTCAATAATGCCGTTCGCATGAGCCATGTGCAGCTTCTCCTTTTAGATAACCCACTCATCTTACCTCAGTGAAGCTTGTGTCGCACGATGACGTGGCCCCTCGAGGTACTCAAGCGCATCCAGGTGCGTGATTGAGCGAGTTGAACCTTGCCTTCGTTGCGCAAAAAACCCATAGATTCGAGTGCAAACGCGGCCGCAGCGGGCACGTTTGGTGCGACCTCGACACCCCAGACCTGAGCTCGAACTGTGCTCACCACCGCTTCACCCGGTTGCTCTGGCAGGGCAGCGGCTACCCTCGATATTCCCTGCTGGGCAACCTCAGAGAGCGACTCGGCATCGATGAAGCCGGCCGGTTGCCATCCACCCGCCGGAGGCAACACCCCCGCCCACGCTGCAGTGACGAGCGTGTCGGGCAACGCCAGGCTCTGTGGGTCTTGCGAGTCATAGGCCAGCCGATCGAGCAGTGAGCGCACCAACACCGTTCGATCAACTTGGGCGGTGGGGCCAGTCTCAAGCTGAAACGCACGCATCACCAGAACCACCGCGACACTGTCGAGCAGGTGGGCCGGCGCCTGGGTGCAGCCAAACACTGCAAGCACTGACCCCCGAACCACCATGCGCACCTCAGGTAGTGCGAAGCGTTGCAGGCGATCGAGAAACACAGCAACATCTTGTCTGGTCTCGGGATCTACAAAGCGAAACGTGTCGGCCACACCAGAAGCCTAGCCACCCGCGACCCGTGCTGACTGAGAGGAACACTACACTTGACAAAGATCAGCCCCACCTGAGGAGAAACCATGTCGTCAGCACCCGACCTGATTGAAATGCTCTCGTTGCTCGATAGTGAGGCTCGCACCCACTACGACATATACACCGGCCCCCCGCTCCCAACCCCGCAAGGTCGCGCGTTCGGCGGACATGTGTTAGGTCAGGCACTCGTCGCTGCCGGTGAAACTGTTGCAGACGACCGCCTAATTCACTCCATGCACGGCTACTTCTTGCGGCCCGGTGACAGCCACAACCGCATGACGTTCGAAGTGGCCCGGCTGTTTGACGGAGGTTCGTTCTCGACCCGACGCGTGCAGGCATATCAAGATGGCCAAATATTAATGTCACTCATCGCGTCGTTTCAGGGAACTGAAGACGGGCTGCAACACCAGGTTGCAATTGACATGGATCAGGTGCCACCACCCGAAGAACTACCCACCATGTGGCACAAATACGGGCACCTGCTCTCAGGGAGCGAAAGCCACCGCGCATCCTGGATGCTGAACAGGCCCTTCGATATTCGCTACGTTGACCAAGACATCATTATGCAGGTCGACACCCCGAGCCCGCGCATGCGAGTGTGGCTTCGCAGCATTGACACTCTCGACGTCAGTCAGATGATGCACCGTGCCGCGTTGGCGTTTGCCAGTGATTATTTGCTGGTAGAGCCGGTGCTGCAAGCCCACGGTATTCCTTGGGCCACACCGGGCTTGAAAGTGGCAAGTTTGGACCACGCCATGTGGTTCCATCGCCCGTTTCGGGCAGACGAGTGGTTGCTCTATGAGTTGGAATCTGACACCGCTCAGTCATCTCGCGGTATAGCGCACGGTCGATTTTTCAACCTTGCCGGAGAGCTCGTGGCGAGCGTGACGCAAGAAAGCATGGTGCGACCGCCACTGCCCCCAGACAATGCATAGTTGGCACACTCGCTGAGCTATCTCTGCTTTGGGCCCCGTCGAGCGACAAACAACACGTAACGTTCGAGCGCGTACACCGGGTCCCTGCTGCCACCCTTGAGCGCGAGTTCCGTCTCTGCAGCGAGGTCAACCGCACGAGCCAGGTCCCCCTCTGTCCAGCCGCGGGTCTCGCGCTGGGCGCGTTCCACCTGCCAAGGTGCCATGCCGAACGCAGAAGCAAGTTCAGCGGTGCTGCCACGAGCACCGAACACCCTGGCCATCGCACGAATTTTCATGTTGAGCGCAGCAATCAATGGGATCGGATCCGTGCCCGTACTCAACGCATGACGCAGCAGCACCAATGCTTCTGCAGCTCGCCCGGCAGTTGCAGCATCAGCTACCTTAAACGCGCCAGCCTCGACCCGACCCTCAGTGAAACGTTCAACATCTAACTCACTCACACGAGGACCAACGTCTGAAACGAGCTGCTCAATCGCACCAGCAAGCTCGGCGATGCCGCTGCCGAAGGCGGCCAGCAGCGCTCTGACCGCGGCTGGAGCTGCCTGAGCCTCGAGCCTTCGAAATTCGGCCTGGGCAAAAGTCATTCGGTCTTGCTCTTTTTTTATTTCAGCGCACACGACTTCAATCGCGCCAATTGCAGCGCCAGTTTCGGAGCGAACTGCGTCAAGCAGCGCTTTGCCTCGCTGGCCACCCGAATGTCGCAGCACCAGCGTAGTGTCTTCAGCGGGCTCAGCTAAGTATCTGATTGCATCACTCAACAATGCGTCACTCGAGTGCTCAACACGATCGACAAGAATCAAACGGGGTTCTGCGAACAAGGAGGGGCTCGCAAAGGTAAAAAGCTCGCCAGCACTGTATGTCGAGGCATCAACCTCGTGAATTTCCAGTTGTGAGTCGCTGTGGCGCAGTGTGTCGCGCACCTGACGGAGAGCTCGTTCTGCAAGAAACTGTTCGGGGCCGCTGACCAACACCACCGGGGCTGGTTTGGCCTGGTCATAGTTCAGTTGTGTAATCTGAGACTTTTTGGTTCGCGCTGCTGCCACGTATTCAGCCTAGGGCTTGTACTGTGTGTGCTTTGCTCCTCAGAACTTCGATTTTTCTTGTGTCGGTGGCAGGTTATTCACAATTCCAGTGTTCGTTGAGTTGGCTACGCATTGGTTGAGTACTTTTTTCAACATGACCACACGTGAGAACGCTTCCCCTGACCACCCACGGTTCTCGCTGCCCAAATGGGCAGAACAGACCCCCGGGCAGACCCCGGAGCCAATTGAGTGGCGAAAGAAACCATCTCTGGGACAGCGCATTTGGCGCGCAGCCTCCTTCCCTACCCTCACCGCAATCGCTCTCTTCATCGGCGTGGTGTGCGTGTCAATTGCTCTGGTGTGGGCAGGTCCGAACACGCCTCAACTGAACGATTCAGCCACCACCGAAGCGCAACTCTCGCAGAAGCAAACGATGACCTCTGAACTGTTCGACACCGAAGAAGCTGAAAATGTCACTCAAACGACGATGGTGACCGTGCATGTTGTTGGTGAGGTGCACGCACCCGGAGTCTTCGAGCTTGCACCCGGATCCCGTGTGTCAGCGGCCGTCGAAGCAGCAGGGGGGCCAACAGACGGGGCGGCACTTGGGCAAGTTAACCTCGCGCGTGTTGTCAAAGACGGAGAGCAAATCGTGGTGCCAAACTTGACGCAGATGAGTCCGGGCCCCGCAGTTTCTTCTGATTCTTCTGCAACATCGGGCCCGCTCAACCTCAACACCGCTGAGGCTACCGACCTCGAATCCCTTCCCCGTGTCGGGCCAGCACTCGCAGCAAAAATTATTCAATGGCGTGATGAAAATGGGGGCTTTACCGAAGTCGAACAGCTGCTGGGCGTTTCGGGCATTGGGAAGAAAACATTTGAGGGGCTGCGTGATCTGGTCACGGTGTGAGCGGTGAAGCAAAGCGGCCACCGCCGGGCACGCTTCGGGTGTTTCTGCCGGCCGCGCTCACCTGGGCACTTACAGCTTGGAATATCACTCAACCTGGGCAGGCGAACTTCACCCTCATCATCGCTGCAGCACTGGGTGCAGGTTTCGTTGGTCTCGTCAGCATTCCGCTGTTTCGCAGAACGCCAAGACTCCGAAGGTTCGCCCGAACAGCCCTGAGCCTTGGGGCGATAGCCATCGTCGCCGTAGTGCTGCTGAGTGCCAGAACGAGCCAGCTCGAGCACCTCAGACACCATCCGCTGCTCGCCACAGCTGCAGAACACAACAAACTCTTGACTGTCGACGTGCGATTGGCTGCTTTTCCGAAACACAGTGCAACAGAATTTGGTGAGAAAGCCTGGGTTCGAGCAACCACTTCACACCCCATTGCCGATGTGTCAGTACTCATCTGGCTACCCGACGCCAAGAGCGTTCCGCAGCATTGGGCGCCGGGCACCGCATTGCAGATCGTTGGCGAGCTGCAGCCGAGTTCCCCAGCAGATACGGCCGCATACACCCTCACTCCGCTGCAGCTCCGTGAGCTAAAAGATCAACCCGTGCAACAGAGTCTTGGGACAGCTGCCGCTGCGCTGCGCCAGGACCTCTCCCATCGAGCCAGCGCAGTCGCAGGTGCTGAACTCGTTCCAGGCTTTGCTGTTGGAGATACCTCACTCGTCACCGAATCGCTTCAGTCGGCAATGCTTGAAAGCTCGCTCACCCATCTGACCGCTGTGTCTGGCAGCAACACTGGGTTAGTGGTTGCCTCAGTCATTGCCGTATTGTCACGCCTGGGAGTTGGCAGAAAAAGTCGAATTCTCTTCGCTGCTTTTGCACTCACCGGTTTCGTCATTGTTGTGGGCCCCGATGCGAGCGTGCAGCGTGCAGCGATCATGGCGGCTGTGTTGCTGGTGAGCGGTTTTGGTGGCAAGCACAGCAGTGCGCTGCCTGCACTTGGGGCTGCCGTGATGATCTTGTTGATGTTTGATCCATGGCAAGCACTGCAACCAGGGTTCGCGCTTTCGGTTGCGGCCACCACTGGAATTCTGCTCTGGGCGACCCCTCTCACGAAGTGGTTGACACGCACCTGCCGGTTGCCACACTGGCTGTGTTTGCCCGTTGCGATCGCAATCGCGGCACAGCTCTCTTGCGGCCCACTGCTGTTGCTGTTGCAGCCGGGAATTCCAGCGATCGGGCTCATCGCTAATGTTCTTGCTGCACCTGCAGCACCAATTGGCACGCTGCTTGGCATGCTTGCCGCGGTAGTTGGTCCGTGGAATGACTGGCTCGCAGACACGTTTGTGGTGTTAGCAAGCTGGCCGGCACGCTGGGTCGCGGCAACTGCAGTGGTGACTTCTGACCTGCCGTTCGGCCGCTGGAATTGGCCAGCGGGATTGAGCGGTGCGTGGTTACTTGCTTCGTGCCAGTTGACCTTGCTCTTTGCCTGGACGGTACATAAAGGACACGTGACCCTGCCAGCTATCGGAGCAGCACCTGTTCGTCAACCGTGGCAGGCGACCGCACCCAGACGGACGGCACATCAACTTATTACGAAGGTGCTGGTTGCCGCAGCCTTGGCAACTTTTTGCGTCTTCACCGTTATCACCCCGGCCACAGAACACCTCTCCACTCCAAAGAACTGGGTCGTGGTCGCGTGTGACGTGGGCCAGGGTGACGCCCTGTTACTTCGTGACCCAGATGACCCAGACGTGGTCATGTTGGTTGACACCGGGGATGACCCAAACCTGCTGCTGAACTGTCTGACTCGTTTCTCAGTGACCCGCATCTCTTTGCTGGTGCTCACCCACGATGATCGAGATCACGTAGGTGCGCTGAGCTCTGTGGTAGACCTTGTTGACGAGGCCCTGATCGCTCCGCTGCCACGCGGTGAATCACCCAAAGACAGAGAGGTAACCCGACTGCTGTCAGCTGCAAGGGTGCCTTTTGAGATCGGCGCAGCGGGCATGTCTACTCCAACACCTAACGCCAGAATGCAGTGGGGTGTGCTTGCTCCTCAACGTGCCCACACCGCCACCGAGAGCAACGAAACCAGTTTGGTGATGCGTGTGACGGCTGGCAACGCAGAGGTGCTGTTGCTCGGAGACACTGGCTATGAAGAGCAAACGGAACTCCTGAGATCTGGTGAGCTGCTGCAGGCAGATGTGCTCAAGGTGTCACACCATGGCAGTCGTGATCACGACCCCGCCCTCACGCAGCAGGTTGGCGCAAGTTGGGGGCTCATCTCGGTTGGTGCTGACAACACGTATGGCCACCCCAGCACTGATGCGCTGGGTTCACTCGCCCGAGCTGGCACGGTGTCACTTCGCACAGACCAGCACGGATCCGTGGCACTGCTGTCGGCTGCAGACGGACAACTCACACCTTGGGTTGAAAGGCCTTAGTGACGCGTGGCGATGCTGACAATCTTGGGCACTCGAACCACGACATTCACAATCTCACGATCACCAATGGCTCGAACAACCGCGTCTGAACTGCGAGCAGCGGCCTCCGCCTCAGCCTCAGTCACCGATGCAGGCAGGGTGAGTCGGTCTCGAACCTTGCCATCGACCTGCACCACCAGCACAACCTCATTTTCCACAAGCAGGCTGCGGTCAGCCTCTGGCCAGACCTCGAGTGCAACAGTTGGCTCATGGCCAAGTTTTGCCCACATATCTTCAGCCGTATAGGGAGCAAACAACGAGAGCATCATGGCAATCACTTCTGCCGATTCACGCACTGCCGGGTCTGCAGCACCAGCGCCCGTGTCAATTGCCTTTCGGGTGACGTTGACTTGCTCCATGAGTCGCGCCACCAACACATTGAACTTGTAGTGTTCAACAAGAACAGGTGCATCTGCAAGCAACCGATGTGTCTGACGCCGCAATTGAACGTCGCCTTGAGTGAAATCAACACCGGGATCGCTTCGCACGTCGTTGGCAACACGCCACGCTCTGGCAAGAAATTTAGCTGATCCCTGTACCGAAACGTCAGCCCAGTCGATGTCGTCTTCTGGGGGCCCAGCAAATGCCAATGTGACCCGGAGCGCATCGGCTCCGTGGTGTTTGAGTTCCGACGCAAACTCAACCAGGTTGCCCTTTGACTTGGACATCTTGGCTCCGTCTTGCAGCACCATGCCCTGGTTCAGTAATGCAGAGAAGGGTTCCTCAAAGTCGAGATAGCCGAGATCGTGGAGCACCTTCGTAATAAAACGAGAATAGAGCAGGTGCAAAATTGCGTGTTCGACGCCACCCGCGTATTGATCGATTGGACCCCATTGGTTCGCCAGCTCTGGATCAAACGCCTGAGTGTTGTCGTGTGCAGAGAGAAATCTGAGGTAGTACCAAGAACTATCGACGAAGGTGTCCATCGTGTCAGGGTCTCGAGTCCAGGTGGCGCCGTCTGGTGAGGTGACTTCTGCCCAGGAGGTTGCGGCGCCGAGGGGCGAAGATCCCTTTGGTTTCAGGTCAAGACCCTCGGAGCTTGGCAACGTCACCGGCAGTTCACTCAGGTCAACTGGGCGCATCTCTCCGTCTTGCCCGTGCAGAATGGGAATTGGCGTTCCCCAGTACCTCTGGCGAGAAATCAACCAGTCACGAAGACGATATGTTTTGGCCGCGCGGCCGGTACCCCGCGATTCGAGCAGCGCGATGGCCTGCTGAATTGCCTCGGATTTGGGTAAACCGTTGAGCGATTCAGAGTTCACAAGCGTGCCGTCGCCGGCTGTCGCGACTCCGCTCTGCGCAGGATCTGGCAGAGACTGACCGGTGTCATCTCGAACATCGACAACGACACGCACCGGCAGATCAAACTTCAGGGCAAAGTCGAGGTCACGCTGATCGTGTGCAGGCACCGCCATGATGGCCCCGTGACCGTAATCTGCGAGCACATAATCAGATGCCCAGACAGGTATGCGTTCGCCGTTCACCGGATTCAACGCAAAATGGTCAAGAAAAACACCGGTCTTTTCACGGTCGGCGTTCTGACGGTCTATCTCGGTCTGTTTCTGGGTGTTAGTGAGATATGCCTCAAACTGCATGCGAACCTCGGGTGAAGCGCTCGCTGCAAGTTCGGCAGCGAGATCACTGTCAGGCGCAACCACCATGAAGGTAGCCCCAAACAGTGTGTCGGGACGGGTGGTGAACACTGGCACCTTCTCGTCACGGCCCTCAATCTCAAATTCCACTTCAGCACCGGTCGACCTACCGATCCAGTTGCGCTGCATATTGAGCACCTTGGTGGGCCACTGGCCTTCGAGCGCGTCAAGATCATCAAGCAGTCGATCTGCGTAATCGGTGATGCGAAAGTACCACTGGGTGAGCTTCTTTTTCACGACAACTGCGCCAGAACGTTCACTGGTGCCATCTGGCAGCACTTGCTCGTTCGCGAGCACCGTTTGATCGACCGGATCCCAGTTCACCCAGCTTGCTTTGCGGTATGCAAGACCCTTTTCGTACATTTTCAGAAAGAGCCACTGATTCCACTTGTAATATTCGGGGTCACTCGTGTGCAACACGCGACTCCAGTCAAAGCTTGGCGCATAGATGCGGAAGCTCGCTTTTTGCTGGGCAATGTTGGCGTAGGTCCACTCTCTTGGGTCGACGCCCCGTTTAATAGCCGCGTTCTCGGCTGGCAGCCCGAAACTGTCCCAGCCGATGGGATGCAACACGTTGTAGCCACGAGCACGCCAGTAACGAGCGAGAATGTCTCCAAAACAAAAAGCCTCAGCGTGACCCATATGCAGATCACCCGACGGGTAGGGGAACATGTCGAGCACGTACTTCTTCGGCCGTTCGTTGTTGTCGACATCACTCACTTCAAAGGGCTTCAAGCGTTCCCAGACGGGAAGCCAGCGATCTTGTATCGTTTGAAAGTCGTAACCGTCGACCATTTGCTCGTTCACAGATACCTCAACATGTCAAGAGCGCTCTCGAACGTGAGCGCACACCTTTCAACAATAGCGCCCTAGTGCACGCCCAGAGAGCGCAGCAGAGCTGCAGCTTTGAGCTCTTTTTCGTTGAACTCGGCGCTGGGGTCACTGTCTGAGGTGACTCCCCCACCTGAGCCGACCAGCGCTCGACATGACAGGGAACCATACCCGCGTAACTCGACACTGCGAATAGTCATTGCGAGCTGCGCAGTTCGATCTGAACCGATGATGCCAAAGCAGCCCGAATAGAGCCCCCGGGGCCCTTGCTCAAGCTCCGCGAGCAACTGCACTGCGCGCAGCTTGGGCGCTCCGGTCATTGATCCACCCGGAAAGCAGGTTGCTATTGCGCTAAAAATGTCTTCGCCCTGCCGCAATTGCCCACGAACGGTGCTTACGAGTTGATGCACGCGAGGGTGGGTTTCGACCTGCAAAAAATCTTCGGTATGCACACTGCCTGGTTCACACACTCTGCTGAAGTCGTTGCGCATCAGGTCCACAATCATCAGATTTTCGGCCCGTTCTTTGGGATCGTGTGCAAGTTCTTGCGCTAAGGCCTCGTCTGCCTCGACGGTGGCCCCCCTCGCCCGTGTTCCCTTGATGGGGCTCGTCGAAATGTGGTCACCAGCGACCGAAAGAAATCGTTCAGGGCTGGCGCTCACAAGCGCGCGTGAACCGGCTACGATCACCGCACCGCGAATTGCGGCACCATCGGTTCGAATTTGAAGAAAGAGATCAAGCGCATCGATGGCAGGTGCGTGCACCTCGGCAAGGTCGGTGTAGCACAGCACGTAGGCCTCGCCATCACGAATGGATTGCTTGCAGCGTTGCACTCCAGCTTGATATTGGCCCGGATCTCGACGCCATCTAGCTGGTGAGGTGTGGGGCAACCCTGCTGACGTGGTTCCAACACCTTGCTGCTGAAGCAGCTCAGTGATCGGCGCAGACGCGTGTATCGCATGCCCGTGAAGTAACATCCAGTCATCCAGTGCGCTTTCGGAGGGACCGTGCAGAGTGGCAGAGTGCTCGGTGTGATCGAGCACAAGAACGACGTCTGGCACGAGCGCAAACGCCGGGGCCTCGTCATCCGACGCTGGGGTCTGGCCCAACAGAGCCACGCCAAATTCGTACGATAGGGACACCACCAAATTCACCGGCAGCTCGGTGTGGTGTGCGCCAAGTTCCGCTCGAAGAGTCTGCAGAAAATCGTGTTCCTGACCGCGAGTTGCAAGCAGGGCCTTCGGTGCGGTGCCGAGGTAGCTGCGGCCACTGCGCCCGTTTGGTTCGACCGCCTCGCCGTCGAACCAAAACCAATGTTCAGTGCGCGCGAGCGAACGGGCGATCAACGCCACATGCTGGGGCCACTCAATTTCGCGCACAAACACGACACCACATTACTTGCTCACGCGATGACCCAAGCCGAAAGAGGTGCCAAAATACAATCATGCCTCCTGCTCCTCATCTGCCATCACTCGATTCAGAGCTGCTCGTGGCAGATTCGTTTCGAGTGCGACTGAACCCGGTTTCGGGTCGTGCTGAGGTTCGGGGGATGCAGCTGCACCTCGAACGTTTTGCCGCAGCAGTCGCTCAGGCGTCAGAGATCAGCGTGGCAGCCATTGATCGCTTTTTCGCTGAGGCTTTGCCTTCCATCGCTGCATTTGGTGAGGGGTTTCCTCGGCTCGAACTGCGTGCTGCATCAGCCCGGACCGCTGGGGGGTTGCAGCTGCAACTTCGGCCGTTGCCGCAGCTCACAGAAACCGTGAGGGTGCAGGCAGTGCCCTATGAAAAAATTGCCCACCGTGAGCGCAAGGGGCCAAATATCGGCTGGTATTCGCAGCTCAACCAAGAAGTGGGCGCGGAAGCCTTGCTGCTCGACGAGCAAGGCAATGTGCTCGAAGGTGCAACCACTAGTCTGATGTGGTGGAAACGCGACACTCACCTGCGGGCAGAACATGATCTTCACGTGGTGAACAGCAGTCGCAGAGTCCGCTCTGTCACCGAACTGCTGGTTTCAGAGCATTTTGCGAGGACGCACGCGTCAACTCCGCTCGCTCACACAGCGTCAGTTGCAGACCTCTTGCAACATGAGGTGTGGGCCGTGAACGCGTTGCATGGCATTCGAGTGGTTACCGAAATCGACGGAATCACGTTGCCGCAAGCAGATACAGCTCGGCTCACACACTTTCGCAACGCGCTGGAAGACACCTGGCAGCCGGTCGTTGAGTAACCGCCGGCCGCTGATTAACCGCCGGTCGCTGAGTAACTCCCGGGCGACCCAATTTCTGTTCGCACTGCGAAGAGCTCTGGAAAGAATGTGAGCGACAGCGCCCGCTGCAAAAAGTCAACACCACTCGACCCACCGGTTCCGATTTTGCGACCAATGGTTCTGGTGACCACTCGCAGGTGCCGAAAACGCCAAAACTGAAAATTGTCTTCGATGTCGACGAGTTCTTCACACGCCTCATACAGGTCCCAATGCTTGTCAGGATGTTCGTAAATTTCTTTGATGACCGGCACCAAATCTTCGTGCATTTGATATGCCCTCGTCACATCGCGAGTCACAATTTCTGACGGTACCTTGAGCCCGCGCCTGGCGAGCAAACGCAAAAACTCGTCATAGAGTGTCGGCGCTATCAGCTGTTCCTGCAACAGGGCGTAATTGGCAGGCTCTGCCTCAAACACACTCAACATCTTTGCGTTTTTGTTGCCAAGTGCGAACTCGATCGCCCGATACTGCACCGATTGAAACCCCGACGAATTGCCCAAAAACCCTCGAAATTGTGCGTATTCGGTCGGAGTGAGGGTCGCAAGCACAGACCACTGCTGCGTGAGTACTTCTTGAATGTGTTTGACCCGTGCCAATGGTTTCAGCGCTTCACCCAACCTGTCTGAGGCGAGGAGTTCGCGGACATGCACGATTTCGTGCAGCATCAGTTTCATCCACAGCTCACTCGTCTGATGCTGAATGATGAAGAGCATCTCGTCGTGGTGCTCGGGCTCACTGACGGGGTGCTGTGCCGACAGCAAATCATCAAGTGCAAGATATCCACCGTAAGTCATGCGATCACGAAGATCAGTGACTATGGTCTCTTCGATTTCTCGAGTGTTTTCATTGATGCTCATGTGACTGCACCTCTCTGTGCAAACTGTGCTTCTCGCCATGTCTCATTCTCAAGTACGTCTCGTAACTGCTGCACTGCGTCCCACACTTCTGTGAACGTGTTGTAGAGCGGCGCAAAGCCAAACCGCAGCACTTCTGGTTCGCGGTAGTCGCCAATGACTCCGCGCGAAATGAGTGCGTTCATGACCGCAAAGCCGTGTGGATGTCGAAAGCTGACGTGGCTGCCCCGTTTGTCAGGTTCACGAGGCGTCACCAGTGTCAGCGGGTGCCCGGCGAGCTGCTGCTCAACCAATCGAATGAACAACGAGGTGAGCGCAAGCGACTTTTGACGCAGCAGACCCTGATCGACACGCAAGGCAATATCAATGCCGACCTCCATGGTAGCCATCGAAAGAATTGGTTGCGTGCCAACCAAAAAGCGGTTTGCTCCTTCACCCGGCTCAAACGAACCTGCCATGTCGAAGGGTCTGCGATGGCCAAACCAACCCGTGAGGGGCTGCTCCACACGGTCAAGGTGCCTCTGAGCTCCCCACACAAAAGCTGGAGATCCGGGCCCGCCGTTCAAATATTTGTAAGTGCAGCCGACCGCAAAATCTGCTTCAGAAGCGCTCAAATTGAGAGGCACCGCACCAGCAGAATGACACAGATCCCAGACAATCAATGCCCCGGCATCATGCACTGCACGTGTGACACGATCCATGTGCCACATCTCGCCAGTGCGATAGTTGACGTGGGTCAGCAGCACCGCGGCTACCTCGTTGCCTCGATTCGCGAGCATGTCGGTCAAGGATCGCTCGTCTTCGATGAGCTGCAACTCGTAGCTGGACCCCTCGACTTCTCCAAGAAATTTAATGAGCCCCTCAACCATGTACAGGTTGGTGGGAAAATTTTCGCGCTCCGAAACGATGACCCTGCGCTCGGGCGCATCGTGTTGCTGAATGCGCAGCGCGGCGGCCAGCGATTTAAAGATGTTGATTGACGTCGTGTCGGTCGCCACACACGCTCCGTCGATGCCACCGATTAGCTGCGATATTTTGTTGCCAATGCGCTGAGGTAATGAGTACCAATGGTTCTTGTTCCAGCTGCCGATGAGGTCTCTGCCCCACTCTTCTTCGACCACCTGTCGTGCCCGCTCCGGCGCCGCTTTTGGCAGGGCTCCGAGCGAATTCCCATCGAGGTAGATGACGCCCTCTGGCAGCACGAATTCGTGCCGAAACGAAGCGAGTTCATCGGCTCGATCGGCCGCAAGGCACGACTCACGATCGTTGAGTATCGATGCGTCTATGGTCACAAGCACTCCTTCGTTTCTTGTGAGTACAACCTGTTATTCATGTCGCAGCACAGCGCGCACGGGAGATGCATCGGCGCCCTCCCAGCGCAGAGGAAGCGCGATCAGTTCAGCAGGCCCTTCAGGGGCCCGGCTCAGATCTAACCCCTCTAACAAGACGATACCCGCCTCAATAGCTGCACGGTGGCAGTGCAACATTTTGCTGTCTGCAGCATCGAATGAGAATAGATCAATGCCCATGAGTTTGCCACCCTGGTTCGCAAACCAGCGCATCACACTCGGATCAATGCCAGGAGTGTCAGGGTTCCACACGCGCGGAGCGGTGTTGAGATGTTTCAGCAGCAGTCGTTCGATCGGTTCTTGAGTGTAGTGCAGCACTTTTTCTCGGATGTGCTTGGCAGCTGCCGCGCCGTAGGGAGTACTGGTGCGGTCGATGAGGTCGCTGACGTCAATGACCAGGCACTGCCCAATGCATGACTCAAGCGGAACCTGTGACACGTCTGCAGCGCCCTGCACCACGTGTGAGGGCGCGTCAATGTGCGACCCGATGTGCGTGGTGGTGGTCACGGTGCCGACGGTGACTGAATCCCCAGCGCCGATGTCCCACTGAGTAGTCATTTGAAATGGGCTGTCGCCGGGCCACACGATCGAATGAATGTTCACTGGCGGACTAATGTCGATGAGATTCGTCATTGATATTCCAGAGATTGTGAGGGTGGTGTTTCGCGCAACAGACGCGGCCTGACCCGACGAACTCTATCCCAAATTGGCTCTTTTTGGAATATTTTGCATGACTGCGAACCCCACCTGTCGCCTGAATATGCCGCGCACTAGACTTGTGCAAGTGACCGACCCCAGACACCCCGACAAGCGGCCACTCCTGGTCACCAGACTTGACGAGTGGGTGCACGCAAGACGAGCAAAACGTCGCGTGAAACGGGGCAGGGTGCCTGGCATCATTCCCTACATTGGCTACGGATCAACCGAATGGGTGCGAATTCTCGGGAGGGTGCTGTACCTCCCACCTGTCAGCACGTCTTCACCCGCATCCTGGCAAGAACCGAGCCTGTTGCCCGTGGTAGAGCAAGTGTCACGGGTTCGAGGCTGGCGAAGTTTCACCAGCGTGCATGTCGCACACCACCCGGTGACGGTGTTCATCGACGGTAAGGCTGTGGCTCAACTAAAATCAGACCGAGGCGGGGTCATCGATCACGTGGTGAACGTGCAGCTGACCCCTGGCTGGCATCTGATGTCCCTTGGAGTTGATGGCGGTTCAGGTTCGGAAGTTCCAGTGTTAATCACCGATCCATCCGCCACGTTTGGGGTCATCAGCGATGTTGACGACACCATCTTGAACACCGCCTTGCCGCGCCCGCTCGTCGCAGCTTGGAACAGTTTTGTGGTCGACGAACACGCACGAACCTCGACCCCCGGAATGCCGGTGTTGTACGACCACTTGCTTGCCGCTCATCCCGGATCCCCGGTGATGTATCTCTCAACCGGTGCGTGGAACGTGGCGCCAGCGCTCAGCCGTTTCCTTGAGCGCAACCTCTACCCCATGGGCCCGCTGCTGCTCACCGACTGGGGGCCCACCACAGATCGATGGTTTCGCAGCGGAAAAGAACACAAAATTCATGAGCTTGAGCGCATCGCAGCCGAGTTTCCTCACATTAAATGGCTGCTCATTGGCGACGACGGCCAACATGACGAGGCGCTCTATCAACAGTTTGCAACAACACACCCCGAGAACGTGATCGCGGTCGCCATTCGACAGCTGTCGACCGGTCAAGCGGTGCTCTCGGGCGGGCGTTCGAAGGCAAGCCAGAAACACAGTGCCAGTGGGGTGCCGTGGGTGTACGGCCCAGACGGTGCGACATTGCACCGGGAGCTAAAAGCGCTTGGGCTGCTGGACTGACCACCGCCGATATCTGGTGCCGAACCAGGTGTTTATCTCGGTCGTTGTTTCGCCGACTCCCGAGCCCTGCTGGTCGTCTCATCGAGGCTTGCGCGCGGGGTGAACGAGCCGTAGCGGCGTGTGGCTGCGGTTCGAATCAAGTAATCAGAGATCGCAGGATTTTTGGGCAGCAGTGATCCGTGCAGATAGCTACCGATCACGTGTGCGGTGCGGGCTCCCTCCACACCGTCCCGGGGGTTATTGCCGAACCCCTGGGTCACGCGGCCGAGTGGGCGTGAATTTTCACCTAGAACGGTGTCTCCACTGTGATTTTCGTAGCCGATGATTTCACCAAACTCATCGCTCATGACAATGGTGTTTCCGATCATGCGGGTGTCAGCGCCCCTGGTTGAAACATCCAGCACCCCAATTCCGGTCAGTTCGTCGCCTGAACTAGTGAGAAAACGGTGGCCGAAGAGTTGATACATGCCGCAAATCATGAGCATCGGCACCCCATCATTGACCAGCGCGCGGATCTGCTCTGCCCTCTGAAGCAAATCGTTTGCAACCCTGGCCTGCCCCGAATCTTGACCTCCGCCACCAAGCACGATGTCAACCTCGTCCGGCAGCGGATCTCCCGGGTTCACCTCGACCACTCTGGGTGCGTACCCGTGAGCTCTCGCTCGCCGAACAAGAGCAAGCACATTGCCCCGGTCGCCATAGATGTTCATGTCTCTCGGGTAGAGAGACACGATGACCAGCTCCTTGGGTTGCTGCTCTGTGCTCACCACACGTTCTCCACATCGGTCAGTTCGGCCAGTTCGTGCCTGAGGCTCAGCATCGCCGTGTAGGTGCAGAATATGCGCCTCGGCCGGCCAAGAGTGCGCTGAAGGAACTCGGTCAGGGCCTGTGTCAGCTGCTCGTTGACGTGACCCACAGGCACGTCGTCATGTTCAAGCCGCAATGCCATGTCCCAGGCCCGCGTGCCAGAAACCGTGTCCACTCCCCCGTCTTTGAGCGTCGAAAAATCAACATCCCACAGCCAAGACATGTCGCGACCGTCGGCGTACTGATCGTTAATGGCAATCATTGTCGCAATGTCCGAGGCACCCAGCGAAGCGAGAGCCAAACGAAACCCCGCTGGGTTCTTCACCAGCACGAGTTCGAGCGGAGCCCCGTCGAGTTCGAGTTGTTCCCCGCGACCAAACGCCGGTTTCACTTGAGCAAGTGCCCGCATGAGCTCTGCGGTGGGTACCGAACTCTCGGCAGCAGCGCGATCTGTCTGCAAGGGGCCAGCCGCCAACACCATGCGCACCACGGTCAGGGCTGCTGCTGCATTGAACGTGTTATACAGACCCTCGAGTTGAAGCGTGGTGTGGTATTCGATTGGGCCACTTGGTTCTTCAACAAGATAGGTGGCTGAGTGATCGGCTACCGCTTCGAGCGTCACGTCGGCGCGAAAAATATTCGCTACGGATGTTGGGGTGGCGGGCTGGCCTGCATGAAAATCATCATCACTCGGAAACAGAGCTCGTAGCTTTGCAGAGAGACCAAACGCGCTGACACTGATGCGTTCAGCTGCGTTGGTTCCGATGCGCAAGAGCAGCGGATCCTCGCGATTGAACACCAACCCTACAGTGGTTGCATCGCTCAAACGTTCGAGGAGTTTTGCCGTGGTGTCAATCTCACCGAATCGGTCAAGCTGATCACGAAACACGTTCAGCAGCAGCGTGAACCGAGGTTTCACTCGATCGATCACGTGCATCGCGTGCGCCTCGTCGAGTTCGAGCACCGCCACATCGGCATCGAGTTTGCCCGAGAGTGAGCACTCTTGTACTGCCGCAGCGATCACCCCTCTCGAAAAGTTGGATCCGGTGCGATTCGTGAACACTCGAAGCCCTTGGGACTCCAGTAGTTCGACAATCATTTTGGTCGAGGTCGTTTTGCCGTTCGTTCCGCTGACCGCAACCACACCATAGGGCACCCGACCAAGCACCCTCGCCAAAAAACCGGGGTCAATCTTCTCAACTACGAGACCGGGCAGAGCCGAGCCGCCACCGCGCAGTCTGGCAACACCACGCACGATCTTGCCGATGACGGCAGAGAGAAAATCGCGCATGAGGTACAGAGTAGTCGTCGTCGTGAGTGTCTGTCAGTGGGCACGCTGGCAGCCAGGGCACCAATACAGTTTTCGATTCGCCATGGTCTCGAGCGCGATGTTGGTTCCGCATCGCTTGCACGGAGTGCCCTCGTGTTTGTAGACCCAGTTTCGATATTTGCGTTGCCGAAGTGCGCGCTGGTAGGCCTGCTCGTCAAGACCGTCAATGGTGATCATCTGACCCACCGAGATGCCATCGTTCAGCAATACCGCCCAGTCGTCCCAGAGCTCTCCGAGCGTGTGCTCGCTCAGCTGGTCAGCAGGCGCGTGGGGGTCGATGCCGGCGCGAAACAGCAACTCGGCTCGATAGACGTTGCCAATGCCCGCAACGACCGATTGATCCATGAGCACGAGCCCGATGGGTGAGCGTTTTTTCGAAGCCCTGGCGATGAAGCGGTGTCGCTCGGCCTCGGTATTTACGTTTGCTGGGTCAGGGCCGAGCCGGTTCAGCACGGCTTCAACTTGATCGGGAGTGAGCACTTCGCAGGCGGTCGGGCCGCGAAGATCTGCGCAGACGCTGTCATTGACCAATCTGACCCGAACTTGCCCGACAGGTTCTGGCGGAAACGAGCGCACATCTTCTGATTCACTGTCTTGTTCAGCCATGCGCATGCGGGTGCGCCGTGGGGCACCGATTGAGGTGACGGAATCTTCAGCATCGATGTCGATGGTGTGCCGGGGGTGGTCACCCTGTCGGCCGAGAACTTGCCCACCGGCGAGACGTCTGCGGTCAGCGCCGTGCATCTGAATCGATGGGTCGACCTGCACATTGCCAGAAAAATCCCACGCCCCATAGATGCCCAGGTGCACGCGCAGCCAGTCCCGCTCTTCAAACTCGAGAAAAAGATGCTTCCCAACAGCCCGAGAATCGGTCATTTCTCGATGGTCGAGCACAGCTGCGCCCTGCGCAAATCTGCCCTGAGGGCTCGAAACTGAAGGTCGCGTGCCCACGAAATTGACACGGAACTGTCGTGCAATGCGGTGAACGGAGTGACCCTCGGGCATCTGTTACATCGAATCGACGTGTTTGCCAGCTATGTTGCCGGTGCTTTCGTATTCGGCGAGCTGCTGAATGCGCCGAACGTGACGCTCGTCACCCGAAAATGGGGTAGCAATGCACAGGTCAATGAACCGCATTGCCTCCTCAACGGAATGCTGTCTCGCACCAATCGAAATGACGTTGGCGTTATTGTGCTCGCGTGCCAAAATCGCGGTTGACTCGTTCCAGACCAATGCTGCCCGAATGCCGGCAACCTTGTTGGCTGCCATCTGTTCCCCGTTGCCAGAACCGCCAAACACCACCCCGAGTGACTCACTTCCATCGCGCTCGTCGCGCGCAACCGCAAGAGCTGCATTGATGCAAAACGATGGGTAATCATCGAGCGCGTCGTACACCTTGGGCCCGTGGTCAATAACCTCATGACCTTGGTCTCTCAGGTGCTGCTGCAGTTGCTGACTGAGCTCGAGCCCAGCATGATCCGTGGCAATATGAATGCGCATATCTCTCACTTTATCTGCGATTGGGGGTGTGTCTGAAGCGCAGCAGAGGCTTCTAGGATCGACCCCGTTTGAGCTCATAAAAACCTGGGACGCTCGCGGCCGCATAGATGCCGTCCCACAGTTGTAAAGCCAGTGCACCCGTGGGAGACGGGTCAATGACCGGCCCGAAAAAGGCAACCCCATCGATCGAAATCACGGGCACCCCAACGTCCGGGCCTGCAATGTCGGTCGCATGATGTGTGTTGGCGCGCAAAGTCACATCGAAACTGTCGTCAGCTGCCGCAAGGTCCGCCTGACCTGACAGCTCAGCCTCGCCGAGCGCCTCAGTCAAAATGTGCTCAAAATCCGTGCGCCCCTCGTCGTGAATCCTTGTGCCAAGAGCGGTGTATAGCCTGCCAACCACCTCTTGCCCATACAGCTGTTCGGCTGCAACAATGACGCGACCAAGCCGCAACCCAGCCTCCATGAGCTCAGCATGCGAACTTTCAGGGTTGCCCTCGTTCAAAATTTTGAGGCTCACAGGGTGCCACACAATCTGAAACCCTCGGTGTACTGACACTTCTGTGGCCCACCTGCTCGCTCGCCACGCCCAAGGGCAGATTGGGTCAAACCAAAATTCAACTTGGGGGGTGTGTGAGGTCATGTCTTCCATACTATTCGCTGCACCAAGCACCATGGTTTCAGGTGTTCAGGCGGCTAGCGCCACCGAACGAATAAGGTTATTGAAGCGAACCATACGTCTCTCATCGAGAAGGATCACCAGTGCCAGGAACAAATCTCACCAGAGCAGAAGCGACCACCCGTGCGGCCACGGTGCGCACCCAGAGTTACCGCATTTCGCTCGATCTCACGATGGGGGCTGAACGTTTTGGTTCACACACGGTCGTGCAGTTCTCGGCAACGTCAGGCAGCAACACGTTTATTGATCTGATCGCTGATCGCGTCGAGCGTGTGGTGCTGAACGGGGTAGAGCTTGATGCGGCCGAGGTGTTTCGTGACAGCCGCATTGCAGTGGCAGGGTTGCAGCCCGAAAACACGCTCGAAGTGCTGAGCGAACAGTTGTACACCAACACCGGCGAAGGCCTTCATCGGTTTGTCGACCCAGCAGATGGTGAGGTTTATCTCTATTCACAGTTTGAGGTGCCCGATTCTCGGCGGGTGTTTGCGGTGTTTGAGCAACCCGACCTCAAAGCCACGTTTCAGTTCAGCATCAAAGCGCCTGCGCGTTGGCAGGTCATCAGCAACCAACCAACTCCAAACCCAGTGCTTCTCGAATCATCAGCCGAAGAGCCTCTGGCTGTGTGGCATTTTGAGCCTACCCCTGTCATGTCGAGCTACATTACGGCGATTGTTGCTGGTCCCTACCGGGTGGTGCGCAGCGAATTGACCAGCAGTGATGGCCGCTCGATTGCGCTTGGGGTGTTTTGTCGCGACTCGTTGGGCGAATATCTCGATGCTGAGTACATATTTGAAAAAACCAGGCAGGGGTTCGAGTTTTTTGAGCGAGAGTTCCAGTACCCCTACCCGTTTGAGAAATACGATCAAATGTTCGTGCCAGAGTTCAACGCCGGCGCGATGGAAAACGCTGGTGCAATTACTTTCACTGAGGCGTACGTCTTTCGCAGCCAGGTGACCGATGCCATGCGCGAGCGCCGAGTGATCACCATTTTGCACGAGCTTGCGCACATGTGGTTCGGTGATTTGGTCACGATGCGGTGGTGGAACGATCTGTGGCTTAACGAGTCATTTGCCGAATACATGTCAACCCTGGGGGTTGCCGAAGCTACAGAGTGGAGTGACTGCTGGACCACCTTTGTGGCGAGCGAGAAGAGTTGGGCGTACCGTCAGGATCAGTTACCGTCGACACACCCCATCGTTGCTGAGATCCGCGACCTCGATGACGTGTTGGTCAATTTCGATGGCATCACCTATGCCAAGGGTGCCTCGGTGCTGAAGCAGCTGGTCGCATGGGTTGGCCGGGAACCCTTTATGCAGGGGGTTCATGACTATTTTGTGAAGCATCATCACTCAAACACCGAACTCACCGATTTGCTGACTGAGCTTGAGGCAAGAAGTGGCCGCGATTTGGCCACGTGGTCGCAGAAATGGTTGGAGACCGCAGGGGTCAACACGCTTCGTGCGAAGTTTGAGCTTGATGCCGATGGCAACTACTCAACGTTTGCGATTGAACAAACCGCGCCCGCTGACTATCCAACTTTGCGCCCGCACAGAGTGGCACTGGGCCTCTATTCATTGGGCACACAGGGCTTGGCTCGAACCGAGCGAATCGAAGTGGATATCGATGGGCCGCTGACTGTCATAGAGCAACTGGTAGGCACCGCCCAACCCGATTTGCTGCTGCTGAACGACGACGATCTCAGTTACGCAAAAATTCGTCTGGATGACCGTTCGTTGCAGACAGCAAGCGCTCATCTTGGTGCATTTGAGAGTTCGCTCGCTCGGTCCCTGGTTTGGGGAACCCTGTGGGATCAAACCCGCGATGCTGAGCTGCCCGCAAGTGCGTACGTCGATGTGGTGCTTCAACATATCTCGAAAGAGACCAACTCAACGGTGCTGCGCACGTTGGTGCAGCAACTGCTGCTCGCCGCCTCAAGTTATGTGGCTCCTGACAGGCGTGACGCCACACTGGTGAAGGTGGCCGATGCTCTGTGGCGGCTTGCACAGTCAGCTCAGCCAGGGAGCGATGTGCAATTCCAGTTCGTGAAGGCCTTTGCTGCAATTGCGCGAACTGAGCCCCAGCTTGAGACGGTGCTCGCCATTCTTGAAGAACGCACCTCCCTTGAGGGGCTCGACATCGACACCGATCTTGGTTGGGAATTGCTTATCTCCCTTGCCGCGGGTGGCAAAGTGTCAGCCGAAGAGATTGACCGTGCACTCGCTGACGATCTCACCGCCACCGGCCAGCAATCAGCTGCACACGCCAAGGCTGCATTGCCCACGACTGCAGACAAAGCTGCGGCTTGGGCGTCAATATTTGATGCTCCCGGATTGCCAAATGCGATTGTGAGAGCTACCGGATTAGGGTTCTTGCGAGCCCACGACCTCTCGTTGCTCGAACCATATGTTGACAAATTTTTCGACTCTCTGCTTGCAATTTGGTCCTCTCGCAGTCACGCGATCGTCGATGAAATTGTGGATGGATTCTATCCGTCACCGCTTGCGAACGCGCATCTGCGGGACGCCTCGCAGGCCTGGCTCGACTCTCACCCTGACGCCCCTCCTGCCCTGCGCCGATTGATCATCGAACCGCTCGCTGGCATCACTCGGGCATTGGCCGCGCAGGCAGCCGACTCGCGTGGAGGGCACCAATGACCGAGTTTTGGAACGCGTTGACCACGTTTTTCAGCGAGAATCAAACCCTCTTTCGCATTTTGGTGGTCATTGTTGCGTGTGTGGTGGCGAACTGGGTGTTGCGAATTTTGCTTGCCCGCACCGTCAATGTGGTGGTGAAAGGTGCCAAGCGCAGCCAGAAGGTTGGCTCCACGCAAGAACTTGTGGTCACTCCGCTCATGAACGCACGCATGGTGCAGCGCACCAGAACAATTGGCACGTTTGGTCGCAACATCATCAACTGGATGACTGCAATAGTGGCCTTCTTTCTGGTGCTGCTGCAGTTTGACGTCAATTTGGCTGCCGTGATCACCTCGGCGGGGTTCATTGCGGCAGGTCTTGCGTTTGGGGCACAAAACGTTGTCAAAGACACGTTAAACGGCCTGTTCATGGTGTTCGAAGACCAGATGGGGGTGGGTGACTGGATAACGGTTGGGCAGATCAGTGGCACGGTAGAAAATGTCGGCATTCGAGTCACCCAGGTGCGCGCAGTCGACGGCACCCTGTGGTTTGTGCGAAACGGTGAAATTCTTGAACTTGGCAATGCCTCACAGGGATGGGGCAGGGCGCTCATTGACATCACCGTTGACGCCAACGCTGACATTGAAGAGGTTGAGCACGTTGCCCTGAAAGCAGCACGAGCCGTCATTGATACCCCTGAGATTGCCGGAAAGATTGATGGCGAACCCGAGGTGTGGGGCGTCGAGAGCGCCTTTGGTGATCGAGTGACGATGCGTTTAGCGGTGCGCACCCGACCTGAAGCTCACTGGGCGGTGCAACGTGCCTTGCGACCGGCCATTGTGCGCGAGTTCAAGGCAGCGGGCATTCAGCTTGCGACCGAGTTGCCAACGTATCCTGGTGCGAAATCATGAGTGAGCAACCAGAAGAGCCGGTACCACCCCGACTCACACTTCGAACAGGTGAGCACGGCGCGGCCGTGACGGACACCCTGTGGCTGCAGGTTGGCGGAACCGAGACGTTTGAACGAATTGTTGATTCGTTTTATCGAGCGGTCAAAGAAGACTCCCTGCTTGCTCCCATGTACCCAGAACACGATTGGGAGGGCGCAAAATGGCGTCTTCGCACATTTCTCGAACAGTATTGGGGCGGCCCCACCACCTATTCAGAGCACCGAGGCCACCCTCGGCTCCGCATGAGGCACCAGCCATTTGCCATCACTCCCGAGGCGAAAGAGCACTGGCTGACGCACATGCATGCGGCACTCGATGAAGTTGGCCTGCCCCAAATGCACGACGTCGCTTTTCGGGACTACATCGAACGAGCCGCTCTCGCCATGGTGAATCGCTTCGAATAAATTCCGTGCGCTACCCTTAAACGTGCGCCTCCGTAGCTCAGTGGATAGAGCAACGGCCTTCTAATCCGTTGGTCGCAGGTTCGAATCCTGCCGGGGGCACTGTTACCGCATCTTCAGCAAGCTGGCGTTCTGCCAAGAGTCTCGGACACGCCCGCACCCTCCACACCCCAGGAGGATGAAGGAGTTGGGTGAGGGACCGCACGAGCAGTGGGATGGTGCTGGTAAACTCGCCTATCGCGATGCTGTGTCACACGGCGCGTTCAATCAGGGGGAACAATGCCAGAACAGCAAGACATCGAAGCTCTCGAAGCCAGGCTTGAAGAGCTTGAAGCTCGAAATCGTGAGCTTGAAAACAAGGCCAAAGCCGATCGTAGCCCAACCAATCGTGGCCGCAAGATTCTCTCTGCTGTGCTTATTGTGTCAAGCGTCATTCTGGCACCTCTCGCCACCGTTGGCACGTGGACACGCACCATGCTCGTCGACACCGATCGGTTCGTTGCGACGTTCGCCCCACTTGCCGAAGACCCCGCCGTGCAAAAATTTGTTGCCGATCAGGCTATGAACGCCATCGAAGAAAACGTTGACATCGACGGCATCGTCGATGACGTGTTCACCGGCATCACCTCACTCGATCTGCCACCGCGTGCAAAAGAGCTGTTGCCCATGCTTGCCACCCCCGCAGCCGACGGCATTCGCTCCATTTTGAGCACCGGCATCAACCGAATCGTCACATCAGACCAGTTTGCCCAAATTTGGGAGGGCACCCTGCGTGAAACCCACAGCCGAGCTGTGGCCATCATCCAGGGAGACCCAAATCGTGCGGTGCAGCTCACTGACGACGGCACCATCACGCTGAGTCTCGGCAAACTGATCTCTGAGGTGAAGCAGGTGCTCGTCGACCAAGGGTTTGGTTTCGCTGAAAACATCCCTGAAATCAACCGAACGATACCGCTGTTCAGCGCCGAGTCGCTCACGCTCGTTCGCCTGCTCTACCAGCTCGCTACCGCGTTTGGGTATTGGATGCCATGGATCGCACTGGGCATGCTGGCCTTGGGGGTGGCACTCGCATCGAACCGTGTCAAAGCATTGACCCGTGCAGCGTGTGCGCTCACGATCGTGTTTTTCTTGATGTCTCTCGGCATCAACGTTGGCAGTCACCTATTTGCAGCCTCAGTGAGCCCATCAATCATGCCTGCTGCAACCGCATTTGCACTCTATGGGCAGCTGACACTGCTCATGGCGTCAACCCTGGTCGCCCTAACTGCGCTCAGTTTGGTCGTCACGTTGGGCGCCTGGTTCGCAGGTGATTCGCGCACCGCTCACTCCCTCAAACGCGCCAGCAACACCATGTTTTCGGGCATTCGAACGTCGGCCGAACGCCACGGGTTCACCACAGGAAAATTTGGTGAAACGGTCGGTCGATTCTCTACAGTGATCACCATCAGCGCAGTCGTGGTTGGGCTATTCGTGCTGTTTCTCAACAGGCCAATCTCTCTCAGCGCGGTCATCACCACCACTGTCGTGGTGCTCTTGATGATGCTGCTTGTGCAGCTGGTGCGAAGGCCGTTCACCGTCGAGAGCAGTGAACCTGTCGAGAGCACTGAAGTGGGCGAGGGCACTGAACCTGCTTCACCTGCTTCGGCAAAATAACCCGAACACAATTGAGACATGCGTAGCGTGAGGTTTTTTTATGTCATCTGAACTTGCCATTGGCACGATGCTTGACACCGCTGAACCGGCCGTGCTCAACGCGTCCCGACTGAACCGTCACACCTTCTGGTGCGGCCAAAGCGGATCTGGCAAAACCTATGCCCTCGGGGTCATGCTTGAGCAGGTGCTGCTGCAGACCAAGTTGCCAATAGTCGTGCTCGACCCGAACTCTGATTTTGTTCGATTGAAACAGGTTCGAGATTCTGTGTCAGCGGGCCTGCAATCTGAACTGAGTCAGCGCGACATTCGTGTGCTTCGCCCCGGCGCAACCGAAGACCGGCTGTGCGTTCGTTTTTTCGACCTCTCAGTTCGAACCCAAGCGGCGATCATGCGACTAGATCCGGTGCTTGACGCGGAGCAATACAACACCATGTTGCAGATCGATGCCAACGACGTTGCCGCCATCGAGCAGCCACTCAATGAATGGTTGCGCGCCTCCGAGAATCCAGCATTTCGTGACATCGCTTTGCGCATCGAAAATCTCGGTGTGCTGGACTGGGATTTGTGGGCCTACGCTGACCGTGATGTCACCGATGTGTTGAACGACCGGGCAGACGCAACCGTCGTTGATCTGGGCGGTTTTGACCAGGCTGAACAGATGCAAACCGTCGCTCTCGCCGTGCTCGACGAGCTGTGGGCCAACCGTCATCAACGCACCGGACGCCTGGTGGTCATTGATGAGGCGCACAACCTGTGCCCGCCACACGCGTCGACTCCGCTCGAACAGCTGTTGACTGAGCGCATCATTCAAATAGCAGCCGAGGGGCGCAAATATGGCATCTGGCTGTTGCTCTCAACACAGCGACCTTCGAAGGTACACCCGAACGTGATCTCGCAGTGCGACAACCTTGCTCTCATGAAGATGAGCTCTCGCACCGACCTCACTGATCTCGCACAAATCTTTGGGTTTGCGCCTGAGCATCTCATTGAGCAGTCCCCCAGTTTTTCTCAGGGCCAGGCATTATTTGCTGGCGGCTTCGCCTCACAACCCCAACTCGTGCAGATGGGTGATCGACTGACCCAAGAGGGCGGCTCCGATGTTGCAATCGAGTTGCGGTAATGGAGTCTGCTGAAACGCAGCCTGCCCTTGCTCGTTCGCAAGCTCGGTGAACACCTCACTCGGCAAGAAACACCGACCGAAACCCGACGCATCTGTACCCCTCGATGCTTCTGTTCCATCGATGCTTCTGTTCCATCGATGCTTCAGTTCGTTCAACGCATCTGTGCCGTGGTGCCTGTCAGTGTCAGAGCTTATGGCAGCACAATGTTGAAGCTTGGATCTGGTGTGTCGAGCACCTCGATGAGCTTGGTAAACACCCCAGCGTCTCCCGTCATGGTGATTCCGGCAGAGCTGGTGTCGCCGGCAAAAAAGGCAATCAACCGCAGAGAACTTTGCGCGGCGATTCTCAGGTCAGCCGGCTTATCCCGTGCTGCGCGCTTTCGGTGAATGAGTACACCGTTGCGCAACACCAGCAGATAGGTTTCGTCGCGATCCTCGAAAATAACCTCGATTGAGAGATGCTGGTGCCAAGACTTGGGCCCGTTCACACGAATCGCCAGAGAGTCAAAAATCTGTGCGGGGGTCAACTTTCCGAGCAAATCAATTGATTCGACACTGGTTGGAGACCCAAAAGACTGACCCTGCAGCTCAGTTGCACCCGAAAGAAAGAAATTTCGCCAGGTTGCGTTTTCGATGCCATAGGCCATCTGCGTCAGCGTGTGGGCGTAAAGTTCTTTCGCTGCCACGTGTTGCGGGTCAACGAACACTGCGTGATCAAGCAGAGTGGCCGCCCAACGATAATCTCCACTGTCGTAGGCCGCTTGAGCTAGCTCGACCGTGCGATCGATGCCCCCAATGGCTTCGACATAGCGGGTGGCAAGGTTTGACGGGGTGTGAGCCCAGAGTCTTGCTGGGTTTCCATCGAACCAACCCATATATCTTTGGTAAATCGCTTTCACATTGTGGCTCACAGAGCCGTAGTAGCCTCGGGCATGCCAGGCGTTCTCAAGCGCCGGGGGCAGCTGCATCATTTCTGCGATCTCTGCGCCCTGATGCCCCTGGTTAATGAGCCGCAGCGTTTGATCGTGCAGGTACGCGTACAGGTCACGTTGCAGGGAGAGAAACTCGTGAATGCGTTCCGTGCCCCAGGTTGGCCAGTGGTGGGGAGAGAACACGACTTCACTGCGGTCAGCAAACAGCTCAATGGACTCGGTGAGGTAGCCGGCCCATCCGTGTGGGTCTCGAACAACTGCACCACGCAGAGTGAGCAGATTGTGCAGGGTGTGGGTCGCGTTTTCGGCCATGCACAGTGCAGAGAACTGGGCGAAGTAGATGTGCATCTCAGCAGGTGCCTCGGTGTTTGGAGCGAGCTGAAATTCCATGCGCACGCCGTCAACGGTCAGGGTCTGCCCGGTGTGCGTAATGAAATCGGTGGGCACTATGAGGCCAACGGTGCCGGTTGAGGGTGCTTGGCCGAGACCTGACCCCACTGCACCGGCTGGACCCCGGTTCAGGGCTGCCCCGTACATGTAGCCAGCGCGTCGCGCCATCGCAGTACCAGCAAACACGTTTTCAGCGATTGCGTGTTCGGTGAACCCTTCGGGTGCAATCACTTTCACCGCACCACTATCGACCTCTTGCTGGCTGGTGACCCCCAGCACACCGCCAAAATGGTCAACATGGCAATGCGTGTAGATCACTGCTTTGACCGCACGGTCACCTCGGTGCTCACGGTACAGCTGCAGTGCAGCGGCGGCAGGTTCGCGCGTGGTGAGCGGATCGATAACAATGATGCCGGTGTCGCTCTCGATCACGGTGAGGTTCGAAAGGTCGTAGCCACGCACTTGGTAGATGCCAGGTACCACCTCGAACAGGCCAGCAATCGAGTTCAGTCGTGACACTCGCCACAAGCTTGGGTGCACGGTGTCTGGCGCCTGTTCTTCTTGCAAGAAGCCATATGAGTCGTTGTCCCAGACCACGTCACCCTGCTCGTTGCGCACGACGGTGTGAGCTGAGCGAGCAATGAACCCTCGGTTTGCGTCTTCAAAATCTTGCACATCGTCGAAAGGGAGGTGTGAGAGAGCTTCTTGATGAGTGCGTCGAACGAACGAACTTGGTTCTGGTGTGTGCATGGGTCCCCCTTGAGATGCTCAGATGTGAGTTCACACGTTATCCCAAACCCTCGCAAAGTGAACCTTGTTTCATCATTCAGGGATGAGCCCTCTCAAGAGAATTAGAATATACGCATGCTCAA